>JAJTDU010000081.1 GCA_021298725.1 Verrucomicrobiaceae bacterium | reverse complement strand
GATCCTGCGTATCGACCATGCCGACGGGTTTGCCTGCTTCATCGACGACGACGACATCATCGACCCGCGAGTTTTGCAGCGTGGCGAGGACTTCGGCGGCGAGCTTGCCAGCCTGGATGCTGACCGGACGCGGTGTCATGAACTCGCGCACGGGCTTTTCGGAAATGGCGTTGTCCTTCTGGAAGGCGCGGACGAAGTCCCCATGCGTGAAGACACCGGCGAGCGTTCCGTCCGCGTTGGTGACGACCGCCGCGCCGCTGCGCGCCTTCGTCATGGCTTGCAGCCCCTCGCGCACAGTCGTTTCAGGCGTGATGGTGGCGAGTTGATCGCCCTGGCGCATCACATCGCTGACGCGGGTGAGTAGCGCCCTGCCCAACGAGCCGCCGGGGTGGAGTTTGGCGAAATCCTCGGCCTGGAAGCCACGCGCCTCCAGCAGAGCCATTGCCAGAGCGTCGCACAGCACCAGCATGGTCGTGGTACTGGAAGTGGGGGCCAGATTCAGCGGGCAGGCCTCCTGGGTCACGTGGACATCCAGCACAACATCCGCATTTTTCGCCAACGTGGACTGCATAGCGCCCGTGATGGCGACGACGGGAATGCTGAAGCGCTTCAAATGCGGCAGCAGGTTGAGCAATTCAGAGGTTTCACCGCTGTAACTGAGCAGAATCGCCAGATCGCCGGGATCAATCACGCCAAGGTCGCCATGCAACGCGTCGCCGACATCCAGCAGCACGGTCGTGGCACCGGTGCTGTTCAGCGTGGCGGCCAGCTTGCGGCCGATGCTGCCGCTCTTGCCCACGCCGCAAACGATGAGCTTCCCCCGGCTGCGCACGCAGGCGAGCAGGAGGTCGATGGCCTGGGCAAAACGGTCGTCGATGCGCGCATGCAGCCGCTGCAGCTCGTCGATTTCGAGCTGGATGACGCGGCGGGCTTTTTCCGGGTAATTCATGAACGGTCAATGTAGGCGCAGACAGGAAAGCAGCAACCAAGTGCTTGAGCATGAGGCCATTCACCGCCATTGTCATGATTTACGCATTAAACGACTCAACACCAATGACCTCCGGCTCTATCGGCTCTCACCGCGCCTTCATGGGTTTATGCATCACCACCTGCGCGTGCCTCTCACTCGTGTTGTTCGTGGGCTGGCGTTGGTACTTTGACAGCATCTCCAGTCGCAAGACCTTGCTGGAAATGGCGCAGAAGGCAGAGGCGCGCGCCCAAGATCTGGAGAAAATGGGGCTGCGGATGGATACCATCGAACCCGAGGAAGCCTCGGAACCCCTCACTCTTGCCTCCATCAACCAGGACCAGCCGGAAACCAAATCCGTTGAGCCGAAAGCGGAAGATCGTCATGATTCCCCCTATCCTCAGGCCTCCGCCATCAAGGTCATGCCTTTGCAGGAAAATGAGGAAGACGTGGTTCAAGCCATTGCTTTGCTGGACGAATTCTGGAAAGCGGAAAACTGGAAGGATCAGTTGCCGATGGTCATTGATGCCGACCGTGTGGCCGCGCTGATGAAGGACTTTTATGAGGTTCAGCAAGGCCAGACTCCCCAGCCCGGCGGTCTGCTCAGCAAGGCGCGCTACAGCATCGACGGCCATGAGATTCTCTACTTCAGCTACACCAGCAGCCGGCCTAGCGGCACGCTAGAGGTCGCGCTCAGGCGTGGTCCGCAGGGAAAGTTCCTCATCGACTGGGAAAGCCTAGCTGGTTACGGGGAGATGCCCTTCCAGCAGTTTCGTGACAAGCGCCCGACCAAGCCCGTCATGCTGCGCGCATTTGTGCGTCGATTTGAATACTACAATTTCGAGTTTACCAACTCCACCAAGTTCATCTGCGTCAAGCTCACCTCCGGGGATTCAGACAACTCCGTGTATGCCTACTGCGAACGCTCCACCGAGCTAGGCCGCTGGTTGGAAGAAGAACTGGCCGGAACGGGACCGACCAATTACAAGGGCTACATCCTGAGCGTTTCCTTCCCGCCGGACGCGCAATCCAACCAATGCGTGCTGCTAAACAAAGTGATGGCCTCAAGATGGATGAACCTTCCTTGAGGCAAGCAGTTCTTCCGCAAAGCAGATGAAGGCCGTCCAAATATGTGGGTGACGAGGAATTATTCCTCCCCATCGCGACCGATCGCTTCCACCGGGCACCCGGTCAGCGCTTCTTCACAAAGATTGCGTTCTTCGTCGGATTCTGGCTGCTTGTAGAGATAGGAATGCCCACCGTCATCGTCGCGTTTGAAATTCGCCGGAGCGGTTTCGCGGCAAAGGTCGCAGTCGATGCACTGATCATCAACGTAGTAAGCGCCGGAGACGTTCTGGGAGTATTTGTTTGCTGCGTCAGCCATGTGAAGTGTCTGGAGGGTTTGGGGCGGCGATAGTAGTTCCCCACCCCCTTGTTTCAAACGCTTTTTTGGCCTTCAAGCACTCGGGGGTGAGACCAGTGGTGGCCGCGCATGGCGTTAAAGCTCGTTTCATGCCGAGATGGCCACCAGAATGACAGAGTCTTTACAATAAAAGCTCGCTTCAGCCGTGATGCCCGCCGCATCATTCCCCCAAACCATGCCCCAGCCATGAAAAACGCCGTCCTCTCCTCGCAAAGCTTGATCTGTCCGTTTCGTCCGTTCGCACTGGTCCTCGGCCTGCTTTTTACACTCCAGCCCTTCGCGGCCCACGCCGAAAACGAAATCGGCTTCATAGAGCGCTTCGCTCTCGCGGCGGATCGGGAAAAGGCGCTTGGCGAGCTCGTGCCGGGCTCGGAGGAGTATTATTTCTTCCACGCCCTCCATTATCTAACCGTCCGCGATACCGCGAAGCTCAACAACCTGCTCAACGAGCGGCGGCAGCGCACGCTGGACGAAAACGAGGCCCGCCGCGTGATTTTGAACCGCGAGGCTATCCTCGGCTACGAGCGTGATCCGCAGGGCACGCTCAAATACCTCATCGAGCGCCTCGGCATCCGCCACGACCACCAGCGCCAGGTGCCGGATGCGAAGCCTGACCTGCCCACCAGCCTCGATCCCGCGAAAATCAGCCGCGAGATCTTCCTGCGCGATGCGCTGAACAATGATCGCGGCCTGCAAAGCCTCTCGCAAGATGCTCTCGCCGCTCTGATTCGCGATCAGGTGCCGCTCACGCCCGATCAACGCCGCGCCGTGCTGCAAAAGCTCCAGCGCCCCGATGTGCCGAACCTCGTCGCCGCACTGAATGCGGACTTCAAAGCGGAGCCGAGCATTGGTTTTGGTGATTTGCCGATTCATCGCCAACTTTTGCTGCCGCAACTCGATGAACTGAAAGCCGAGCACGGCAGGAGCACCAGCTTCATCTACACTTACCTGCGGAAACTGGCCCCCAGCGCCGATGTGAACCTCGAATATGACGAAGCCGAGCGCGAAGCGTGGCTCGATCGCGTGTGGGCCTTTGCAGAAGGCGTCACATCGCACAAGACCCTCAAGGCCCGCATCCTTTACCTCCGTCTCGATCACGATCGCAAAAAGGGCCTCTATGATGGCGAGCGTTTCCTCAGCTACCTGAAGCTCCCGCGTCGTCAGCCCTACATCAATGAGGAATTCCTCCGCACCTACAACTCCGACTGGTGCGACCTCGACGCCGACCTCAGCGATCCGCTCATCAGCTCGCCGCCCGTCCACAACGACGAAGAACTCGTCCGCGACTACTTCCTGCATCTCTTTGCCAAAGCCGCCAAAGCGGACTCGAATCCACGCGATCTCCTCGCCCCGTGGATCGAGCACGTCAGCGACACCTGGCTCAAACCCATCCTCGCCGAGGCGCTCATCACGAATGGCATCGGCAATCCCGAGCGCTGGGCCACACTTATCACGCCCACGGAATTTCAGGCGCTCAAAGACCGCGTGGACATCGAATTCCCCGCCACGAACGCGCCGCAGTTCCTCCCCGGCGACGACATCGCGTTCGACGTCATCGTCAAAAACACGCCGAAGCTCATCGTGAAGATTTTCGAGCTCAACACGCTCAATTTCTTCCAGACGCAGCAGCGCCAGCTCAACACCGACCTCAACCTCGACGGCCTCGTCGCCAACAGCGAGCAGGTTCACGTCTTTGAAACCGGCCCCTTCACTCGCAATCGCTTCGCCTCCCAATTCCCCGACCTCAAAGGCAAACGCGGGGCCTGGATCATCGAATTCATCGGCGGCGGACGCAGCAGCCGCGCCCTCATCCGCACCGGCCAGTGGCATCTTTTGCAGCAAACCGGCCCCGCAGGCGATTTGATCCTCGTGCTCGATGAAAAGAACCAGCCCGTCAAAGACGCCGTCGCGTGGTTTGAGGGCCGCAAATTCAGCGTCGATGAAAAACTCGGCCGCATCGCCATTCCGTTCACGAATCAGCCCGGCACGAAGAACCTCATCATCGGCGATGCCGCCGGCACTTTCGCCACGCTCACGCAGTTCAACCACCACGCCGAGGAATACCGACTCGACGCGCAATTCCACATCGAACGCGAGCAACTCCTCGCCCGTCGCGAGGCCACGCTGGCCGTGCGCACCGCTTTGATGCTCGACGAGACGCATCTCGCCCCTGAACTGCTCACCGAGCCGAAGCTGACCATCACCAGCACCACGCACGACGGCATTTCCACGACCCGCGAGGTCAAAGACCTCAAACTCAGCGCTGGCAGCGTCCTCACGCACACACTCAGCGTGCCCGAGCGCCTCGCCAGCCTTGCGGTGACGCTCAGCGGCAAAGTGGAAGTCCTCAGCAACGGCGGCGAAAAGCGCGACCTCAACGCCAGCCACACCTGGACGCTCAACGGCATCGACAAAACCGAAGCCACCAGCGACGGCCACCTCAGCACCTTCGACGGCCAGCGCATTTTCGAGCTTCTCGGCAAAAACGGCGAACCCGTCGCCGACCAACCAATTGTCTTCACCTTCAAGCACCGCGACTTCGTGCGCGTGCAGCCCCACGCCCTCAAAACCGACGACCAAGGCCGCGTCGCCCTCGGCAAACTCGACGGCATCGAACAACTCACCGCCAAAGCGCCGAACGGCCGCAGCAGCTCATGGACGCTGGAAGAAGCCGACAACACGCTTTCCACCATCGTCCAAGCCGTTGAAGGCGATCCCATCCGCATCGCGAAAAGTAGTCCAGGGCTTCAGCCCGTCTCGCTCCTCTCCCAGGCAGCAGGAACGTATATCCAAGACCACTCCGCAGCGATCCACGCCGAACCTGGTTTCGTCAGCCTCCGCGACCTAAAGGTCGGGGATTACATTCTGCACCTCGGCGACCAACTCATCTCGATCAAAGTCACTGCAGGCACCCAAATCGGCGGCTGGGCGCTCGGCAAGCACCGCCAACTCGAACTCAAAGGCAACTCGCCGCTGCACATCACCGAGACCACCACGGACAAAGACTTCATCACCATCAAACTCGCCCATAGCAGCCCGTTTGCCCGCGTGCATGTTGCCGCGTCGCGATTCGATCCTGGCAGCGGCCTTTTCGGCGGTCTCGGCGGCTTCGCACGTTTCGGCGCGGCCTCCGGCACGCCCGCACGGGATCCGAATCTCTTCTCCGCCGGCCGCGAGATCGGCGATGAATACCGCTACATCCTCGAACGCCGATATTCCAAACTCTTCCCCGGCAACATGCTCACCCGCCCCGGCCTGCTGCTGAATCCGTGGGAGATTCGCAGCACCGATCTCGATGCGCTCGGCAATCAAGCCGGTCAAGGTGCCTCCATGACTCGCGGCGGAGCCACGGGAGCCCTCGAAGCCCCCAAAGCGATGCCTGCGAAGAAAATGAAGGCCCAAGCAGGCCCGCAAGGCGGCACGAATCTCGACTTCCTCGCCACCTCCGCGCCGGTCATCTACAACCTCGTTCCCGACAAAGACGGCGTCGTGCGCATCGAGCGCAAGATGCTCGGCGACCGCCAGCATGTGCAAATTTACGCTGAAGACCTGCAAAACGCCTCCTGGCGCACGCTCACCCTGCCGGAGGTGCCGACGAAATTCGCCGACCAGCGCCTCGCGCGGAATCTCGATCCCGCGAAGCCCTTCACACAGAAAAAAGAGATCACCGTGCTCGACACCGGCAAATCTTTGACCCTCGCCGACATCCTCACCAGCGAACTCGAGACCTACGACACGCTCGGCGGCGTCCACAGCCTCTTCACCACGCTCAGCGGCAACGCTCACCTCGCCGAGTTCGCCTTTGTGCTGAACTGGCCGAAGCTCAAAGATGACGAAAAGCTCGCCAAATACGGCCAACACGCCAGCCATGAGCTGAACCTCTTCCTCCAGCGCAAGGACAAGCCCTTCTTCGACAAAGTCATCGCCCCTTACCTCGCCCACAAGAAGGACAAGACCTTCATGGACGAGTATCTGCTCGGCCTCGACCTCGCCAAACACCTCGAACCCTGGGCCTACGCCCGCCTGAACATCGTCGAGCGCATCCTGCTCGGCTCACGCCTCCAAAACGAAGCGCCGAATGCCGCCAGGCATGTACGTGAGCTGTGGGAAATGATCCCGCTGAACCCCGAGGAAGTAGATCGCTTGTTTGAAACAGCTTTGCGGGGCCGGACGATGGAAAGCGGATACGGCGACAAAGATGGCTTTGATGACGCGAGACGCAGGGCCAATGCAGATGCGCCACAGAAACCTGTGATGGCACTTGCCGCACCCGCGCCAGCTTCACCTATGCCCGCAGCTGAGCCTTTTGGAGCCGCGCCAGGAGCCAATTACGATAGCTCGGTAGTTCGTTCGGGGAGAATGAAGCCATTAGATGCACCTGAAGAAGAAGCGAAAGAAGAACTCTTGGGCAAGGCCATGACTCTAGGTGGTGCGCTGGCCTACACAGGCGCCACTTCGATTACCGCAGGCACTTTGGTGGTCAGCGGCAGCGGCACCCTTGGCTACTTCGGCAAAGACGCCGCTGCCGCCGCCCGCCAGGAAGTCCGCGTTTTCTTCCGTGCCCTCGGCTCGACGAAGGAGTGGGCGGAGAACAATTACTACCAACTGCGCATCATCGAGCAGAACGCCGATCTCATTACCGTGAACGCGTTCTGGCGCGATTATGCGGCGTGGGTGGCGATGGGATCGAAGGGCGGTTTCGTTTCGGCGAATATGGCGGAGGCGCATCGGAACTTCACAGAGATGATGCTGGCGCTGGCAGTGCTCGATCTGCCGTTTGAGGCACCGAAGCACACGACGAAGGCGGAGAACGGCCAGTTCACCTTCACCGCTGGCGGACCGTGCCTTCTTTTCCACAAGGAGATCAAGCCGGTGGACGGCGACAAGACTGCGCAGGGCCAGCTCCTCGTCTCGCAGAGCTTCTTCCGGCATGGCGACCGCTACCGGATGGAGGGGAATGAGAAGTTCGAGAAGTATGTGAGCGCCGAATTCCTCACCGGCGTGACTTACGGCGCGAATGTGGTCGTCACGAACCCGACGAGCAGTCGCGTGAAGGCCGCCGTGCTGCTGCAAATCCCGCAGGGCGCTCTGCCCATCCTCGGCAGCAAGGCCACCGACTCCAAACAGGTGCGCCTGGAGCCCTACACGACGCAGACCTTTGAGTATCACTTCTACTTCCCCGCCGTGTCGGCAAAGGCGGGCGTAAAGTTCGCGCATTTCCCCGTAAACGTCGGCGGTGCGGCGGCGAAGCCGATGGAATTCAACGTCGTGGCTAAACTTACGCAGGTGGACAAGGCTGCGTGGGATTACGTCTCGCAAAACGGCACCGAGGCTGAGGTGTTCGCGTTTATGGAGCAGAACAACCTCGAAGCGCTCGACTTCGAAGACGTCGCCTGGCGCTGCAAGCAGAGCGATTTCTACAAGAAGCTCGTCGGCTTCATGAACCAGCATCACATCGGTGACGACGCCGTCTTCAACTATGCGTTCCTGCACAACGATGCCGCGATGCTCGGCCAGCTATTGAAGGATGATGACGGCTACGGCCCCTACTTCGCCAGTAAGCTGCTCACCATCGACCCCATCGAGCTGCGCAGCTACGAGCACCTCGAATACTCGCCGCTCGTCAATCAACGCGCCCATCGACTCGGCAGCGAGTGGCGCATCGCGAATCCGGCGGTGCTCCAGCAATACACGCAGCTCCTCACCGCCCTGGCGCACAAGCCGCAGCTCGATGCCATGGACAACATGAGCGTGGTTGATTACCTCTTCCTCCAAGACCGCGTCGAGGAGGCGTTGGCGCGCTTCAAGGCCGTGGATGCCACGAAACTGCCGACGCGCCTCCAGCACGACTACTTCCAGTGCTACGCGGCCTTTTATGAGGGGGATGTGGCGGCGGCGCGGGGCATCGCTTCGAAGCAAATTTCGTCACAACTTCCTCCACGCTGGAAAACGCTCTTTTCGGATGTTTTGAGCCAAGCGGACGAAGCGGAAGGCAAGAGCGTGAAAGCGGAAAAAAGTGACAAACGCGACCGCGAGGCCCAGCAGAGCGAATTGGCCGCCACAGAGCCTGGTTTTGACTTCAAGGTCGAAAAACAGACGATCTCGCTCAACTGGAAAAACCTCTCCGAGGTCACGCTGAACTACTACCTCATGGACCCGGAGTTCAGCTTCAGCAGCAATCCCTTCGTCAGCCAGGACGCGGGCCGATTCAGCATCATCAAGCCGAACAAAACCGCCACGCAGGCCCTACCGAAAGACGCCACCAAGCTCGACGTGCCCCTGCCGGGCGAGTTCACGAAGGCGAACGTGCTCGTGGAGATCATCGGTGCCGGAAAACGCCAGACGCAGGCCTACCACGCCAACTCGTTCAAGCTCACCCTCAACGAAAACTACGGCCGCCTCGAAACGCGTGACATCACCACCGACAAACCGCTGCCCAAAGCCTATGTGAAGGTCTATGCAAAGCTCAACGACGGCACCGTCCGCTTCTTCAAAGACGGCTACACCGACCTCCGCGGCCGCTTTGACTACGCCAGCCTGAACGCGCCCGAAAACGTCACCCCACCGCCTCCAGGCATCGAGATGCCAGCCAATGGCCTCGACTACCCGATGCTGCAGCCTACCGAATTCAACAACGTCTCCAAACTCGCCGTGCTGGTGCTCAGTGAAACACACGGCGCCACCGTGAAGGAAGTCAATGCACCAGGGCGGTAATCGCATTGCCCGGCTTCACATCACGAATCAAGCCCGCAGGAATTGCACACACAGACAGAGTGCGAAGTACCGGAGGCGCGTGGGTAGCTCTTTATTCTCGTGAGGCTGCAGCAGTCGAAGCTGGAGATGGAGGTTGGAGTGGGGAGGTTGGAGTGGGGAGGATGAGATTATAAACGAAGACACCCCGCATCTTTTGGGATGCGGGGTGTATTTTAATCTGGCAACGTCCTACTTTCGCATGGCCTTTCGCCATACTATC
>JAJTDU010000080.1 GCA_021298725.1 Verrucomicrobiaceae bacterium | reverse complement strand
CTGTATGTGCCCACACATATGGCTCTCTGTGCCCGCACCTACGGCTCTCTGTGCCCACCAAGAGGGGTGTGTTCGGGATCGAGTGACTTTCTCTGTGTTTTGGGTGCGTGAGCCCTGAGTTCGTGACCTTGGGCTGGATTTCGGCGACGACGAGGGCGCATGACCGACGTAAAGTGGACCCGCCGTGTCCTCTTACGATCCCAGCCATGATCACCTGCTGCTGTTTGACGGCGTCTGCCATCTCTGCGACGCCAGCGTGCGCTTCATCCTGCGGCGTGATCCGGCGGGTCAGATCAAGTTTGCCCCCATCCAAAGCGCACTGGGCCGTGAACTCTACTCCCGCCACGGCCTTGATCCCGAAGCGCCGAACACCTTCCTCTTTCTGACGCCCCACGGAGCCTTCAGGGCCAGCGACGCCGCCCTCGAAGTGGCCCGCACCCTCGGCGGTCTGTGGAAGCTGGCCCTCATCTTCAAACCGCTGCCACGAGCGCTGCGTGACCCGCTGTATTTCTTCATTGCCCGCCATCGCTACCGCTGGTTTGGCCAAGAGGAGACCTGCATGATGCCGACGGCGGCGTTGAAGGCGCGGATGGTGGAGTGACCGCCCTAGGCCGCATGAAAAAGGCCGCCCGAGCTGCATTAGGGCAGAAATTTTCTTCATTGCCCTGCAAGACTCGCCCCGTCTAGACTGACTATCTCGACCTTATGCGCTCTCTTCTCTGCCTTGCCCTCGCCGCGTCCACCGCCTTTGCAGCGGACACTCACAAGCTCACTCGCGTCTATGAAAAGCTCACCACCGAGCGGCCGATCGCCTTCGGGGTCCCGGAAGACGGCAGCGGGCGTGAGTTTCTGGCGCTCCAGCGCGGCAAGATTCTCATCCTGCCAAAGGACGAGCAGGCCGCCGAAGCCAAAACCTTCCTGGATCTCTCCCCGCGTGGCATGGAGGCGAAGGATGGCCTGTTTGAAGAAGGTCTGAACGGACTGGCCTTCCACCCGAAGTTCAAAGAAAACAGTCTGTTTTACCTCTGCTACACCCTTCAGAAGCCGAAACGCCTCGTCATCACCGAGATGAAGGCGGATGGCGACAAGGCGGACGAAACATCCGAGCGCACCCTGCTCGAAGTCCCGCTCATCAACTGGAACCACCATGGTGGCAACATCCTGTTTGGACCCGACGGCTTCCTCTACATCGGCGTGGGTGACAACTCGAAGCGCAACGGCGAATTGAAGATGTCCCAGCTCAACGCGACGCTCTACGGCAAAATCCTCCGCATCGACGTCAACAGCCGCGAGTACAGCAACGCCTATGGCATTCCCGCTGACAATCCATACGCCAGCGGCGTCAATGCGCTGCCGCAGATCTACGCCAACGGCATCCGCAACCCCTGGGGCCTGAGCTTTGACGCGAAAGGCCACTTCTGGTGCGCCGATGTGGGCCAAGACATCTGGGAGGAGATCAACTGGATCACCAACGGCGGCAATTACGGCTGGCAGTTCCGCGAAGGCCCCGCCGCCTTCCCGCTAAACACGGACACCCCACCCGCCGACGCCAAATTCGTCGAGCCGATTTATTCCTACAACCATGCCGAAGGCCTCAGCATCACGGGCGGCATCGTTTACGCCGGCAAAGCACAGCCGGAGCTTCAGGGGGCGTATGTCTATGGCGACTTCGTGCTCGGCAAAATCTGGGCGCTCAAAACCGATGACGCTGGCAAAACACTCTCCAACGAACTGCTCTACACCAGCCCGCAAACACCTGCGGACAATCCAAAGAAGAAGCCTTCAGTGCTGGTCAAGCCCACCGCCTTCTGCGCCAGCGCCGCGGGTGAGATGCTGGTGCTCGACTGGAACGGTGCCATCTACAAGCTGGGCAAGTAGCGATGCTACGCGGTTAAGCTGGTCGCGCCGTCAAGGGGTCAAGAGGTCAAGAGCGCCCGTCTTGACCACCCTCTGACCCCTCTTGCCCCCTTCTTGACCTGCCCCTAAAAAAGGCGGGAGCGGTGGGCTTACTTGCGGTTTTCATGATCTTGAAAGGCTTGGAGAAGACAGACTTCCTGCATCTCTCCGCCGCTGGTTACCAGATCTGGGCAGATGCCATCAGCCCCAAGCTGGCTGAGCTGATGAAGTAAGGGGCAAGCTTTCGATCAGAGGCTCATCGGTATTTTCGAGGCCTCGACAGACAGCGCTGGCGGGATGACGCGGCGGAAGTCGTCGAGGCTGACGGGCTTGGAGAGGAAGGCGTTCATGCCGACCTCACGACACTCTTCTTTCACCCCGGTGAGGGCGTGGCCGGTCATGGCGATGATGGCGGGCTGGTGCTTGAGCTGGAAATTTCCCCGGATGCGGCGGGTGGCCTCGATGCCGCCCATGACGGGCATCTGCAAGTCCATGAAGACGATGTCGTAACTGCCCTGGGCGGACATTTCGACGGCCTCCGCGCCGTTGTTGGCGATGTCGATCTTGGTGTAACCGAGACGCTGCATGAGCATGACGGCGATTTTTTGGTTCAAAGGCTGGTCCTCGACGAGCAGAAGGCGTGCCGGGTGCTGGCAGGCGAAGTTATTGGCCTCCGCCTTGGCAGCTTTGGCGATGGCGCGGTTGGTGGAGCCGGAAACCTGGGCGTCATGCCCACCGGCGGCAGCGTGGGAGCCTGCGTTGCTCGGGCTTCCAGCGGGAGCTGGGGCTAAGCTCTGGGCGGCTGGCAAGGCGGCGTGCTGTGGCACCTCCATGGGCTGAGGCTGCCACATGCCTGGCGGCGACATGGACTGCTGCGGGTAGGTGGCAGCGGGGGCGTAGCCCTGCGGCATCATCATCTGGGCGGGGGCCGCCACGACGACGCGGCGTGGCATGCGGTATAGCTCAGACATGCTGCGTAGGAGATCGCGACGCTTGATCGGCTTGGAAAGACGAAGATGGCGGCTGCCGGGCGGTGGAGCGAAACGATCACGGTCCAGCTTGGCGTTTGTGATGGACATGAGCGTGACGATGGCGGCGCCACGGACGGCAGCAGCATTGAGAAGCGGCTGGGCCTCCTCCTGACGCAGACCGGAGACGTCGAGGATGAATAAACCCGCCTCCTCGATTTGGTTTTCCAGCTCAAGGACGGACTTCTCACGCAGGAAGGTGACGCTCATGCCCCATTGCATGAGGGATTGGTTCAGGATCTGCAGCGTGGTGGGATGAGCACTGTGAATCGTGACCGGCCTGCCTTTAACGACATCCAGCCAGACCAGCTCCTCCTCACGAGACTCATCATCCGCAGCGACCTGAAGCGGCAATTCGAAGAAGAAGTCAGAGCCTTTGCCCTCCGCACTGATGACGCTGATCTCACCGCCCATGATTTTCACGAGCTTCTTGGAGATGGCGAGGCCCAAGCCGGTGCCGCCGTATTTACGCGTGGTGGAGGCATCGGCCTGATTGAAGGCCTGGAACAACTGGCCGATTTTATCGGATGGAATGCCGATGCCCGTGTCACGCACCGAGAAGTGCAGCACCGTTTGATCGCCGAGCGAGGTCTGGCGTGTGACTTGGCGGACGAGCAGGAGGATTTCCCCCTTCTCGGTGAACTTGATGGCGTTGCCAACGAGGTTGACGAGCACCTGCTTGATGCGCTGGAAGTCGCCGATGACCCGGCGCGGCAGGGCGGCGTCGAGGTGGACGTTGAGCTCGATGTTTTTCTCGGCGGTCTTGTGGGAGAAGACGTCGGTGGTGTCGCCGAGGAGCTTTTCGAGATCGACGGGGATTTTCTCGATGTCCATCTTGGCAGACTCGAGCTTGGAGAAGTCGAGGATGTCATTGATGACGTGCAGCAAGGACTCACCGCTGGAGCGGATCATGCGGACAAGTTCCTCCTGCTCCTCTTCCAGCCCCATCTCGATGAGGAGGCTGGTGGTGCCGATGATGCCATTCATCGGCGTGCGGATCTCATGGCTCATGTTGGCAAGGAAGTTACCCTTGGCCGCAGTGGCCACCTCAGCTTGGCGCTTGGCCCCCTCGTACTCGATGAGCAACGCGTGTTTGCGATGATCCTCGTCTCGGATGTGCTCGATCATGGCGTTGAACTCCGCCTGCACGAGGTCGAGATCATCCCCACCGCTGGCGGGGACGCGGATGTTCAAATTTCCAGCGCGCATGGCGCGGAAGGCGTTCACCAGGGCACTGGTTTTCACGGTGATGCCACGCCCGATGAAGTAAAAGCCGAGAACAGCGAAGGCAAGGCCGGCGCAGGCCCCGAACACCGGCACCACGAGGCGCTGGTTGTTCATCAAATGGCGCAACTGCACCAGCGGCTGACGGGCGATGAATGCCCCAGCGACCCGCCCCTCACGCCCATAGAGCGGCGCGGCGCTGATGAGCCAATGATCGCTGCCGTTGACCTCCAGGTCGCGCTTGCCGCTGGTGTCGTCGATGACCAGGCTGGTGCCGGCCATGACGCGGTAGATCAGGCTGTCCATATGCGCTGCATCAGGCTCCTGGACAATGCATTTCGGACAGATGGGCAGGATGGCGATGGGCGGAGACTTCACCACGGGAGCCCCGAGGCTGGCGCTTTGGCGCGGGGCGATGACCTCGACCTCCAGACCGAGGCTTTGCAGCGCAGGCGGGATTTCCACGGTCTGGAGCCGCATGCGCATGCGGGTCTCGTTTTCCCAGTTCAACGGGGCCACACCGGTGAGCTCGCCCTCTGAAAGCGCCTGCCGGTTAAGCTCCATCTGCCCTGCAAGAGCGACCGCACCGAGATACGAATTCTGCACGAACCGCAGCGTGATGAATTCCTGCCAGATGAAGCCGGAAGCCGTGGCTCCAGCGCCGACGAACACGGCAAACATGCCCATGACCGTGAAGCGGTTGGCAATCTGGAAATTGAGCCTCATCATGCCGCTTCAAGGGAGTAGGAGGTTCCACCCACAGCCGCGTCGTTCACCTGCGCCATCGCCTGGCGCACGGAAACACCGAGTGTCTCAAGATTGAAGGGCTTGTGCAGCACATCCACAAAACCGATGGCCTGGCACAGCTCCCGCACATCCCCCTGAAAATAGCCGCTGCAGGCGATGACAGGCAGTGCGGGGTCACAGGCGCGCAGCCACTCCAGCACTTCAAAGCCAGAAGCACCACCAGGCATGGTCAGGTCCAAAATCACCACCGTGACGCGCTCTCCGGTCTGAAGACCATGACGCACAATCGCCAGCGCCTCCTCGCCAGTGCGGGCTGCCAGGGTTTCCAAACAATGTGCTTCAAGCACGGCCTTGCCCACGGCGAGAACATGCGGCTCGTCATCAACGATCAACACACGAACCGTCGCGCGTGTGGCGAATTCACGGGGGTGAAGCTGGGTGGAGTGGGACATGGCCGAGAGGTCGTTGAGTGGTTAAAAATGAAAATCAGTGTCACATCGCGGTGTAACTAAGGCACTTTATTTCTTCAAGCGATGTATGGCCGCCGATGACCTGCTGGAGGCCTTCCTGGTAGAGCGAGCGGAAGCCGTTTTTGAAAGCGGCGGCGCGCATGGCACTGAGCGGCGCACCTTCTTCCACGAGGTCGCGAAGCTCGTTGTTCACCTCGCACAGCTCCATGAGCGCCACGCGTCCGGCGTATCCGGTGCCGTGGCACTCGTCACAGCCGCGGGCATTGTAGATCGGCGTGGTGATCGGCTGGGTGATGACGGCCTGCCGCGCCATCAGCTCCTGCACGTCCTGGGGCACCTGCATGGGCTGCTTGCAGTAGGCGCAAAGACGGCGGGCGAGGCGTTGCGCCTGACTGAGGGCCAGAGAGTCGGCCAGCAGGTATTTCTCAACGCCCATGGACAACAGACGCGACACGGCGCGCAGCGAGTCGTTCGCATGCAGCGTGGTGAGCACCAAGTGGCCGGTGAGCGAGGCATTCACCGCCGCCATGGCGGTTTCCGCATCGCGTGATTCACCGATGAGGATGATGTCCGGGTCAGCACGCAGGAGGGAGCGCAGGCCATTGGCAAAGTCGAGACCTCGGGCGTTATTCGTCTGGGTCTGATTGATGCCTTCGATCTCGTATTCGATGGGATCTTCAATGGTCTGGATGTTGACGCCCTCGTCGTTCACGCTGTTGAGCAGCGCGTAGAGCGTGGTCGTTTTACCAGAGCCGGTGGGTCCGGTGACGAGCACCAGCCCCTGGTCGCGCTGCATGGTGCGGGTGAGGATGTCGATCTGGCGCTGTGAAAGATTGAAGTCTGAGAGGCGCTTCACGCCGTCCTGCTTGTCGAGGAAGCGCATGATGACCTTCTGGAACTCCCGCCGCGTGGGAATGGCGGCGACACGGACATCGACACGACGGCGACCGATGGAAAGCGCCATGCGACCATCCTGGCACTCCGCACGGCTTTGGTTCATGCCGGCGTAATTTTTCAGCAGAGCCACAAAGCGGTTCAACTGGCTCTCCGGCGCCGTCATGATCGTCTTCATGGTGCCGTCCATGCGGGCGCGGAAGCGGGTAAAGCTGTAGAACTTCTCCAAATGAAGGTCAGATGCCCGGCAGCGGATGGCGGTGAACAGCGCCCACTGCACCAACTGCTCCGGCTCATGGTTAGGGTTCTGCGGATTGACCCGTGCCATGTCCTCCGGGGAGATTTCCACCACCGTGGCATCATCAGCCACGGAAAGCGTCGCGCCATCGATGCAAGCCACCGCGCCCGGATCAAACGTGGCACCAGCGCGGTTGATCGCCTCGCGAATGCTGGCCAAGTCGGCCATGACCGGCACGATTTTCACCGGCGGATTGCCCATGGAGAGCCATTCGTCCTCAAAGGCGTAGCAGCCGCTGCTCTCGCTCAGCAGGAAGACGACGTGCTTGCCGATGTACAGCGGATAAACGCTGTGGCGCTCCAGCAGCGGGATGGGGAAAAAAGTCTGCCGCTGGGCCTCGGTGGCGCTGTAAACAAAGGTCCGGCCGCCGCTGACGAGATGCTGCAAGGCCACGCCCATGTTGCGCTGCACCACGTTGAAATGGGTGATTCCCGGCGTGTCCGTCTTTGCCTTCTGCGCCTCGTAAAAGCCTTTGAGTTTGGTGATCTCAGCCGGTTCGTAGGGGTAATTTTCCAGCAGCCATTTGAAAGTGCCTTCCAGACCGAGATCTGCAAACACTGGCGGCTGCAACTGCTCCAGGGTGTTCGACTGCGAGATCGGCATCTGGCCAAAACGCTGCACTAGGTCTTTGCGGGTGTTTTGATACTGCGCCAGCGTGATGAGCACGCGGATGGTCATACATGGCGGCACTCCCCACAAATCCCCGGCTTTCGGGTTGTGATGCGCCATGACGAGCAACGGCCCGATAGTCGTCACCGGCAGCCACGGATCAGCCACATAGGGCAAGCGTCCGAGCTTACGGATGAGCCGCTCCGCCTCGGGTGAGCAGCTCTCGCGCAGCAGATTCACCGGCAGCATGCTGTGTTGCAACGCCAGCCCCTCGATAGAAAGAATGGCCGCTTGGCGGGCCTCGATTGTCGCGCTTGGCAGATTACTCGCAGCCCCAAAAGATTTGGGTGTAGGCGGGGCCGGGATCTGGAGAGTGGCGGGCATGAATGGCGGGTCCGAAAGGATTCAGGTCGATAGCGTCAGTTCCCCAGCATGTCTGCGGGGTCCACGGGACGCGGCGGCCCCTTGAAGTCCGTGCCCTCGAAGTTCATGAGCAGGCCGGTTCCGGGCGTCTGTGGCTTGAGCAGTTCATACAGCCGTCCCGTCCACCGCAGGCGGTAAGTCGTGTCAGCGCTGGAGGTGAGAGGATTGTACATCGGGTCCAGGTAGGGAGAGCCGATGGCCGCCTTGTCCTCGGTCGGCCCACGGTATTGCAGCACGCGCAGCACGGTCCTTTCATCCTCAGCAGCCCTGTCCTGCCTCGTGTAAACAAGTTCCTTGTTATACTGGGCGAAGCTGTGCAGCGCTTGGTTCAGCATCTCGAGCCTGGCGGTGGCCAGCGCGTCCTTGCTGCCGTCCAGAAACTGATGAAACGCGCCCACCGTGACGCCTGACAAGACGCCCATGATGGAGATAACAATGACCAGTTCCGAAACCGAATAGCCAGCGGCGCGCCAGTGACGCTTGAGCGCACTGGCGGCAGATCTGCTGCTGTCTTTCGTGGTGGTGGTCATCAGACCTGGATAAGGGGCTCAGTAGTAAATCGTCCCACTCGGACCGCTCAGCGCGGCCTTCGTCATGGTGGTGATGGACGGCGGAAAAATGACGCTGTAGCCAGAGGGCAGAAAGGCGGCGAGCGTCGTCTCCGAAAAACTCAGGTAAGGCCGCAGCAGCGTGTACTTCGCCTCGCCCGAGGCCGCACCAGACCAATCCAGCGCCGCTTGAGTGCGTCCGCGCACTTGAATGAGACTCGCCTGCGCTAGGTTCAGCGCCTCGGCACGGGCGATGGCCAGATTGCGTTCACTATCCCCCCGCATGCGGGTGACGGAGGGGATGGCCATGAACGCGATGATGCCGATAATCGAAACGCAGGCCATCATCTCGACCAGAGAAAAGCCTGGAAACACGCGCTGCTTGCTGAGGGTGGTTTTTTTCATCAAAAACTCATTCATTGACCAGTTCCACACGTGGATAATCACCGCTCTGCCAAGTGGGCAGACTCAGATACTGTTTCGCATTGTTCATGGCGGCGGTTTTCAACCGATCCGTGCTGGTGGTGTAGTCCAGAAAATGATCCGCCGTGGTCTGATCCATAAAACCAGCCCGCAAATTCGGGTCTGTCGAGGAAGCATTCGGCAGCAGAAGGTTAAACCGTGCCGAAGTGGTCGGCAGAGCGTTGTAGGCGGTACGAACACTCTCCAAGCTGCGAACCTGTGCCGTGCTGCCCACACGGGTCTGCGCCATCACCCAGGTAGTCAGGGCGCTTTGCACGGATACTTGCTGCTGCCGCGACATCACTCGATGGGCATCCCGCGAGGCATTGGAAATCGCCGCCACCACGAGCGAGGACATGATGCCGATGATGGCAATCGTGAAGATCGCCTCGACAAAGCTGAATCCATGCCTTCTCCTCCTCTGAATTGTCGTGTTCATGTCCAATCGGCAGCCGCCTTGTTTTATTTGCGAAAAATCCGCCGGGGAGTCACCTCCCCGGCGGACGAGAATCGTCCGAATCTGTTGTTTAGATCAACAAAGAGCCGGGCGACGAATGACCACCGCTATCAGGGGGGGGTTGGGTTCGAGTCGTACTTCACCTGCTGGTTAGTGGCGTCCCAGGTCAGGTAGCTTGCAATCTTGGTGCGCTCATCAGGATCGATTGGGCCTGAGGTGAAGGTCTTGTTTTTGAAGGCACCATCTGTCGGGGAAACCCCAGCCTCGGCCTTCGTCACGATGGACGCAGGGGTCGTGAGGTCGCTAAGGTTTGCGCCAGCGGCGACTGCGGCGTTGAGCACGGAGGCCACGGTCTGTGCGTTGCGCTTGGCGGCGGCGTCACGAGCACTGTCATTCAGGTTGCCGATGTTCGGAATCGCGATCGCGGCGATGATGCCGATGATGGCGATGACGACGAGCATTTCCACGAGGCTGAAGCCAGCTTTGCGGGAGGTGTTGAGCTTGATGTTTTTCATAGTGTTATCTTTGTGTTTGGCTGTTGGTGTTAACTTCGAGATGAGCAGCCCGTTTGAGTGGCTCAGCCTCGAATTATGGTATTTATATAATATATCATGGGTTACCTCAATTATTATTTTCATATTTTTCACAAAAAGATCACAATTTTGTTCAAAACCTCCATTTCAGACCTGTTTAAAGCCCCCTAAGCCTCCTCTTCCATGCGCTCTCCCCTCCTCTGCCTGCTTTTAAGCTTAGTTCTCCTCTCCCAACAGGGACGTTCGGAATCTGCGCCCACCTCACCGCCAGAGGTCGTTCTGCCTGCAGAGATCGGCTTCATCACCCCAGCAGACGTTCAGCGTCATCTGGTAGAGCACTTGGACACACAAATCATCGACGTGCGCACCGAGGAGGAGCGCCGGTTGCGGGGTTCCATCCTCAATTCCCTGAACATTGACCACTTTCACGGCCAGAGGAAGCTCGACGCCCTCGCCAAACTCGACAAATCCAAGCCTTCCATCGTTTATTGCGCCATCGGCGGTCGGGCCAAGCTCGTCGCCCTGGAAATGCACCAAATGGGCTTCAAAAACATCCTGCTCCTGAAAGGCGGTTTCAACGCCAGGACTGCCACGGGACAGGCAGTGGCGAAGTAATCGTCCGCTGCGCACTCCCGTCGGAGCACCAGCTTCTCCCCGCAGCGCAGCACCTTGTAGGGCTGCTCCAGCCGTTCGCAGGCGGTCATAAACTCAACCGGCGCCGCCGTGTTGAACTCAAACAGGTCATAGTGGCATGGCACCACCAGCCTCACCTGCCCCGCCTTGGCCAGCGCCGCCGCTTCCGTGCCGTTGAGGTTCCCTGCCACACGGCGCTCGGGCTGGTTGCCATTGATGGGCAGAAAAGCGATGTCACAGCGGTTCTCACGCAGGATTTTCACGATGTCGTCATGCCACAGCGTGTCCCCGCTGTGGTAGATCGTGAACGGGCCGCATTTCACCAGGAATCCGGTGTAGTGGCAGTGGTCGTGCTCATCCCGCAGCAACTCGTTGTGTTTCGCCACCACGCCGTGCATTTCCCAACCGTTTTCATGGTAGGAATCGTGATCACCGATAGGGCAGAGCGTGACCTCCGCGTCTCCCAGCCGCTTTTCCGCCTCTGCGAGGATCGGATGCGGCAGATATAGCCGAAAACCCGGATTGGCCCGCGCCAGCGGCACCAGCGTCTCACCGTCCAGATGATCCGTGTGGACGTGACTCGCCGTCACCCGGCGGATGCCCGTCAGTTTGCCAGGATCGACACAGCGCTCCGTCATGCGCACATGCGGTTTGTCCGTCTGCTCGTACTTTTTCGTCAGCGAATCCGAGAGGTAAGGATCAAACAGCAGCCGCTCACCAGCCCACTGCACTAGAAAACCGCTCTGCCCCAGCCACCACACATGCAGCGTATCTTCATCCAACGACGCCGCCGCGAGGTCGGCCAGCAGGGCCTCGTCTTTTTGAAAGGCCGGAATCATGCTCCGAATTGAATCGCCGCGATTTTTTCCGCCATGTCATGGCTGGCGCAGAACACCAACTCCACCGCCGCCGCGCGAGACAGCCGTGCTCGCAGCGCCACGACGCGCCCCATGCTCAGGCCGTCCACAAACGCCTCCACCGGCCGGTCTTTCGGCTCCAGGCTGCGGATTTCGACCGTGGTATCGGGAGAAAGCAGCGCGCTGCGCCAGTGCGCCGGCTCCAACACGTTCGATCCCACCAGCAGCCAAGCCGGAGTGTCTGCCAGCAGCGGCGGGGCACCCATGCTCCGCGCATACGCCGTCGAACCGGCCGCCGTGGCCACCAGCGCACCATCGCT
>JAJTDU010000079.1 GCA_021298725.1 Verrucomicrobiaceae bacterium | reverse complement strand
AAATTTGATGGAATTGTGGACCGCGAAGGCCGCCGCCAGGCCCAAATCGCCTTTGAGGGCGTCATGAAATCCCAGCACGACAAAGACAGCAACGGCCGCGACTTGAGCACCCAGCGCCCCGTCACTCTTGGCAAGGACTCCAAGGTCAGCGGGCACATCTTCTTCGATCTGGAGCGCAAAACCATCTCCCTGGCCGTCTTTTCCGCCACCATCCAGCTCAAGATCGAAGGCAAACCCATGCCCGTGCGCCAGCAGGTCACGACCCGGCTCATCTCCATGAAGCCGACCGGGACTCCGTGATTCAAGCCGCCAGCAAAAAAGGCCCGGCCCTCGATCCACCCACGCTGCGTGAAATGGGCGCAGATCGCCTCCCGGGCACCCCGGGCGGGCACTCCGGCCACCCTGAAACTCGTCTCCCGCGCCGGCAGATCCTCCGCCAGGCGCAGCTTCAAAACCTCCGTCGTGCCATCCTGCGAACCATCATCCACAATCACGTGCTCCCAGTCTGCAAACGTCTGCGACGGGCATGAGGACGGAGATGGCGGGGCAGGCTGTAAGCAACGGCTTCTTAGCCGGAGTTAGGCCTGCGCACGCTTCATCTCAGCCCCCTGCACAGCGAGTGCGGACGAAGCCAGTTTCGCGAGCGCTTCAGGCCCGACGGGTTCTTCCGCCTGCCAGGGTAGCCAGGCGGTGCGCTTGGCCTGCTTTTCTACCACTTCACGCAGGTAACGATGCTCGGAGGCTTCGCGGCGTTGCAGCAGCGGATCGCAGGAGCCGCTGTTGAGCAGGCTTTGATTGATGACCCAGGCAAAGGGCTCGATGCGGGCACGCCGTAGGTCCTCCTGCAAAGCAGCGGCTTCATGCACGGGCGTGGCCTCTGGCAGAGTGACGAGCAGGATGCGGGTGAAGTCGGGATCACGCAGGCGTTCGAGCAGTTTGAGGACTTCCTCGGGCTGCGTGCTGCGGGCTTGGCGTTCGAGTTCACGCTGGTAAGCTTCGCTGGCATCGAGCAGGAGCAGCGTGTGACCCGTGGGCGCGGTATCGAGCACGACGAAGCGGCCCGTGCCTCGGCCCACTTCGCGCGCAAAGGCACGAAACACGGCGATTTCTTCCGTGCAGGGTGAGCGCAGGTCTTCTTGCAGCAAAGCGCGGCCTGCTTCATCCATCGCCGCGCCTTGGGCCAGCATGACTTCACCCTGGTAGGCGGCGGTTTCCGCAGCGGGGTCGATCTTGCTGAGTGTGAGACCCTCCACCGTGCCATGCAGCGTCTGCGCCACATGCGCGGCGGGGTCGGTCGTGCTGAGATGCACGGAATGGCCACGTCGTGCGAGCATGACTGCGATGGCGGCGGCGACGGTGGTTTTGCCCACACCGCCTTTGCCCATGGTCATGATCACGCCATGGCCGTGCTGTTCGATGGTGGCGACGAGATCGGCGAGGGATTCAAGCGGGGAGATGGCGTCAGCTTTGGACTGCGGCAGCCCTGCTGCCGGGGAGAAGACATCGCTGTCTGAATTCGTGACATCTTGGGACCTCGACGCCAGCAGGGCTGGCTCGGGAAAGCGGCAGCAGGCTGCCGCAGTCCAAAGGGCTTCGCCCTCCAGCAGCACACGCAAGCCGCCGATGCCGAGGATGTTGATGGGCCTCAGTGGCACGATAAAGCTCGGCATGGAGTTGATGAACGATGCCGATGCCTTCAAAGCGGCCCAACCACGCTGCTGCATGGCCTGTGCGGTCACGTCTTCCGGGCACTGGGTTTCAAAGGTGCCGTTCACGACGAGGCATTGATTGCCCACGCCGATGGCACGCAGCTCTTTGGACGTGCGTTCGGCTTCACGCAGCGCCGCACCTTGCGGACGGCTCACGAGCACGAGCGTGGTGGCTTTGGCATCGGCGAGCGTCTGGACCGTGGCTTCATAAATCACGCGTTGCTTTTCCAAACCGGCCAGCGGTCCGAGGCAGGACGTGCCGCTGGTGTTCTTGTCGAGGAACTGATCCCACGCCTTCGCCAAACTCATCAGCCGCAGCGTGTGGCCCGTCGGCGCGGTGTCGAAGATGACATGATCATAGCCCTTCGCGGCCTCGGGATTGCCGATCAGGCCGGAGAACTCATCAAAAGCGGCGATCTCGACCGTGCAGGAGCCTGAAAGCTGCTCCTCCATGCTGCGCAGCGCCGCCTCAGGCAGCAGGCCGCGCATCGGTCCGATCAAGCGCTCGCGATACGCGGCGGCGGCTTCGACGGGGTTGATGTTCATCGCATCCAGACCCGGCGCACCCGCGATGGGCGTGGGCTGGTTTGTGAGCTTCGTCTCCAGCACCTCGTCCAGGTTCGAAGCCGGGTCCGTGCTCACCAAAAGGACGCGTTTGCCAGCATCGACGAGTTTCAGCGCCGCAGCGCAGGAGAGCGAGGTTTTGCCCACGCCGCCTTTGCCGGTGAAAAAGAGGAAGCGCGTCGAAGTGGCAGCCTCGGGCTGGTAAGGAGGCAGTTTCATGATGCCACCTCTGCTTTGCCGAGTGCCGCACGGAACCAGCCGGGACGCTCGTCCTTCGTTGGGTAGCGGCCTTTGAGATGCACCTCGCCATCCCAAAAGATCAGTGGGA
Organism: Verrucomicrobiaceae bacterium; assembly: GCA_021298725.1. Lineage (GTDB taxonomy): Bacteria > Verrucomicrobiota > Verrucomicrobiia > Verrucomicrobiales > Verrucomicrobiaceae > Prosthecobacter. The sequence continues at coordinate 17,042 of JAJTDU010000079.1, read as the reverse complement.
GAGCTTCCGCGCCTTCTTTGTCTAAAAAAGCCTTCACGGCTGAGTTTTGCACAAAGGCCATCGGTTGCTGACCGAGGTTGTAGCGCTCGATCTTGATGCCATGCGTGCCGAGCTGCGACAGCATGGCGGCGAAGTTCACGAGATCAGGATCAATCTCCGTGCCGCAGATGCCGGTAGAGCAGCACATGGGCGGGTCATAGACTTCGATGGTTGTCATGGTGGGAGAAGGAAAGGTGTTTGCGTCGCGGCTGCGTTGCCATGGGGTATGTTCCCCAGTTCATGCGAGTCAAACTACTTGGCTAAACTGCCAAGTAAATGACCACGGCAAGGCGGATCATGGCGCAGGCTGCGCCGGAATTGTGGACTCCAGCCACCACGGAGGAGAGAGGACCTGGATGATTCCGTAAAAAGCGACTGCCGAAATCTCACCCCAGTTTTCACGCCAACCGGCCCGTGATGTAGGATTCGGTCAGAGGATCGTTCGGGTGGTTGAAGATTGTCATCGTGTCGTCTTCCTCGATTAGCTTGCCTTTGTAGAAGAACGCGGTGCGGTCGGCGATGCGCTTGGCCTGCTCCATGTTGTGCGTGACGATGACGAAGGTGTACTGGCCGCGAAGTTGCAGAATCAGCTCCTCAATGCGCGCGGTGGCGATGGGGTCAAGCGCGGCGCAGGGTTCATCCATCAACAAGATGCGCGGCTGCAAGGCGATGGCTCGGGCGATGCATAAACGCTGCTGTTGGCCGCCGGAAAGGCCGGTGGCCATCTCATGCAGGCGGTCTTTGACCTCATCCCACAACGCGGCGGATTTCAGACTGCGTTCGGCGGCTTCTTCGAGATCGTGGCGGTCCTTGATGCCAGCGACACGCAGGCCATAAACGGCGTTTTCGAAAATGGAACGCGGGAAGGGATTGTACTTCTGGAACACCATGCCCACATTGCGGCGCAGATTGATGACATCGACGTTCGAAGCGTACAAATCGACGCCGTCGATCTTGATGCTGCCGCTGACGACGCGGGCGGACTCGACGAGGTCGTTGATGCGGTTGATGGAACGAATGAGCGTGCTTTTGCCGCAGCCTGACGGGCCGATGAGGGCCAACACGTCTTTGCTGTGCATGTTTAAATCGACATCGAACAGCACCTGGTGGTCGCCATACGCATAGTTGAACTTCTCCACCTGGATGAGCGGCTCTTCGGAGGCTGGAACTGAAGTTTCGGCGGCCATGTCAACTGAAGGTGCCGCGAAGATAAGACTCCGTCAGCTTTTCGAGGGGATTGGTGAAGAACTCTGCCGTGGGAGCAAATTCGACGAGCTTACCGAGGTGGAGAAAGGCGGTGTAATCAGACACGCGCACGGCCTGCTGCATGTTGTGCGTGACGATGACGATGGTGTACTCTTGCGCCAGCCGATGCATCAGCTCCTCAATCTTCAGCGTCGCGATGGGATCGAGCGCGGAGCAGGGTTCGTCCATCAGCAACACATCCGGCAGCGTGGCGATGGCGCGAGCGATGCACAGACGCTGCTGCTGGCCGCCGGAGAGCGCGAGGGCGTTGGCATTCAGGCGGTCTTTGAGCTCATCCCACAGCGCGGATTGGCGCAGCGAGCGCTCGACGGCCTCATCGAGCACGGATTTGTTCTTCTCACCGTGGATGCGCAGGCCGTAGGCGACGTTCTCGTAGATGCTCTTCGGGAACGGATTCGACTTCTGGAACACCATGCCGACCTGCTTGCGCAATTGCGTGAGATCGACATCGGCATCGTGGATGTTTTTGCCTTTCACGAGCACTTCACCCTTGGTGACGCGAGCGCTGGGCACGCGGTCGTTCATGCGGTTGATGCAGCGCAGCAGCGTGCTTTTACCACAGCCTGAGGGGCCGATAAGGGCCGTAACGCGGCGATATTTGACCTTCAGGTTGATGCCGAAGAGCGCCGGACTCGCACCGTAGCAAAAATCCATGTCGCGCACCTGAACAACAGGCGGCGGCGTGGTTTTGGCAGTGGAATCGGCAGACATGAGAGGAGCGGCGTTTACCAGCGATACTTGGCGCGCAGACGTTTGCGCAGCAGCACCGAACTGGCGGCCAAAGAGGCGACAAGAACGAGGAAAACGAAGACGGAGCCGTATTGCGCACGCTCCGAGTATTCGTTCTGCGGGATCTTGGCGGCGAGGGTGTAAATGTGGTACGGCAGCGCCTGCACGGACTCGGTGAAGATGCCGAGGAAGCGTGACACGCTCTGCTCCCAATGCGCGAAGATGGACGCATCCGCAGGCAGTGGCGGCAGGTCTTTTTGCCAAGGCAGCTTGTCTTTGAAGGCCAGCGCGGCGGTGAACATGATCGGAGCCGTCTCACCAGCCGCACGGGCGATGCCGAGAATGCTGGAAGTCAAAATACCGGGTGTGGCGAAGGGCAGCACGCTGTAACGAATCGTCTGCCAGCGCGTGGCACCGAGAGCCATCGAGGTTTCGCGGAATCCCTGCGGCACGGCTTGAAGGCACTGCTCGCTGGCAGTGATGATGACAGGCAGGATGACAAAGGCGAGTGTGAAGCCGCCCGAAAGCACGCAGGTGTCCCAACCTTCAAAGCTGAGCGTCGTGAAGCCGAGTGGAATCGCAAACACGGAACGATCTGCCGGCACATCGACAAACACCGGCGCGGTCAACACGAAGGCACCGAGGCCGAAGAGACCGAAGACGACGGAAGGGACGCCAGCGAGGTTCAAAATGGCCAAGCGCACCCACTCGATCAAAGGGTTCCCATGCCGTGCATACTCGCTGAGATAAATCGCACAAGCGACACCGAGGAAGAGAGCAATGCTGATGCTGACGGTTACCAACAATGCCGTGCCGACAATCGGGCCAAGAATGCCGCCGCCAGAGTAGGAGATCGTGGTTTCGGAATGAAAGGCATCCCCAAGCTGGGCCTTGACCTGATCTGCCCGATTAACTTCGACCTCAATCCGGCCGCCTTTCACATCCTCAATCACATGCAGCGTTGAAGGCAGCTCCGTGAGGAACTGGACGTTCACAAACGGCCAAGTAGAGCGAAAAGCGACGGGTGCGCCCTTGACCATGATGTGGGCTAGAATAGCGACAGTCACCGCCACGATGAAGAATGTGCCCAGGCGCAGCAGCCAGCGCACGATGGTTTCACGCAGGGCATCGCGTGATTTCATGCCTGCAAAAGGATTGGCTGTCGCTGGCTGGTTCATGACTTGGCAAGTTCGAATCGACGCACAAAAGCCCGGGCGCACCAGTTGACCAGGAGCGAGATGAGAAACAGCACAATGCCCACCATAAACAGTGCCTGCCAGTGGGCGCTGCCGCGGGACACCTCTCCCAGCTCCTGCGCGATGATGCCAGTGAGCGTGTGTGCAGGCTGGAAAACGACGCCGGGACCGGCGCTAAAGTCGGGAATGGCGATGCGATTGCCCGCGACGAGGAGCACCACCATCGTTTCGCCGATCACCCGGCCCATGCCGAGCAGCACGGCGGCAGCAATACCGGATTTGGCCGCCGGAACGATGACGCGGAAGACGGTTTGCAGCTTGGTGGCCCCAAGAGCGTCAGAGGCATCAAGATAGGAGCGGGGAACGTTGTTCAGAGCGTCTTCCGCGAGGCTATACATCGTCGGCACCGCCATCAGGGCTAGCAGGCAGGCAGCATTGAACATGTTCAGCCGCTCCTGGATGGGAAAGCTGGGTATCCACTGCAACCAGCCCCATTCACTGACGCCTTTGATCGCATCCCCAAGCAATGAAATACCAATAAAGCCGAGCACGACGGACGGAATGGCCTGGATGAATTCGATGACGGGCTTGATGAACTCCTGCTCCCGCTCGCTGGCAAACTGGTTGGTGTAAATCGCGGCGATCACACTAAACGGCGTGGCGATGAGGACGGCGATGAGAGCGATCAGCACGGAACCGGTCAGCAACGGCACGAAGCCGAAAAAATCCTGCCAGGAGCTGTTGGTGATCCAGGCGTCACCCAGGAAGAAGGCGATCGCCACCTCCAAGTAAGAAACCGGTTTTGAATGGCTCCAGGCGGGCAAGCTTGCGGCCGCCTGGCGCATCGCGGCAAGATGATCCGGCAGTCGGGCACGCATTTCCGCCAGAAGTGCCACGGCCTGAGGCGTTCCTGCCGCAGCAGGCATCGTGTCGGCGGTTTTCTGCGCCAGCAGCGTGTATTCCTCCACTTTGGCGGTGAGTTCCGTGATGCCCGAGGTGAGGGGCACGATGCTAAGGTCAAAATCGACCGGTTTGGAATGGGATGGCTCTTTGCCGCTGCCATGGAGTTCCGTGACGTGCGCTTTGGTCTCACGCGCGTGCTTTTTCATCGCGTCGAGCAGCGTGTGTAGCGCGTCGGGAGCGGCTTCAAACGCCTCCACCGCATCGACCAGCGGTTTGAAAGTAGCGTGAGCCTCCCGGTCCACGCGAATATAGTCTGCGGAAAGAGCCGCGAGGAGCGGGGGCAGCTCTGGCACCTCGGGATTGAGTAGCGTCAGCTCGCGCTGCAGCCGCCGACCTTCCTCAGGGGTGAGAGCGGCGGGCGTTTGCAGCCGTGCTGCGGCCAAGGTCGTGGCCGCGCGCATTTCCTGGCGCAGCCTGGTTAGTTTTTCCGGCGATGCAGCGGGGATTTGTGCAAGGGCGTCGCTCAAGATCGCGCGCTGGAGCCGTGTCTCCTCCTCGACTTCTCGCATGAGCTCGTACGCGGCATCGCGGCGCGTGCGCGCGGTGTGGGTCAGAGTGTTCAGCGACGCGCTGGCGGCCCGGCGCAGTTTGCTGCACAGCGCCTGGTGCTCGGCGAGCGGGCGGTTGATGATGTCGCAGAATTCCAGGCCCGCACGACGGTAGGTTTCCAGCTCGTGCCGGTAGGTCGGCAGGAAATCCATCCCCTCACGCAACAGGAAGAGCATGATAAGCACCAGCACGATGATGGCGACGCTGGAGTTGGAAGCGAAGAAGAGCCGGATCGCACGCTGTTTATCGATGCCAAGAAAGGGCCGCTGCTGTTTTTTCAGCAGCAAGCTGCCCAAGGATGGGCGGCTGGTGGAGGCAGGGGCTTTCATTCGGCGAGGGAGACGGCAAAAATATCGGCGGATGAGCGTCGTCTCGTCCGCCGGACAGGGCAAAAGGTCAAACGCACTTTATTTTGCGCGGGATTTCGGCACAAAGCCGACTTTTGTGACAATTGCTTCACCGACCGAGCTGTAACAGAAATCAATGAACTGCCTTGTCGTCCCCGCAGGCTCGCCGTTGGTGTAAAGGAAGGTCGGACGCGCATACGGATACTTCTTCACCTCGGCAGTGCTGGGAATCGCCCCGTCAATGGTGACAATCTTGGTGCCTTTGGCATGAGCATAGGCCAGACCAAGGTAGCCAATACCGTTGGGATTCGCCCCCACTTCAGCGGCGATCTGCTCGTTTCCGGCCATTTTCTGGCTGTTGGGGCCGTACTCCCGGCTCTTCATCGCCAGCTCCATAAAGTCCTTATAGGTCCCGGACGAGGTGTTGCGCGTATAAATGGAAATCTGGCCGGGGTTGCCGCCCACCTCGCTCCAGTCGCGGATGTCACCGGTGAAAATCTGCAGAACCTGCTTTTTCTTCAGGTCGCTCACTGGATTATTTTTGTTCACAATGATGACGATCACGTCCCAGGCGATCTCAAACTCGCGTAAATCCTTGCTCCGTGTGCGGAAATCGGCGCTTTCATCGGGCTTCACCTTACGGCTGGACATGCCGATCTCCGCAGAACCCGTGAGAAGATTGGTAAACGCCGAGGAGGAACCCTCGGCGGCGATGTCAAAGCCGACCTTCTGCGCCTGCTTTTTGAAGGCTTCCGCAAGTTGCGGCAGCAGTTTGGCACCAAGGGTGTCAGACCCACGAATCCTCAGGGTCGTCTGGGCCAGCGTCGGCATCGGGAATCCAGCGCTCAAAAGCAGGGACAAGAACAGGAGAGATTTGAGCTTCATAAGCGACAGGTCTTGGATGTTTAATTCACGTGGGCTTATCTACTAAGCGGAAAACATTACACAAAAATGTGCGTGTGCCCCATGGAAACCAATCTCTAGCGGATATTGATGTCGCGCCAGCGGCGGTTTTCCCCATCGCATGACAGAGCTTCAAAAATCTCTTCCTTTAAACGCACGGATGGCTTTCACTCGTGGCTTGATCCCACCTCGGCAGGTAGCCAGATGATTTCCCGCAGATTCAGAGAGGCGCAGCGAGGATTTCGGCGTTTCCTAACTCAGCCCTCGGAGGGCGCCACCTTGACGACGACGGACTGACCTTCACCTACGCGACCGGACCCGATGTAACAACTTTGGCAGCGTCTTTGCGTCCGGCGGCGTAAGCCTCGAACACTCGGCGGATTTCATCCCGCACGCGCCGGAAGACGGTCATGATTTCCTCTTCCGTGCCGGTGGCGTGGGCGGGATCATCGAAGCCCCAGTGGTGACGATTGAGCTGGCCGGGAAACATGGGGCAGGCTTGGTCGGCATTGCCGCAGACGGTGATGACGGTCTCCACGTTCTGTTTCAAAAACTCATCCATGTGCTTGCTGGTATGCGCGCTGATGTCGATGCCGATCTCAGCCATCGCCTTGATGCCGAGCGGGTGGACGTAACCTGCAGGCTTCGACCCGGCGCTGGCGACAGCGTATTCAGCGCCAAGCGCCTGGCGCAGGATGCCTTCGGCGAGGTGGGAACGGCAGTTTACTCATTCGTCATTTTCGCGAGGGGCACGGCGAGCAAGGCCCCGAGTGTGGGAGCGGCGAGATAGATCCAAAGGTGTTCGAGATGGCCTGAAACAAGGGCGGGGGCCAGCGAGCGAACCGGATTCATCGACGCGCCGCAGATCGGGCCAGCAAACATCGCCTCCAGAGCGATCACGCCGCCGATGGCAATGCCGGCGGTGATGCCCTTCTCCTTCGCACCGGTGGAGATGCGCAAAATGACCAGCATGAGGATGGCCGTGAGGATGAGTTCCAGAACGACGCTCTGCATCGCTGACCCAGCCGGAAGCGTGGCACCGAGTTTTTCATGCGCAGGGAACAGCCAATGCAACACACCGCTCGCAGCGACTGCGCCAATGATTTGGGCCAAAACATAGCCGGGTACGTTTTTCCATTCGAAACGGCCCGCGACGGCAAAACCGAGCGTCACCGCCGGATTGAGATGGGCACCGCTCACCTCCCCAAAGGTGTAAATCATCGCCATGACGACGAGGCCAAAGGTCAGCGCTATGCCCGCGTGTCCGATCACGCCGCCACTGACGTCATTGATGACGATGGCTCCGGTGCCCGCGAAGACGAGGGTGAAGGTGCCGAGGAGTTCGGAAAGCAGCTTGTTCATGAATTAGCAGCACTTTGAGCCAGGCGTGCAGCAGGTCGCGGGCGCCGGCGCGGCTTTCGGAGCGGGTGCGCACTCGCCGGGCAGGCAAATGCCACGGGCGAGGCAGTCGGTGTGTTTCCATCCGCAGCGGAAGACAAGCGCGTCGTCGATGATCTCCGCGCTCTCGACCGGGAACTGCGCCACGACGCCGTCTTCGTATTCGATCTCGACCGGTAGCTCGTGATGCGGCAGGACATCGCCCGCATGATCGAAGATTGCGGCCAGTTTACCAGACTGGAGGCGATGATCGACGTCGTCATGCACCCAGGTTTGCAGCAGGCAGGTCTCCAGCGTACGCCGAGTGCCGCCGCAGTCGATGAAGCGCTTCAAAACGTGCCCTACCTCGGTGATGTGGAAGTGGGCGGGGATCAGGCCGCCGTCAGGAAGGACGAAGGCGAGCGGTTTGTCCGAGTGAGAACGGAGTTGGGTGAGGAGGTCAATGATGTTCATGAGGAATCAGCAGCAGGTGGTGGTCTTTTTTCCGCCGCAGGCCAGCCGGTCCACGCAGCAGAGGAAGTCGCCGAGGCAGTCGCAGGCGAGCGAGTAGTAGATGTTCAGGCCGCGCTTCTCGCAGTTCAGCACGCCCGCCTCGCGCATGAGCGTGAGATGCTTCGAAACGGTGGACAGGTCCGCACCGACGAGGTCTTTGAGGTCGCACACGCACATCTCCCCCTTCATCAGCGCCTCAGCGATGAGCAGGCGCGACGGATGCCCGAGCGCCTTGATCACGGCGGCACGGCGTTCGGAGGTTTTGGCGGAGGCTTTGGGCATCTAATGGCTTATTTTGCAGATCACGGATGAAAGCAAGAAATGAAATAGTCGTGCAAACCGGTAACGGTTAGAAAGTGAAGACGAAGTTGATCTTGGCGATGAGGCTCACGGCATCGCGATCGGGGAAGTTGGCCCAGGTCTCTAGGACGATGTGCTTCGTGAGGTCATACTTGGCACCGACGGCGGTGATGAGGCCGCGCTGGTCGCGAGTCTGCGCGAGGTCGGTGTTGAGGTTGAAGTTGCGGCCGAAGAGCTTCCAGGTCCGGTCCACACCGAAGAGGTAACTGCTGCCGTTCGTCTGATAGCCGTAACCGGCGTGCAGGCGCGCGAAGCCGAAATCATGCGCCAACATCGCGTAACTGAAGGGATCACCCGCACGGTCGATGTCGGTCAAAGCGATGCCTGCGATGCCGATGGCGAACATGCCATCCTCCCAGGGCGAGAAACGGGCCTTCGTCTGAAAAAACAGCGGGCCGCTCACGCCCGTGCCGAGTGGGCTGTCCATGCCCCATTCCAAATGGATTGGTTCAAAGTCCCAGCCGCTTTTGAAGCCCATCCAATGGCCGGATTTGCCCGGTTCGCCGGTGCCAAACTGGTTCGCGCCACCAAAACTGCTGAAATACTGCACGGCGACGGTGCGATGCGGCACGGTGTCGGCGGTTGGGATGTTGTTGAGGCCCGACGGCGTGCCGAATGCGGCTCCTGCGAGCAGAAGGCAAAGGGCTGATTTGAGTGGTGTATTCATGAGAGGTCATTCATGCACACCGACCGAAGCAAGGTAGCGCTCGGCCTCCAACGCAGCAGCACAGCCCTGACCGGCAGCGGTAATGGCCTGTCGATAGACGTGATCGGCCACGTCGCCCGCTGCGAAGAGGCCTTCGGTCTTGGTGAGCGTGCCCTTGATTTGCGTGATGTAACCGTTCTCATCTTTATCGACGAGATCGCCGAGGAACTGCGCATTTGGCACATGGCCGATGGCGACGAAGACGCACTTCACTTCGAGTTCGCTCTTCTCACCGGAGACGAGGTTCTGCAACGTCACGGCGCGGACTTCGCCTTTGTCGTCGGTGAGGTATTCCGCGACGGTGCTGTTCCAGATCGGCTGAATCTTGGGATTGGCGAGCACACGATCAGCCATGATCTTCGAGGCGCGCAGACTGTCGCGGCGATGAATGAGATGGACGGTGGATGCGAACTTGGTCAGGAAACTGGCTTCCTCGCAAGCGGAGTCCCCACCACCGATCACTGCCACCGGGACGTTGCGGTAGAACGCACCATCGCAGGTGGCGCAGCTCGTGAGGCCACGACCGATGAGCTGCTTCTCATTCGGCAATCCCAAATGACGTGGTGACGCGCCAGTGGCGATGATGACGGCTTTCGCCTGCCGAACCTTCCCGTCTGCGGTGGTGATGTCGAAATGTCCTTCCGCTGTCTTCGCCACGCTGCTCACCAGCGAATACTCGATCTGGCTGCCGAAGCGTTCAGCCTGCGCCTGCATGTTCATCATCAGCTCCGGCCCCATGATGCCATTCGGGAAGCCGGGAAAATTTTCCACCTCGGTGGTCGTGGTGAGCTGACCCCCTGGCATGTTGCCGGAGAGAATCAGCGGCTTCAAATTCGCACGCGCTGCATAAATGGCGGCGGTGAATCCCGCACAGCCAGTGCCGATGATGATGAGGTTTTCCATGGCGTTGTGATGGGGGAATGAGTGACGATCAGCCTTCGAGGAAGAGCATCATCTCGTCGATGCGTGTGTAGTCGCTTGTCTTGTAAAGCAAGTTCCCGGAGGCATCCATGATCACGAAGAATGGCAGTCCGACCTTGAGCTCTGGAAAGCGGCTGTCGTTTTGCCAAACTTTAAACTCCGGTGACGTGTCGCGGATTTTCAGCAGCACCGCACCGCCCAAAGCCTTGCCCAATGCTTCGTTGGTATGCGTCAGCTCTTCGAAGGCTTTGCAGTTCGCGCACCAGCTTCCGTAGAAATCCACGAACACCGGCTTGCCGCGCTGTTTGGCCTCCGCCAGTGCGTCATCGCGATTGAGGAACCACTTCAAGTGTCCGCTTTGCTCGACTTCGGGTCCGGACTGCACGTGAGCGGCTGTCGTTTGCCTACTTGGTGCGCCCGGCAGGATGCCGCGTGCCAGTGCTAGGATGGAGATGACCGCTAACAGCGCCAGGAGAGCACGTTCCATGCGCTGGCTTGGTTCGACGGAATCCGGCTGCAAACGAAAGGCCGCAAACAGCAGCAGCAGCGCACCTGCAAAAACCAGACCGATGGCGGAAGATTCGAAGCCGTAGCCTGACAAGCCCTTTTCCAAATACACATAGGAGAACCATGCGATCAGCCCACCCAGCGCCCATTGCACATATTTCATCCATTTGCCAGACTTTGGCAGCCGCGCTCCGAACAAGCCTACCACCAGAAACGTCGTCCCCAGGCCGATGCCGAAGGCGAGCATCTTCGCGGCAGCGATGAGCGCCGCTCCCAACGCAAATCCGCCCGAGGCATCGCCGCTCGCGATACCGATGAGAATGCTGATCACAAAGGGCCCCACACATGAGGACGAGAGCAGCCCGGCACCGAGGCCCATGACGAATGTTCCCATCAGGCCCGGTGTCTTGTCTCCGATCTGACCACCACCAAAGAAATGAAAGTGCAGCCATCCGCAGGTCGCGAGCGCGAGCAGTAGAAAGATCGCCGCGATGGCAAGATTCACCGCAGGCAGTCGCAGCACCACATTGAACGCCCCGCCGCTCACGCCCGCAATAAGCCCGAAGAGGGCATACATCACCGCCATGCCGGAAAAATAGGCCAGTGGATGCGGCCAGCGGGCGCCACCGGGTTTCGCCCGGCCCTTCACGATGCTGGCGGTGATGGGATAAAGCGGATAGACGCAGGGAAGCAAACTGGCCAGCAAGCCGCCGAGGAACAAAAACACAAAAGCCATTGCCGAACCCGAGTTCGCCGAGAGCTGGCCTTCCACCCAGGCATTCATGGACGAAAGCGGGTCCGTCGCATGTGCCGTCAGCGGGCTGGCGAGTGCCAGCGTGAGAATGAGCACTTTTTTCATGCGCAGGTATCAGGGATTAACCTGCTTCATCAGGAAAAACATCTCGCGGGCGATCTGGCGGCAGCGCTCGTCGTAAGTTGCTGCCTCCGCCGGTGTGTTGTCGCTTACTTTGGGATCTACAAACGGAATCGCCACACGCAGCACACTACCTTCCACCACGGGGCAGTTCTTGTCGGCATGATCACAGGTCATCAGCGCCACAAAATTGTCCTTCGGGTTGCCTTCGGCAGAATAGACTTTCGAGAAGGCGCGAATGGGCTCTGCCTGCTCGCTGTATTTCACCAGAAAGACCGGGTTCTTCTCTCCCGGTGCTGAGTTCGTGATGGTGAATCCCGCACGAGTCAATGCGGCCACGGTGCGCTCGTTGCATGCCGTGGCTTCGACTCCGCCGGAGAAGGTCTTCACGCCCGCCACATCATAGTAAGCAGCGGCAGTCTGCGCCCAAATCTGGCTCATGTGGCTGCGGCGGCTGTTGTGCGTGCAGATGAAGGTCAGTTGCGGCGTCTCCTTCGCCTGCACCTTGGAGCGGATGAATAGCGCAACCTTCTTCAAGGCCAGGAGCCGCTCGGCTGGAATCTGGTCGAACTCCAGCGTGACCTGTTCAATCAACGGCTTGAGATTTGGCAGAATATCCGTGTCCTTGGCGGACAAGAACGAGGTGAAGAGCAGCAACGTGAAGGCGGCAAGATGGCGGGGACTCGTTTTCATAAGAAGATGGTCGGGCAAGAATTCTATTTGGCTATTTAGCCAAGTATCTAATTGGTCATTTAGCCAAACAGGTGCGCGCAGCAATCAAAATCTCTGTGACAACTGAATCAGCGGATGAAACTGATCGTGCGTCCGCGTTCAGCAGCAGGCACGGCCAGGTACGCAACCTCGCTGCGCACGAGATTGATGCTCGCCAGCTCGCCCGCGATGCCGTCGTCGGGGCTGAAGGTCATCTTGAAATGGGCGATCTCGACGCCGGCGATCTGCAACAGCCCTTGAACATGCGTGGCGAGCTTTTTGAGGAAGTCGTTCGCTTCGAACTCATCGTTCGATTTCAGCGTGACGCTGGCATTCAGCCAGCCGAGGAGGGCCTCGCCATCGGCATAGACCTCGTAATCGACGGCCATCGGGTTCCGCCGCGCCTGCTCATCCGTCATGAGGCTGGAGAAAAGCTCGTCGAGGCCGGTTTCCTGTCGCGGCGAGGCCGTCACGATCTTCGCCAGCGGAAATTCCTTCGTCAAAACGGCTCGCAATTCCTCGCGCTGGGTGTCGTCGATGAGATCGCTTTTGCTGATGACGATGATGTCCGCCTCTTCGAGCTGCTTTTTGAAGATGTAGGCCACTTTGGAGGAAAACGTGCCGCCGTCATCGAGTCCGAACACACGCCGTGCACGAATCGGGTCCACCAGCACACTCAGCGGCGCGATGGTGAACGAATCGCCATACATGCGGCGCAGCGGGTACGTCACCGTCGCCACGAGATCCGTGCAACTTCCCACCGGCTCGGCGATGAAGACATCCGGCTTGGAGTCGTTCGTGAGCTTGCTGGCGGCATCCACGAGCGTGTTGAAGCGGCAGCAGAAGCAGCCGCCCGCGATTTCCTCCGTCGCGTAACCTTGACCGCGCAGCAGCTTCGTATCCACGAGGCCACCGGCTTGATCGTTCGTGATGAGGCCGACTTTGAGGCCCTGATCGCTCAAATGCCGTGCCAACCGGCCGACGGTGGTCGTTTTGCCGGCTCCGAGGAAGCCGCCGATCATGATGTAGCGTGCGCGTTGAGACATTCGTTTTTGTATTTGCCGGATCTGGCAAATAAACAAGCCCCAACTGCCTTTCTTGCATAAAAATCCTCCGCGCTGTATTCCCTCCACATGCCTGGACGCAAAACGCTGCCCCCATTCGATTGCCTCAGCGCCATGCGTGCGCTGGGCGAGCCGACACGGCTGCGCCTCGTGCGCCAGCTCATCGCCGGAGCGAAACCTGTGACCGAGCTCTGTGAAACGCTCCACGTGACGCCCTACAATGTCTCCAAGCACCTCCGCGTCCTCAAAGAGGCGGGATTGGTCGAAGTCGAGAAACAAGGCCAGCAGCGCATCTACTCCCTGGCTGCCGCATTTCGTGAAAAACTCTCACGCAACTCCAACACGCTCGATCTCGGCTGCTGTCAGTTTCATTTCGACAAGCTGCCGGAGTGATTGGCGGTTGGCGCAAATTGGACATTGCCAAGCGAAAGGATGCTCCCTATAACGGGCAGTTCTTATGCAACAATGGTATTACTCGCAAGACGGGCAGCAGCAGGGACCAGTTTCCTTTTAGGAAATCCGTCAACTGCAAGCAGCGGGCACCCTCACCACACTCAGCCTCGTCTGGAATGCTGGACTCACCGAATGGACGCCGCTGGGGGCGATCTCGCCAGATGACTTGGCAGCCCCTGCGGTGACACCTGCCGCCGCCCCCGCCGCAGTGACCCCTGCCACCACACCAGCGCCAGAGCATGCGCACCCCTTCGAGTTTCATGGCCGTGCAGGCGAGTTTTTCCGCATCTGGATCGTCAACGTCGTACTCACCGTGCTGACGCTCGGCATTTATGCCGCCTGGGCCAAGGTGCGCACACGCCGCTACTTTTATGGCAACACGCTGCTTGCTCGCGCCATGGCTGATTCAGAAGGCGCTGCGCTTTCGGGCGCACAACACCGTGCATCGCAACGTGCGCCTCAACTTCCGCGGCACCACGGGCGAGGCGTATGGCGTGTTCCTCGGCCTCGCGCTGCTCATTCCCTTCACGCTGGGCTTCATCACGCCTTACATGCAGTTTCGCCAAAAGAGATACTTCATCGGCAATCTAGGCTGGGGTCATGTCAACGCTAGCATGCAAGGTGGGGCCGGTTTCTTCTACAAGACTTTCTTCAAGTCCTTTGGACTGATCTTCATTCTCGCCATCCTGGCCAGTCTCGCGATTCCATTCTTCAATATGGTGCAAAAAAAGGCCGAGCGGGCTCAGAAAGCCTCCTCAGTCCAAGCGGAGCCAGTGGCCCCAGCTCCCGCAGCCGCAGAGCAAGATCTGACCCTCCCGACAGATGCCCCCAAACGCCGTGACACCAGGCCGGGCATAGGTTTGGGCATTCCTGAGATCGTCGTCATTGCTGCCGTGAGTGCCGTTTACCTCTTGTTCTTCCTCCTGTTCCTCTACTACCAGGTCCGCACGAACAACTACACCCTCAACACCACGCACTGGGGCCAGCTCGGCCGGCTGGAGTCCAAGGTGCGCGTGCGTGATCTCCTCTGGCTCTACATCTCCAATGGCATCGCGGTGCTCCTTTCACTGGGACTGTTGATCCCTTGGGTCAAGGTCCGCATGGCACGCTATCGTGCTGCCCGCACCACCTTCATCGCTTGCGGCAGTCTGGACGCCGTCGCCCAGTCACTAGGCGGCAATGTCTCTGCCATGGGTGATGCCGGCGCGGACATCTTTGACTTTGACATTGGCTTCTGATCCCACCCGCACGCGTGACACTCTCCGGCACCTATTACGCAGCCTCGTCCTCACGCGCCCTGGAGGTCAGCGTGCGGCTGGAGGCTGACGGCACGCTCTACATCGAGTCGCCAGAGTTCAACCGGGTGGAGCTAATGCGCACCTGTCCGCTCTCCGACCCCTTGGGACGCATGGCCCGCCATTTCACCCTGCCCGACGGTGCGCGGCTGGAGATCACCGATGTCACCGCTCTCGCAGCGTGGGAACAAAGCTGCGGCAAGCGCACCGGCATGCATTTCGTGCATGGCTTGGAATCACGCTGGCGCTGGGTCGGTGCGGCAGTGTTGTTTCTCCTGGTCTTCATGGCCGTCGGCTACATCTGGGGACTGCCGTTTGCCGCCAAACGCATCGCCATGCGTCTGCCGCCCAAGATCGGGGCCGTCGCCACGGATCAGGCCCGCGCCATCTTCACCCGCTTGTTCGACTTTGAGCCCAGCAAGCTCTCCGCCGAGCGCCGCCAGAAGATCGAGCAGCAGTTTCAAACCATGGCCGCCGTCATGGAACCAGGGAACCAGCGAAACTATCGCTTGGAATTCTTCGCCGCCCTCTTCCCCAACGCTTTCGCCCTGCCGGACGGCCTCGTCTGCATCACCGACGAGCTGATTGAAGAAGCTAAGGACGACAAAGAAATTTATGGCGTTCTCGCCCATGAGATCGTGCATGTGCGTGAGCAGCACGGCCTGCGCAGCGTGCTGCAAAACTCCGCCGTCTTCCTCATCTGGACGCTCATGACCGGCGATATCTCCACTGTCGCCGGTTTAGGCTCCGCCTTGCCCGCAATGCTCGCCGAAAGCGGCTACTCACGCGGTTTCGAAGAGGAGGCAGACCTTGGGGCCGCCGCCTACATGATCCAGGCCGGCTGGGGCACCAAACCGCTGGCCGACATCCTACAGCGCATCGACCCAGAGCACGCTCATCTAGGTGATGTCGGCGAAGCCCTCTCCACCCACCCGCTCACAGAAAAACGCGTGCAGGCGCTGACAGACTATGAAAAAACTCACCCTGCTCCTGCACCATGAAGTACTTCGCCCTCGTTCTCTTCGCCCTTTGCCCTTCGCTCTTCGCGGCGGCCAAACCCAACGTCTTGCTCATCTGCGTGGATGATTTGAAGCCTCTGCTGGGCTGCTATGGCGACAAGATCGTCCAATCCCCGAACATCGACCGCCTCGCGGCGCGGGGCGTGCTGTTTGAAAAGGCGTTTTGCAATCAGGCGGTGTGCTCGCCTTCGCGGAATGCGCTCACGACGGGGCTGCGTCCGCAGACGCTCGGGATTTATGATCTGCCGACGAATTTCCGCCAAAGTGTGCCGGAGGCGGTGACTCTGCCGCAGTATTTCAAGGCGAACGGCTACCGTGCCGAAGGGCTGGGAAAGATCTTCCATGTCGGCCATGGCAATGTGAATGACGAGGCCTCGTGGAGCGTGCCGCATTACAGCCCGAAGACGATCAGCTATGCGCTGAAGGAGAACAATCCGCCCGAGTCCACACGCGAGCAGGCGCTGTTTGAAAACAAAAAGGAGGCCTGGAAACTGCCGCGTGGTGCTCCGACGGAAAACGCCGAGGTGCCGGACCGTCGCTACGGCGATGGCATGATCGCCGAGGAAGCCATCCAGCGCCTCGCAGCGGCCAAGGCGAAGCCGGAGGAGCCGTTTTTCCTCGCCGTGGGCTTTCTGAAGCCACATCTGCCCTTCGTCGCACCGAAAAAGTATTGGGATCTCTACGATCCCGCATCCTTCAAGCTACCAGAGTTGCAAAAGGCACCGGAAGGAGCACCGGACTTCGCACCGAGTTCGTGGGGCGAGCTGCGCCAATACCAAGACGTGCCGGAAAAAGGCCCGGTGACGACGGAGCAGGCCATTCACCTCATCCATGGTTACTATGCGGCCACGAGCTACATGGACGCGCAGCTCGGCAAGGTGCTGGATGCTCTCGATTCGAACGGTTTTGCTGAAAACACGATCATTGTGCTGTGGGGCGACCACGGCTGGCATCTCGGCGACCACGGCATGTGGTGCAAGCACACGAACTACGAGCAGGCCACGCGCATTCCAGTCATCGTCGCCGCACCGGGCGTCCAACCAGGACAGCGCACGCAGGCGCTCGTGGAGACGGTGGACATCTATCCCACACTCGCCGAACTCGCTTCCCTGCCTGCTCCCGCAAAGCTCGACGGGCGCAGTTTTGCCTCTGTTTTGAAGAATCCGGGCACCAGCACACGCAATCATGCCATCCATGTCTATCCACGCGGTGAAGGATTGGTTGGACGTGCCATCCGCACTCAGCGGCAT
>JAJTDU010000003.1 GCA_021298725.1 Verrucomicrobiaceae bacterium | reverse complement strand
CTCTTCATCGCCGCCGGTTATCACGATCGCCAAGACATCTCCGAAGGCATGGCCACTCTCTACCTCAAATACAAAGCCGCTCAAGTCCCCGCCGAGCTTCACCTCTACGCCAACGCCGGCCACGGTTTCGGCTACAAACCCGACGCCAAACCCACCGCCGCCTCCCGCTGGCCTCAACGCCTCATCGAATGGCTCACGGACAGTGGGTTGCTGAAATAGGCTGGGGCGGCGGCTAGCGTGGCCGGTGTCTTGCCAGCAAGGCCTTGCCAGTGTCGGAGTCTGCATTCACCACGAGGCGCATGCCTTCGCGTCGTGTGGTTTGGCCTCTGGTTTGATGAGGCCCGGCTGGGGCATCTTGCCGCCATTGCCCACGGTGGCCGCCAGCACCACTTTTCGCAGGGACAAATCGGCGACTAGGGCCACCAAGAGCACCACGGCGCTAAGTCCACCTAGCATTCCACTCCAGGAATGCGCAGTCGCACATGCACCGCGTCGTGAACGGCGTTCGCTAGAGCGTCCAATTGCGTGCGCTCCGTCAGTTTGTGGCCGTTTTCGTCTTGCACATAGATGGCGTCGATGGCGACGCCCTTTTCCGTGCTGATGCGTGCGTGGGTGACGCTGAACCTCAGCTTACCGATGGCCATGAAGAGGTCGTACAACAAGCCGAGACGGTCCACGAGCTGGAGTTCCAGCACGGTTTGATCCGGCGAGAGATTGTTGTTCACATAGATGCGCTGCGGGATTTCATCGCCAATCTCATCAAGCATGGTGATGGATTTGCCGAGCTTCAGCCGGATGGCGTCGCTGAAGTCGAATTGCAGCCCGCTGAAGGCCTTGCGCACGGACTCTTCCACGCGGGCGCGGGCACTTTTGGAAGTGACGGCGGCGAAGTTGGTGTTGCAGACGCGGAAAGTGTCTAGCACGAGGTGGTCGGCACGCTGGTAGAGGTCCGCGCTGAGAATGTTGATGCTTTCAGCGGCGAGAGCGCCGGAAATGCGTGCCAAGAGCAGGTGGCGGTCCCAGCAGACGACGGTGAGCTCGCTGTAGCCTTGGTCCGGGTGATCTTCCCAGGTCATGACGGGCAGCAGACCGGCGGCGGCTTCTTCTTGGATCAATTGCACGAAGAACTGGCGGAACTGACGGATGTGCGCGGCGATGGCTTCGGCCTCGCGGAAATTGAAGTACGAGGGCGGTATGTGGCGGAAGTGCGCTTTCGTCTCGGCCTCAAACTCAGCGCCGAGGCGGCGTTTGACCTCCGCCATCAGCTCGACCACGGGCACCTGAGCGTGGCTCATGAAATCCGCCGGGGCGTTCATGAAACGCAGCGTGCTGTGGTAAAGCTGGCGGATGGAGGCCTCCTTGTAGCCAGACCAGCTTTTGTCGCTCGTGCCCTTGGAGTCCGCGTAGGTCATGAGCAGGAGCGTGTCGAGGTACTCCTTGGTGCGCACGATGGCGGCGAACTCCTCAATGACCTGCGGGTCTTCGAGGCTCTTCGTCGTGGCGGTGCGGTACATCAGCAGGTGATTGTCCACCAGGAAGAGCAGCAGGCGGCGGCGCTCGCCTTTGACCTGGAGGCGGCGGCTGACGGCGGCGGCCAGCATCGTGCTTTCATCGCTGTGCGTCTTTTTGTTCGCGGCGCGTCCGGCGTCATGCAGCAGCAGGGCGAGGTTGAGCACATAGGGCTGCTGCAGGTCATGAAAGAGCTGCTGGAAGAGCTCGGTGCCCTTGAGCGTGGGATCGCTCAGTTCGTCCAGCTTGTCGAGGGTGCGCAGGGTGTGCTCGTCTGCGGTGTAGAGGTGGAAGAACTCATGCTGCACCAGATTGGTGAGCGCGCCGAATTCCGGCATGTAGCGGCCCAGGAAGCCGACACGGTGCATCTGCCGCAGGGTGCGCGCCACGTCCCCCTTGTGCGAAAGAATGGCCTCGAAGGTCTCGCGGTTGGCCTTGCTGTAACGGAAGCGGGTGTCCACGAGGCTGAAGCTTTCCTGGATGAGCTGGAAAACATCCGGGCTGAGACGGAGGTGGCGCTTCTGTGTGTGAAGGAAGAGGCGCATCAGCCGCTCCGGGTCATCCTTGAAGATTCTGTTCTCCTCAGCATACAGGCGCTCGTGCTTGCGGACGAAGCCGTCGAAGCGCTCCTGCTGCTTTTCTTTGCGACTGCGGGCCAGGAAGCCCATGAGGCGGCCTTTCTTCTCGCCAGTCTCGAGCTGCTGGAGGTGGAAGCGGTCCATCACCTCGCTGCTGCGCTGTAGCAGATCGCGGGTGGCAGTGTAGTAGTCATGCATCAGCGCCTCAATGCGGCGGAGCAGCGTTTTATGGCGGTAGCCGAGGTTCGTAGCCACGGGCCCCTGCAGACGCAGGGTGAGTAAATCCTCGGCGCGTTTCTCCGTGTAGTGCATCTCATTGCGCACGCGCAAGATGCAGTCATAGGCCTGCGCCACCTCCTTCCAGCCCGATTTGGAAATGAGGCCGAGACCGACGAGATCCTTCGGGTTCAGCGTGCGATGCCGCGCATAGGTCATCCAGATGAGGTTCTGGTAGTCGCGCAAGCCGCCGCAGCCGTTTTTCACATGCGGCTCCTGCACAAAGGGCGTGCCGCCCTGCTTCGCGTGGCGTGTGGCCAGGTCGAGTTGGCGCAGCTTCAGAAACTCTTCCTCGCGCCCGTTCATGCACTCTTTGTCAAACCGGGCGCGAAATTCCTCAAACGCCGCAGGCTGGCCGGTGATGAGCCGCGCCTCCATCAGCGCGGTCTTCGTCTCGATGTTCTCGTTCGCCAGGGTGATGCACTCGCCCACGCTTCGCGCTCCGTGGCCGACCTTGAACTTCAAATCGTAAAAATAGAGCAGGTAGTCGCGAATCAACTGCGCCACTTCTTGGCTGACCTTGCCGCTGTTGCCAGGAAACATGAAGGTGAGATCCACATCGCTGCCCGGACTCATCACGCGGCGGCCGTAGCCACCGTGTGCCACCACGCTCACATTCAGCTTCGCCCGCACCTCGGGTGCCAGCGCGGCCACGCTTTCCTCCCACAGCACGCGCACCAAATAATCGATCACGTCCGAGCGCATGCGGCAGATTTCCTTGCCGCTGAAGCCAGTCGTGCGGTGCCGCTGCTTGATCCGCTGTTCCTTGATTTTCAAGAAGCGCTTCGCCTGGCGCAGCGTCTCCGTGCGACCACGAGGCACCTTGTCCTCGAGCGGGAAAAATTTCTGCGCACTTTTGTTCAGGTGGCGCAGGTACTCGCGTTCCGTCATCGCGCCGTGCCTCAGTAAGTGATCAAAGAATGGACCGGGCCGGAACCGGCGACTTTTTCACGTCCGCTGAGGAAGGAAAGCTCGATGAAAAACGTGCTACCCAGCACTTGGCCGCCTGCTTGCTCGATCAAATGCAGCGCCGCGCCCGCTGTGCCGCCCGTGGCCAGCAGATCGTCCGCCAGCAGGACCGTCTCGCCGGGCATGATGGCGTCCAGGTGGATCTCCACGGTGTTCGTGCCGTATTCCAGTGCGTAATCCACCCCCCGCGTCTGCCAGGGGAGCTTGCCCTTCTTCCGCACCGGAATGAAGCCCGCGCCGAGCCGTTCCGCGATCAAAGCGCCGAAAATGAAGCCACGCGCGTCGATGCCCACGACCTTGTCCACTTGCGTGATGCCCGTGGCCTCGATCATGCCATCAATCGTCTGCGCTAGCAGCGTTGGATTCGCCAATACCGGCGTGATGTCCTTGAAAAGGATGCCCGGGTTCGGGAAATCAGGCACGTCACGAATCGTGCTGCGAATGCGGTCGAGAATGTCAGGGGCCATGGCCACCGATCATGGAGGAGATGCGGGGATGCGCAAGCGATGGCAACATTGCCGCTGTAATTGCCTTCACCCTTGCGAAACTGCCTCACGCCCGCGAGTATCCGCGCCCTCCATGCCACTTTCCCAACAGCTCTTGCTCGCGGCCACGCTCACCTTTGTGGGCGCGGTGGTGCAGGCCTTGCAGGCGCTGAAATCCGGTGCCTGGAAGCAGGGACGAGCGCAGTTGATGCTCATGGCGGGCGGTTTCGTGCTGCAAACCGCCTTCATTTACCTCCGTGGGCAGGAAGTCGGCCAGTGCCCCATGAAAAGCCTGCCGGACATCCTTGTCTTCATCGCCTGGAGCATTCTGCTGCTGTATTTCCTCGTCGGCCCGGCCTTCCGGTTGTCCTTGCTCGGCGTTTTCACCGCGCCACTCCTCAGCATCATGCAGATGATGGCGCTAGTCGGTGGTTTCGCCCCTTACGCACCGAAAGGAAAAATCAATGCGCTGGTCGAGCTGCATGCCGCCGTGGCGCTGATCGCGTATGCGGCGTTCGCCTTGGCCTGCATCACGGGTGTCATGTATTTGATCCAGGAGCGCCTGCTCAAAAAACATCAGATCGGCGGCCTGTTTTATCAACTGCCGCCGATCCAGGGGCTGTCGAACGCGATCCAGCGTCTGGTGCGTCTCGGTTTGCTGCTGCTGAGCATCGCGCTGGGCATCTCCTTTGCGCTGCAAACCTCGGTCTCGAATCCCAAGCTGATTTTCTCGTGGGTCGTATGGGCCTTGTATGCGGTCATCAGCATTCTGATGTGGCGGCACTTCACCTCGCCGCGCAAAACCGCTTGGCTGGCCGTCATCGGCTTCATTCTGCCCTTCATCTCGCTCTGGATCGTGACGCATGCCTGAGCCGACTGACAACCATGGCGGCCTCGTCTGTGTGGGCCTGAACTACAAAACCACGCCCGTCGAGGTGCGTGAACGTCTCGCGTTCCCCGAAGCGCAGGTGCCGCAGGCGGTTCAGCAGGTGCGTGGTTTGCCTGGCTTTGAGGGAAGCGTCGTGCTGAGCACCTGCAACCGCGTGGAACTCTATGCCACCCACGCACTGCCCAGCGGCGATCACGGCCACGCGGCATTGCGAGATTACCTCGTGGAGCATTTCCAGCTCCAGCCCGAGCATGCCGAGGCGCTGGTGCTGTATAACCTCGACTCCGCCGAAGCCGCACGGCACCTCTTCCGCGTCGTCAGCGGACTCGATTCCATGGTGCTCGGCGAGACGGAAATCTTCGGTCAGGTCAAAGCGGCTTATAAAACCGCGCTCGACACCGGTGCGACGGGCAAGACGCTCAATAAGCTCTTTCAGCAGGCCTTCACCGTCGGCAAAAAGGTGCGCAACGAAACCACCATCCAGCGCGGTTCCACCAGCGTCGGCAGCGTGGCGGTGGATCTCGCCGAAAAAGTCCACGATTTGAAGGAATGCCGCGTCATGCTCGTCGGCGCGGGCGAAATGAGCCGCACCTGCGCGCAAAGCCTGCTCTCTCGCGGTGCGAAGAGCATCATCGTCTCCAACCGCAGCTACGATAAGGCCGTGGAGCTCGCCAAGGAGATGAAGGGCACTGCGATGAAGTTCGACGAGTGGGAGCACGCCCTGCATGAGGTGGATGTCATCATTTCCAGCACCAGCGCCCCGCATTTCGTCATCAAGCCAGAGCAAATCGAGCAAACCATGCGCAAACGCCGCTGGGAGCCGCTCCTGCTCATCGACATCGCCGTGCCGCGTGACGTCGATCCCGCCGTGAACGAGATCGAAGGCGTCTATCTCTACGACATTGACGCCCTCCAGACCATCGCCGACGAAGGCCGCCGCGAGCGCGAGCGCCAGCTCGCCGCCTGCGAGCGCATCATTGAGGAACAACTCGAAAAGTTCGGCTTTCTTCATTCGCCCGTCACCAACCAGCCCGGCTTTCTCACTTCATGAGCATCGAAAAAATCACCCTCGGCACCCGCGGCAGCGAACTGGCCCTCACCCAGACGAACATGGTCACGGCGGAGCTGCAAACCGCGTTTCCTCACCTGCGCATTGCATTGAGCGCCAGATCATCCAGACCAGCGGCGACAAGCGCCAGGACCTGCGCTTCTCCGAATTCAGCGACGTGGCGCAGGTGGACAAGGGCATCTTCATCAAGGAACTCGAAATCGCCCTCGAAAACGGCCAAATCGACGCCGCCGTGCATAGCTTGAAGGATGTGCCGAGCGATCTCGCCGCCGGATTCACCATCGCCGCGGTGCTGCCGCGTGCCGCGATTGAGGACGTACTCATCACTGCCCAGCCCTTCACGCTTGAAACTCTGCCGCAAGGGGCGCGTGTGGGCACCAGCAGCGTGCGCCGGGCCGCACAGCTCAAGTTTCTGCGTCCTGATGTGCAGATTGTCGAGATTCGTGGCAATGTGCCCACGCGCGTGAAGAAAGTGCTCGGCGATCAGCCGCTGGATGCCGTTTTGCTCGCTGCCGCTGGTCTGCTGCGCCTGGGCTTGATGCAGGGTGATCAAATTCACATCGAAGGTCAGACGCTGAGCGCCCTGACTCTGGATCCCGTGACCTTCCTTCCTGCCGCAGGCCAGGGGGCGATCGCCATCGAATGCCGTGCGAGTGATGCGGCCTCCATCGAGACGATTCGTGCGCTCAATCATGCGGAGACCGAATCACGCGTCATCGCCGAGCGTGAGTTCTTGAAAATCCTCGGTGCCGGCTGCCAGACACCCGTGGGCGCACACACCTGGATCAAAGACGGCCTGCTACATATGGCCGTGCGTGTCTTCAACGAAGCCGATCTCTCCGTGCTGCCAGTTGAGCGCGAGGCCCAACGACCGGTGCATGAGGCGAAACAGCTCGCGACGGACCTCGCTGCCATGCTCTGAGCTCAGTTCGTGGACGTTGCGGCCCCGTTCTTGCCCGGAGAGAAGAAGCTGATGTCGATGCCTTCCTTGCGAAGGGCTTTTTTCACGTCTTCGCCGAGCTGGGCGTAGGTGCGCTCGCGCATGAGGTGCTTTTTCACCGCCGCCTGCTCCTCCTCATTGGTTTTCACGTTCTCGATCTCACGCAGGTAGGCGATGATGTTGGCCGCGTCGCCGTTGCCGTCGAGATGGTAGAAGTAATAGGTCAGCAAACCGGCGGAGCCGTAGTTTTCAGTGGCCGCGCCGTCCTGGCCGAGTGCGGCGGCCCAGCGACGACCGTCGATGGTCATGAGCTCTTCCAGGTCGATCATCGTGAAGCTTTTGCCACCGCCTGAGTAGTTCATGCGTCGGGCGTAGCCTTGCAGTTGACGACCCAAGCCGATGAAGCTGAAGCCGCCGTTGCGCTTGTATTCCAGCATCTCGACATACTCGGCGCTGCCCTCAATGTACCATGTGGGCAGCCGCCCCAGCCAGTGGTTCATCATTTGATGCGTGATCTCATGGATGAGCGTGGCCATGTCATCGTCGCTGTTGTTTTCCAGAGAGACACGGCTGCCGACCATCTTCACCCCGAGGCTTTGCAGCGGCACCATGAGCGCTTTTTTTCCACTCATGTAAACACCAGCGGAGCCTTCGATGCCGCCGGCCTCCATGTAATCGCTCTTCTGGGTGAA
Source organism: Verrucomicrobiaceae bacterium (assembly GCA_021298725.1). Lineage (GTDB taxonomy): Bacteria > Verrucomicrobiota > Verrucomicrobiia > Verrucomicrobiales > Verrucomicrobiaceae > Prosthecobacter. Next base: position 48,255 of record JAJTDU010000003.1, on the reverse strand, counting down.
CAGACGCGCCAGGAAGATCTCACGCAGCTTTTCGGGCTGGGGCTTCAAATCGAGCGGCAGCATGCAGTTCAGCATCCAGGTGGACTCAAAGATGCGCCCGAACTCGCGCACCACGTTGGAACCGAGCTTTGAGTCGCACTGGAACTCATAATGCGGCGAGCGGTAGATGTACTCGTTCTTCTCGGCGTCTTCCTTGACGACCACAACCTCAGGGCGGTCCGGTAGGGAGAAGGAGCGCGGCCAGGTCTTGCTGGCGGCGACCTCGCCTGGAGCGGCGGAGGGCGGCGCTGGCGTAGCAGTCTGGCTTTTGGCAAAGGTTTGGTCTGCTGCTGAAAGCCGAGCCAGCGGCACATCGACGGTGCTACCGTTCGCCAAGCGAACCTTCACCGCATCACCTTCAAGGGCGACGAAAGCGGCTTCCATCTTCCGCCCATCCGTACTTGTCCAACTGCGCAGAGCTGGAGACTGGGCGTGCAGGGCGGCGGCTGAGATCAACACCACAGCCAAAAAGGGAAAAGAAGACAAATTCATGGTTAGGAAGGAAACTCTGGAGGAAGCGACTCTGTGTGTCGAGATTTTAGATGGAGAGGTGTTTCAGAAAAATTAAGGGACAATTCAATTTTTTGCTCGACAATCAAACAGCCAACCGGCTAGCCTAGCCAAGTCTATTGATTATCCTAACTCATGAAAACACTTGCATCCATCCTCACCATCCTTGCACTCGGCCTTTCTCTGACTGCCGCTGAGACAGCTCCCAAGAAAAAGAGCACCACCAAACCAAAGGCTCCTGCCGCTGAGGCAGCCCAACCGTCCGCCAAGGTCGAAGCGGTCGCCAAAACGCTGACGGCATCGCAAAAAACCAAGCTGCTCACTTTGCTCAACGATGGTGACGAAGCGGCATTGATGACCATCCCGAACGTGGGCAAAACCCGTGCCGCCGCGATCAAAAAGGCCCGTCCCTTTGCCGATGTGACCAATGTGACGAAAGTCGAGGGCATTGGTGAGGCCACCTTTGCTGAAATGGTCGCCCACGCAAAAGCCGGCTTCCCGCAGCCGGAGAAAAAAGACGAGCCTGCGACCGAAAAGAAGAAAGCCCCGGCTAAGAAAAAGTCTCCCGAGAAGAAAAAGGAAACGAAGTGAGCTTCTAAAAACCTTGGCGCTTCCTCTCGGCCCCTGACTGCCTCCCAGCAGCAGGGGCTGAACTTTTTTCATGCCTCGATGGATGACTGCCAGCCAGGCTGGTGTCGGACCTTGTGAAATTTTTCACAAATAGCGGTTGCCGCTCTGCGGGAGACTTGGATAATCGGAGACTCTTTTTACCCTGCGGAACCCGCGCAATGGCCACCATCACCGTACAACGCCCCAAGCTCGCCTGGCATGAACGCTGGTTCATTTCCACGCTCCTCAAGGGCCTGAAAATCACCGTCGGCCATGGCATCAAGACTTTCCTGCAAATCGCCGGTAAGAAGCCGAAGATGACGATGGAATATCCGGAGCAGAAGTGGGACGACCAGCTTCCTGAGCACTACCGCGGTGCCCCGGCCCTCGTGACCGACGAGCATGACCGCGAGCGCTGTGTGAGCTGCCAACTCTGCGAGTTCATCTGCCCGCCGAAGGCCATCAAAATCACCCCTGGAGAGATCCCGAGCGACGATCCGTGGGCTAAGGTCGAAAAGCGGCCCAAGGAGTTCGAAATCGACATGATCCGCTGTATTTACTGCGGCATGTGCGAGGAGGTTTGCCCGGAGCAGGCCATCTACCTGCGCAAAGACTACGCCATCACCGGTCTCTCACGCCAGGAGATGGTCCACGACAAAAAACGCCTCTATGAAATCGGCGGCCAGCGCGTGGGGCTGGTGAACAAGTGGAACGAATTGAAGTGATGCCTCCGCTGCTCTTCTATTTGCTGGCATTGATCACCCTGGGCTTCGGCTTCATGGTCGTCACGGGACGCAACCCGGTTTCCTGCGCTTTGTCACTCGCCGCCTGCTTTGTAGGACTCGCGGCCTTATTTTTGAGCCTCGACGCTTACTTCATCGGCGTGATCCAAATCCTCGTTTATGCAGGCGCTGTGATGGTGCTGTTCCTCTTCATCATCATGCTGCTGGACATCAAAGCGGAGGAAGGCAAAAAGCTGAGCTTCGCCCCGATCATCTCCGGCGTGCTCATCGCCGTGCTGCTCGTCTTGCAAATCATCACGGTTGTCAGCAGCTCGGCCATCGCCAAGAAAAGCTCCACTGACACCCCGCTGGCCCTCACCGAGGCCGCAGGCAAGATCGGCCGTGCTGCCGCGCTGCCCACCATCACGAACGACCTCAAGGAAGGCACGCTGCCAGACGCCAAACTCATCGGCTTCACGTTGTTTGACCAATACGGCTTCCACCTCCAAGTCGTCGGCCTGTTGCTGCTCGTTGGCACCATCGGCGTCGTGGTGCTCAGCAAACGCGAAAGGAGCAGCGCGCCATGATCACGCTCGGTCATTACCTCGTCGTCAGCGGCATGCTGTTTGCTCTCGGGCTGGCAGGCGTCATCGCCCGCCGGAACATCATCATCGTTTATATGTGCTTGGAGATGATGCTCAGCGCCGCGAACCTCGCGCTGGTCGGCTTTTCCCGCTTCCATCTCGTGAACAGCCTGCCAGACTACACTGCGCAGTCGCTCGTGTTCTTCACCATCACCGTGGCCGCCGCTGAGGTGGCTGTGGGTCTTGCCATCATCGTGGCTCTCTTCCGCACCAAGCAGAGTGTCGATGTCGAGTCCGTCACCAAACTTCAGGGATAACGAGACGCCATGCACGCCAGCATCATCCTTCTGCTGCCTTTCTTCTCGGCGCTCCTCATCCTCCTGGGGCATCGTCAGCTCAAAGGGGCCTCCGTCCTCATCTCCCTCGGTTCTTCGATCATCTCCTTCATCGCCTGCTTGTTCTTCTTGGCGGCGGACGACGATAACCGCCTGCTGCTGCCCTTCATCGAAGTCGGAACCTTCAACGCGGGCATCGACGCGCTGATCGACAAGCAAAGCCGCGGCATGATGTTCATCGTCAGCTTCGTCGGCATGCTGGTTCACATCTTCTCCCTCGGCTACATGAAGGATGACGAGGCGAAACCACGCTTCTTCGGTTCGCTGTCGCTCTTCATGTTCTCCATGACCGGCATCGTGCTGGCCGGAAACCTGTTCATGATGTTCATCTTCTGGGAGCTGGTCGGCTTGAGTTCCTACCTGCTCATCGGCCACTGGTATCAGAAGGCCAGCGCTGCCGAGGCCTGCAAAAAAGCCTTCCTCACCAACCGCATCGGCGATTTTGGCTTCATGATCGGCATCTTGCTGCTGTTTGGCGCGAACGGCGGCAATGTGAATCTGATCGACCTCGAAACGGCCTTCACCTCCGGCCCGCTGCGTCCGGATGCGCCGGGTTACAGTGCCGGATTCACCACCGCTGCCGCTTTGTGCATCTTCCTTGGCGCAGTTGGCAAATCCGCCCAGTTCCCGCTGCATGTGTGGCTTCCGGACGCGATGGAAGGCCCCACGCCGGTTTCCGCGCTTATCCACGCCGCCACCATGGTCGCGGCGGGTGTTTACATGCTCGTGCGGGTCAGTTTCCTCGTCACCGCCTCGCCTCTTGCGGCAGAAATCATCGCCGGCATCGGCTGTGGCACCGCGCTGCTCGCCGCGCTGATGGCCACGCAGCAGAACGACATCAAGCGAGTGCTCGCTTACTCCACACTCTCTCAGCTCGGTTACATGGTCATGGCCGTCGGTGCAGTGGCGATGGCCGCGCAGCACGGGCACCAGGGAGCGCACGCGGCCGATCCGGGACATCCCGCGATGTTCCACCTCTACACGCACGCTTTCTTCAAGGCGATGCTCTTCCTTGGCTCTGGCGCGGTGATTTATGCCTGCCACCACGAGCAGGACATCTGGAAAATGGGAGGCCTGCGCAAGCACATGCCAGTCACCTTCTGGACCTTCGCCATTGGCACCGCCGCTCTCATGGGTGTGCCGTTCCTGAGCGGTTTCTGGAGCAAGGAAGCCGTTCTCGGAGCCGCTTATGACAGTGGTTGCAAAGTATTGTTCCTCGCTGGAGCGGCCACGGCAGCACTGACGGCGTTTTACATGACGCGACTGCTCATTGTGGCCTTCTTTGGCAAACCCCGCACCGATTCCGCGCATCACGCCACTGAAGCCCCGATGGTCATGATCCTGCCGCTGGCGATTTTGTCGATCTTCTCCGTGCTCTCCGGCTACGACGTGCTCGCCGCGCCGTTGCAAGCCATGAAACCGCCGCACGTTGAAGGCCATCAGACCGTGCTGTTCGCCTCGCTCGCCGCCCTCATCCTGGGAGCAGGCGCTGCCATCTATCTCTACCGCGGCAAGGATAAGGACCCAATCAGCATCAAGCTCTTCGCTAACAAGTTCTATTTCGACGAGATCTACACCGTGATCGTCCGCGTCTGCCAGGACGGCTTGGCGTGGATCGTCACCGCGCTTGAGCGTGTGTTTGTCGATGGCATCGTCGCCCGCCTGCCTGCGGCGATCATCGCCCGTCTCGGAGCCGCCACCCGCATGCTGCAAGGCGGTCATCTGCAAGGCTACACCTTCCTGCTCGGCGGCGGCGTCATCGCCGTGGTTTATCTTGTCGTATTTGTGCTGCCCCGCCTTGGCCATTGATGGAAAAATTGAATGAGCGTTCTTGAAATCATCATCGCACTCCCGCTGCTGGCCGCCCTCGCGGTCTGGCTCGGTGCGCCCGCCCGTGCCGCCTCCCTCGGGGCCACGTTCGTCAATCTAGCGCTCGTGCTCTACGCCAGCGTGCAGTATGCCGCCAAACCTGCGGGACTCGCCTTCACCAACGCCCGCGTGGTGCTCGAAAATCCGGCCATCAGCTTCGCCGTCGGCGCGGATGGTGTCTCGCTCACCCTCGCCCTACTCACCTCGCTGGTGATGCTGGCCGCTGTGTGGCAGATCGAGGACCGGCCCAATATTTTCTACATCTCCTCGCTGCTGATCGGCGGCGGTGCGATGGGCGCGTTTCTCACCACGGACGTTTTCTTCATCTACGCCTTCCATGAGCTGGCGTTGATCCCGACCTTCCTCATGATCGCGCTTCACGGCCGTGCGGATGCCGCGCAGCGCAAGGCCGTCGCCTGGAAAGCCACGATTTACCTTGGTGCGGGCAGTTTGGTGCTGCTCGCCGGTCTCGCCTGGGTCGTGTTGGAGTTCAGCGGCGGTTCCAAGCTCACTTTTGACCTCGAAGCGTTGCGCAACCAAGCCCAGCTCACGCCGCTACCGGTGGCCAAGCAGGCGCAGATTTTCTTCGTGCTGCTGCTTGGTTTTGGCACGCTCGTCAGCCTCTTCCCCTTCCATAGCTGGGCTGCCCCAGCCTATGCCACCGCACCGACTCCGGTTGCCATGCTGCACTCCGGCGTATTGAAGAAATTCGGCCTCTACGGCCTCATTCGCATCGCTTTGCCACTGCTGCCTCAAGGAGCTCAGGTCGAGTGGGTGCAAAACGCGCTGCTGCTCATGCTGCTGGGCAACATCCTCGTCATGGGCCTCGTCACCATCCATGCGAACCGCCTGGATGACACGCTTGCTAATTCCAGTGTGATGCACATGGGCTACATCTTCCTCGGCCTCGCCGCTGGCACCGAGATCGCGCTCAAAGGCGCGGTTCTGCTGATGTTTGCGCATGGTGTGTCCATCGCGCTGCTGTTTGGCCTCTGTGGTCGGATGCGCAACCAGCTTGGCACCTTGGAATACAATAAGCTCGGCGGTCTTGCCACCCACGCGCCTGCTTTCACCGTTTTATTCGCCTTCGGAGCCTTCGCCAGCATCGGTCTGCCGGGTCTCGCCAACTTCGCGGGAGAGGTCATGGTCTTTGCGGGCAGTTTCACTGAGTTCAAGGCAGGAGAGCTTTCCAATCTGCACTGGACCGTAATCCTCGCGCTCTGGGGCGTTGTGATGAGCGCCGTTTACATGCTGCGCGCCTACCGCAATATCTTCCATGGCAGCGCCAACACTGGCTTGTTCATGACCGACCCCGTTTTCTCGCAGCGTCTGCCCTTCATCCTGCTCGCCGCCACCCTGCTCGTCACCGGCTGCTGCCCCTGGCTGCTGCTTAACCTCATGAAATCCGCGCTGTAAGCCCCTGCCATGAGCGTTTTCACCATCGAAGCCGGTCTCGCCCTCCTCGGGCTTGTTCTTTTGCTCGTCGAGGCCTTCAAGCCAGACATCTCCCGCCGCACCCTCGGCCTTACTGCCATTGCCGGCACCGCGTTCGCGCTCGTGCTGCTGCCGTTTTGCGGAGCCCCGCTGCCTAGCTTCATGCAGCCCTGGCATCAGCTCGATACGCTCGCGTTGTTCTACAAAGGCTTCGCCATCGTCATCACGCTGCTCGTGCTCTGGCTCACGCTTGAGTGCGCGCCCTACCTCACGCGCTTTACCGTCGATGGCAAACTGGCTGAGATGTTCAGCCTGCCGCTCATCGTCTGCTCCGGCATGATGTGGATGGCCTCCGCGCGTGATTTGGTCACCGTCTTCGTCGCGCTCGAACTCGTCACCGTCAGTTTCTACGTCCTTGTCGCCTTCGCCCGCAAAAGCGCCTTCAGTCTCGAAGCGGGCGTCAAATACCTCATTCTCGGTGCACTCTCGACCGGCATCCTTGTCTATGGCATCGCCTGGATCTACGGAGCCACCGGAACGATGAGCTTTGAGGGCATTGGTAAGGCGCTCGCCAACCCGGCCACCAGCAAATCCACCGCGCTCTTTGGTGCGGCGCTCATTCTCTGCGGCCTCGGTTTCAAGGTCGCCGCCGCGCCCTTCCACATGTGGGTGCCGGATGTGTATCAAGGCGCTCCGACTCCTGTCACCGCCTTCCTCTCTGTTGGTTCGAAAGCTGCCGGATTTGTCGTCCTCACTCGCGCGTTGGAGGCCTTCCTCGCCACCGGTTCGATCATCAGCACCGAGGTTCAGGCCTTCCTGCTCGTCATCGGCTCACTCACCGTGCTGCTGGGCAGTCTGCCCGCCATGTTCCAGACCAGCGTGAAGCGCCTGCTGGCTTATTCCAGCATCTCGCATGCCGGCTACTTGCTTCTCGCCCTCGCCTGCAGCGAAACCGCCCGCTTTGAACTCTCCTCTGGCGGCATCGTCGCCTTCTACCTTGCCACCTACCTGCCCATGACTGTCCTCGGCTTCCTCGGCCTTGGTCTCATGCGTGCCAACGGCCTTGGCGAGGACATCAAGGACTTCACCGGCCTCGCCAAGCGCAATCCGACGCTGGCTTTGTTCATGACGATCTCCTTCGCCTCCCTTGCCGGACTGCCGCTCACCGCTGGGTTCATCGGTAAGCTGTTCGTCTTCCTCGGCCTCGCCGACCATGGCTACTGGGGCGCTCTGAGTTGCGCTGTCATCGCCGCCGCCGCCGGTTTCTACTACTACTTCAAGACCATCCTCGCGATGTACACCACTGAAGGCGTCGAAACCACCGCCCTGACCCTCAGCACCGCCTCCAAAGCCGTCGCCGGTGTCCTCGTCTTGATCATCCTCATCCTCGGCGTCTATCCCAAGCCCCTGCAAAAGGTGCTGACCGCCTCTCCTGCGGTCGTGTCGGCAAAATAGCCGAGGCGCACTCAAGGTTCGCAGCGTCCCAGGAGAGTGCTCCCTAACGCTCGGCACTCCTGGGGATGAAATGACTGGCGAATACTTCGGGCATGTCGCGGCCGGGCGCGAAGGCTCTTCCAAGGGGTCATGGCAAGCGTCTCGGTCCAAGCAATGACATGAACGGTCAGCGTCTTGTGTTTTCCGGCCCCACCTGACCTATGGCGTATGGTGAAGACTTGTCAGTCTGACTGGAGAGGCTACTGCACCAGTCTCACCACCAGATCCTTGTTCTCGACGCAGATTTCGCTGACGATGCCGTCGCCGGGTGAGGTTTAGGGAAAGCAGGTGATATGGCTGGTTAGTTATGGCTCATCTCCTGACATTGGCGGAGCGTGCGGAACCATATCGAGTAGGGCACGCATGCCGCCCAGGCGACCATTTGATCGACCGAGGTACGCTCCTTCTTGGCCGCGGTTCAATACTTCATCATACTCTGCTAAAACGGTCTGACTGAGCACCCGAGTGAACTCACCACGCTCAAGCCTGTCCACGATTTGAAATGAGGCTCCGTCCTGCGAACGAAGCGCGGACAGAAAGACATTCGTGTCGAGGACGGCTCGAATCATGGCATGGGGATCATTTCACCAGCCTCACCAGCAAGTCCTTGCTCTCGACGCTTTCGCCGATCTTGATGCAGATCTCGCTGACGGTGCCGGCTCCGGGGGAGGCGACGGCGGCGAACATCTTCATGGCTTCGAGGGTGGCGATGGTGTCACCTTCTTTGACCTTTTGACCGACGCTGACGGCGATGCTGGCAACCATGCCGGGCATGGGGGCGCCGACTTGGGTGGCGTCGGCGGGATCAGCTTTGGTTTTGGTGATGGCGTTTTTGGCGAGCAGCTTGTTGGTGACCGTGGTGTGGCGTGGGTAGCCGTTGAGCTCGAAGATGGCGGTCTGCTGGCCGTTGGAGTCGGCCTCGGTCATGTTGAGGAGGCGGACGAAGAGCGTTTTGCCTTCTTCGAGGCTGATGTGGATCTCTTCTTTGTCCTGCAGGCCGTAGTAATAGGCGGGCGTGGGCAGCGCGGCGACGTCGCCGTAAGTTTTGCGGAAGTCGGCGAACTTCAGGAAGACATCAGGATACATGAGGTAGCTCCACACATCGTCTTCGGTGGGCTTCTTCTTGAGCTTCTGCTCCAGCTCAGCACGGACGTCAGCGAGGTTGATCTTCGCGGCGTGAGTGCCGGGGCGGCCTTTGATGCGCTTGCCACCTTTGCCGACGATGGCATCCGCGAGCTTGTTCCACTTTTTGCGGCTGTCGGCGGCCTTGTTGGCCTCCATGCCGTAGAAAGGCTCGCCGAGCCAGCCTTCGAACATGCTGGTGACGTCCTTGCTCCACTTCGTGCCAGTGAGGTTGAAGATGTCGGTGGGCTTCACGCCACGGGCGACGCACTCGATGGCGAGATCGCCGACGACTTTGCTGGATGGCGTGACCTTGACGATGTCTCCGCAGAGCTGGTTCACCTCGGCGTAAGCGTGGGCGATCTCGGGCCAGCGCGGGCCGAGGCCCATACCGATGGCCTGCTCCTTCAAGTTGGTGTATTGGCCGCCGGGCATCTCGTGGAGATAGACTTCGGCGGTGCCGTAGGGTTCGGCGGTGTCGAAGGGCTTGTAGAAAGCCCGGACGGCAGCCCAGTAGTCGCTGAATTCCTGCAAGGCTTCGCTGTCGAGGCCGGTGTCTCGCGGCGTGTTTTGCAAAGCGGCGACGATGGAGTTCAGGTTCGGCTGCGAAGTGCCGCCTGACATGGAGCCGATGGCGGCATCGACCGCATCGACACCGGCGATGGCGGCTTCGAGATAGCTGGAGGCGTTCACGCCGCTGGTGTCATGCGTGTGGAAGTGAATCGGGATGCCGACTTCATCTTTGAGGGCCTTCACGAGCTTCTTCGCGGCAAAGGGACGCACAAGACCCGCCATGTCTTTGATGCAAAGCATGTGCGCACCCATCTTCTCCAGCTCCTTGGCGAGGCGGACGTAGTATTGGAGATCATACTTGTCGCGTTTCGGATCGAGGATGTCGCCGGTGTAGCAGAGGGTGCCTTCGCAGATGCTGGTGGTGTCTTCACGCACAGCCTGCATGGCAGCTTTGAGGTTGGGCAGATAATTCAGCGAGTCAAAGATGCGGAAGATGTCCATGCCATTCTCGGCGGCATGTTTGATGAAGCCCTTCACCACATTGTCCGGGTAGTTCGTGTAGCCGACGGCGTTCGAGCCGCGGAAGAGCATCTGGAGCAGGATGTTCGGCACCTTGGCGCGGATCTGCCGCAGGCGCTCCCACGGATCTTCGCGCAGGAAGCGCATGCTCACGTCAAAGGTGGCACCGCCCCACATTTCGAGAGAGAAAAGGTTCGGCGTGCGACGTGCCACGGCATCGGCCACAGCCAGCATGTCAAAGGTGCGCATGCGGGTGGCGAGCAGCGACTGATGCGCATCACGCATCGTGGTGTCGGTGATGAGCAGACGCTTCTGCTTGGCGACCCAGTCTTTGCAGAACTTCTCCGGCCCCATCTCAGTGAGCAGTTGCTTCGTGCCTTTGGCAGGCTCGACGCGGTGATCGCTCTTCGGAATGGGCGGTGCGGTGAAGGCTTTGTCGATCTTGTGGCCCTTCGCATGCGGATTGCCGTTCACGATGGTGTCGGCGAGGTAACTGAGCAGCTTCGACGCACGGTCTTTGCGGGCGACGAACTTGAGCAAATCGGGATTGTTGTCGATGAAGCGCGTCGTGGCCTGACCCGCCATGAACTCGGGGTGATGCACCACGTTCATGAGGAACGGGATGTTCGTCTTCACGCCGCGGATGCGGAACTCACGCAGGCCGCGATCCATGCGGTCCAGCGCCTGCTGGTAGGTGCGGGCAAAGACGGTCATCTTCACCAGCATGGAGTCGTAATACGGCGTGATGACCGCGTTGGTGGCGCCGAGAGCGCCATCGAGTCGGATGCCGAAGCCACCGGCGCTGCGGTAGGTCAAAATTTTGCCAAAGTCCGGCGTGAAGCCGTTCTCGGGGTCTTCGGTGGTGATGCGGCACTGAATCGCGAAACCGCTCTTCTCGATCTTGTCCTGTGCAGGCAGCGCCAGAGGCTCCGCGTGCATCGCATGGCCTTGAGCGATCAAAATCTGGCTGCGCACGATGTCGATGCCAGTGATCTCTTCGGTCACCGTGTGCTCCACTTGAATGCGTGGATTCATCTCGATGAAATACCACTCACCCGATTCGTGATCGACCAGGAACTCGACGGTGCCAGCGTGCGTGTAGTTCACTTCACGGGCCAGTTTGACCGCTGCATCGCAAAGACCATCAATGATCTCCTGCTTCACGCCATAGCTCGGCGCTTGCTCGATGACCTTCTGATGGCGACGCTGCACGGAGCAGTCGCGTTCGTGCAAATGGAGCACCGTGCCGTGTTTATCGGCCAAAATCTGCACTTCTCTTTGGCCTCACGCACGATGCGCATGCCACGACCACCACCCCCGAAGGCCGCCTTGATGATCAGCGGAAAGCCAATCTTCTTCGCCGCAGCGATCGCTTCCTTGCGATCACTCACCGGCTCATCCGTGCCTTCGAGGATCGGCACCTTGATCCGGCGTGCCACTTCGCGTGCCGCCGTTTTATCGCCCATCATGTCGAGGATCTTCGCCTCAGGTCCGACGAAGATGATCCCCGCGTCCGCACAAGCCTGCGCAAACTTGGGATTCTCCGACAGGAAGCCGTAACCGGGATGAATCGCATCCACGCCCTTTTCCTTCGCCAAAGTCACGATGCCTTCGATGTCCAGATAAGCTCCAAGCGGCCCTTTGTCCTTGTTCAATTCGTAAGCCTCATCCGCTTTGAAGCGATGCGGGCAAAAGCGGTCCTCCTGCGCATAAATGCCCACCGTTTTCAGCCCAAGTTCTGTAGCCGCCCGCATCACGCGGATGGCGATTTCAGAGCGGTTCGCGACCATCAATTTTTTGATGTGGCGGATCGTGGATGGGGTGGTTGGTTTCTTGGGCATGGTTGGGGTTGGGAAATGCGGGCGCATAGTCTCGCGAAATCGAGGGGTGGCAAGGTATGAGAGCCGTTTTTCCATGCCGAAATCCAAGATTGGCCGTGAACTTGCTAGTTAGACCCCAGCAGGCATTAAGTTCCTGCCCGCACCAGCCCCCGCATGTCCATCCACGTCGCCCTTCACCACCGCACCAGCTACCGGTACGAACGCCCCATCGCCCTGGGTCCGCAGGTGGTCCGGCTGAGGCCCGCGCCTTATTCGCGCACACGTATCCTGAGCTACTCGCTGAAGGTGACGCCCGAGAAGCATTTCATCAATTGGCAGCAGGACCCGCAGTCAAACTACCTCGCCCGCCTCGTCTTTGAGGAGAAAACCAAGGAATTCACCGTCGAGGTCGATGTGGTGGCCGAGATGTCGGTTCTCAATCCATTCGACTTCTTCCTGGAGCCCGACGCGGAGCATTTCCCTTTCGACTACGATGCTACCCTGGACCACGAATTGGCCCCGTTTTTGAAGTGCCTCGATCTGACGCCCAAATTCACGGAATACTACTCCGCGATCGAAAAGGATCTGCTGGCGATGAAGCCGTGGCCGCCGCGCACGATCGATGTGTTGGTGGCGATCAATCAGCGCATCTGGCAAGACATCAGCTACACCATTCGCCTGGAACCGGGGGTGCAGACGCCTGACGAGTCTCTGACGAAGGGCAGCGGCTCGTGCCGTGACTCCGCGTGGCTGATGGTGCAGGTCATGCGTCGGCTCGGCATCGCGTCCCGTTTCGTTAGCGGCTACCTGATTCAGCTCAAAGCAGACGTGAAGTCCCTGGACGGCCCCAGCGGCACGGAGGTTGATTTCACGGATCTGCACGCTTGGTGCGAGGTGTATCTGCCAGGTGCCGGCTGGATCGGATTTGACCCGACCTCTGGCCTGCTGGCCGGTGAAGGCCACATCCCGCTCGCGGCGACACCTGACCCCGGCAGTGCGGCACCGATCAGTGGCTTGGTGGAGCCATGCGAAACAGAGTTCGAGTTCGACATGAAGGTGGAGCGCATCTTCGAGTCGCCCCGTGTCACCAAGCCTTACACCGAGGAGCAGTGGGCAGAGATCGCCGCACTCGGCCATGCTTTGGATAAGGAAATCAAGGCCGCCGACATCCGCCTCACCATGGGCGGTGAACCGACCTTCGTCTCCATCGACGACATGGAAGGCCCTGAGTGGAACACAACGGCGGTAGGACCGATGAAGGCCCGTCTTTCTGACGAACTGATGAAGCGTTTAAAGAACCGCTTCGCCCCTGGTGCCTTCCTTCACTATGGACAGGGTAAATGGTATCCCGGCGAGTCGCTGCCGCGCTGGTCCTACGGCTGCTACTGGCGCAAAGACGGCCAGCCCGTGTGGGCGCATCCACATCTGTTTGCCGACATGCAGGCCGATTACGGCGTGAATGAAACCCACTCCGCGCGATTCATTCACGCGCTGGCCGAGCGCCTCGGCTGCGGCGGGAAATGGATCATGCCGACGTATGAAGACGCCTTCTACTACCTCTGGCGTGAGCGGAAGCTCCCGGTGAACGTCGATCCCCATAAATCGAACCTCAAGGAGAAGGAGGAGCGCGAGCGCCTGGCCAAAGTTTTCGAGCAGGGCCTCGACAAAATCATCGGCCATGTGCTGCCGCTCCAACCCGTGGAAGATGGCTGGGGGACTGGTCCGTGGTTCCTGCGTGCCGAGCGCTGCTACCTCGTGCCGGGGGATTCACCCATCGGCCTGCGGCTGCCGCTCGATTCACAGCCCTGGGTCAAATCCACCGACTATCCCTATCATCACGAACTCGATCCGCTGGAGGATCGCGATCCCCTGCCATCGCGTCAGCAATTTGTTCGCGGCATCGCCGGAGTGCCGCCTTCGTTTTGGAAAAAACTCGCGCAACGTCGCGGCCCGCTCGGTCTGGAGGAATTGAGCGAGGAAGAACGCGCCCAGCTCATTGATCCCGCCGCGCAGCCGCCTGCTCTGGGGCAGTCTGCCGACACCATCGTGCGCACCGCACTCTGCGTGCAGCCGCGCGATGGCAAGCTCTTCATCTTCATGCCGCCGACCAAGAGCTTGGAGGAGTATTTGGGCTGCCTCGGCGCGGTGGAGGATGTCGCGCTCGCCCTGGACCAGCCGATCGTCATCGAAGGCTACGCGCCGCCCTTTGATCCACGTGTTCATGCCCTGAAAATCACGCCCGACCCCGGCGTCATTGAGGTGAACGTGCATCCTGCGAAGAGCTGGGACGAGATGGTGAACATCACCGAGACGCTCTACGAGGAAGCGCGGCAGACACGCCTCGGCACGGAGAAGTTCATGGTCGATGGCCGCCACACCGGCACCGGCGGTGGCAATCACATCGTCATGGGCGCGGAATCGCCCAAAGACAGTCCGTTCCTGCGTCGTCCGGACTTGCTGCGTAGCCTCGTGAGCTACTGGCAGAATCACCCCTCGCTCTCCTACATGTTCAGCGGCCTGTTTGTCGGCCCCACGAGCCAGAGCCCGCGCATTGATGAAGCGCGCAACGATTCGCTCTACGAGCTGGAGGTCGCCTTCAAAGCCGCCGAGCAAACCGGCCATGTGCCGCCATGGCTCGTGGATCGCTTGTATCGAAACCTACTCATCGACTCGACCGGCAACACGCACCGCGCCGAATTCTGCATCGACAAGCTCTACTCGCCCGACAGCAGCACCGGCCGTCTCGGCTTGCTGGAAATGCGCGCCTTTGAAATGCCGCCGCATGCGCGCATGAGCCTCGCGCAGGCGCTGATGCTGCGCACGCTCATCGCAAGATTCTGGAAGGAGCCGTACGAAGCTCCGCTCGTGCGCTGGGGAACGGACATCCACGACCGCTGGATGCTGCCGCACTTCTCATGGAGCGACTTTGAAGACGTGTGCGACGAAACCCGCCGCGCCGGTTACGAGCTCAAGCCGGAGTGGTTCGCCCCGCATCACGAGTTCCGCTTCCCGCTTAGCGGCGACTGGTCCTCACGCAACGTCCACGTCGAAATCCGCCAAGCGCTGGAGCCCTGGCATGTGCTCGGTGAAGAAGGCAGCGCCGGTGGTGCGGTGCGCTTCGTCGATTCCTCGCTCGAACGCATCCAAATCAAGGCCCAGGGCCTCGTCGAAGGCCGTTACGCCATCACCTGCAACGGCAAAACCGTGCCGCTGCATCCCACCGGCACGAACGGTGAGCACGTGGCTGGTGTGCGTTACCGCGCTTGGCAGCCGGCGAGCTGCTTGCAGCCCACCGTCGGCGTGCATTCGCCGCTCACCATTGATCTCGTTGATCTGTGGAACCAGCGCTCCCTCGGCGGCTGCACCTACCACGTCGCGCATCCTGGCGGTCGCAGCTATGAAACCTTCCCGGTGAACGCCTACGAGGCCGAAAGCCGCCGCCTCGCCCGCTTCTTCCGCCACGGGCACACGCCTGGGAAGATGAAAGTCGCTCCGGCGGTGCCCAATCCCGAGTTTCCCTTCACGCTGGATCAGCGGCTCGGATGAAACCTTGAACCGGATCGCAGCCGAGACCACAGCACTGAAACATGCCACTGGAATCAGCGTTCCTGCGCTTCTTCATGCGCCTCCTCATTCTTTTCGCCTCCCTGTTGCTTGCCGCGCCCGTTTGGGCCGCCAAACCAAATGTGCTGCTCATTGTGGCCGACGATCTCGGCTACAACGACGTTGGATTCCAAGGCTCGAAAGAAATTCCGACGCCACATCTCGACAAACTGGCTGCCCAAAGCCTGCGCTGCACGAACGGCTACGTCTCACATCCGTTTTGCAGCCCGACGCGGGCGGGTTTGATGACCGGTCGTTACCAGCATCGCTTCGGGCATGAAAACAATCCCGCATGGCTGCCGGAGAGCACCACGGCGGGTCTTGCGCTGAGTGAGACGACCTTTCCAGCGCTCATGCAGCAGGCGGGTTACGCCACGGGCGCAGTCGGCAAGTGGCATCTCGGCGCGCATCCGCAGTTTCATCCGATGAAGCGCGGCTTTGACGAGTACTTCGGCGCACTGGGCGGCGGCCATGTGTATTTCCCCGGCGACAAAGGAGGCCCGGAATATCAGATCCCACTGAACCGCAACGGTAAGGACGAGGCGCAGACGAAATACCTCACCGAACAGTTTGGAGATGAAGCGGCGGCGTTTGTCGCGCGGCACGCTGACGGGAAACCCTGGATGCTTTATCTGGCCTTCAACGCGCCGCACACACCGCTCCAGGCACCGCAGGAGTGGCTGGAAAAGCTTAAACACATCGAAAACACCAGCCGGCGCACTTACGCGGCGATGATTTGTGCGCTGGACGCAGCTATCGGCGGGGTGATGGCAAAGCTGGATGAAACCAAGCAACGCGAGAATACCCTGATCTACTTCGTCAGCGACAACGGCGGGCCGAATCTCGCTGGAAAGAGCGGCACCAACTTCACCGATAACTCACCGCTGCGCGGCGCGAAGGGCGCGGTGTATGAAGGCGGCATGCGTGTGCCGTTTCTCGTGAGCTGGCCCGTGAAGATCAAGCCAGGCGTTTATGATCAACCGGTGATCGCCCTCGATTTCCTGCCGACCTCGCTCGCCGCCGCAGAATCGTCTGATCTCACCCCCAACAACCTCGATGGCGTGAATCTGCTGCCGTTTCTGACCGGCGAAACGAGTGCAGCACCGCATGAGCTGCTGTTCTGGCGCTCCGGCGGCCCTGGCGGCAACAACGCGGTGCGCCGAGGCCGCATGAAGCTCGTGCGCCTCGGCCAGACAACGGCCGAACTCTACGATCTGGCCGCTGATGTCGGCGAAACGAAGAATCTGGCCGCCGAGAAGCCTGAGGTCGTGAAGGATCTCACCGCAGCCATCGCCGAATGGGAGAAAGGCACCGTCGCGCCGACTTTCGAAAGCCCGAAGGCCGGCAAGCCGACAGCCAAGAAGAAAAAGAAGTAAACTGCCAAGCGGACGCGTCCTCACTCAGGCTTGGTGGAGTTCGTCTCCAGCCAAGCGGCGTAGGCTTTTTCCGTCATCTCGCCCGCCGCGAGAGCAAGCGTGCGGATGGCGGCATCCGCCTCGCCGGCTGTGAGCCGATAACCGTTGAGAGCGAGGAAAAGCACGCCCGTCACGAAACCCGTGCGCTTGTTTCCGTCCAGGAAGGGATGGTTCTTCACCAAGCCGTACACATAGCTCGCTGCGAGGTCATAGATGGCAGGCTCGCCGTAGGCGAACAAGTTCATCGGCTTGCCGAGCGCGGAGTCGAGCAGTCCTTCATCCCTGATGCCTGCCGTCCCGCCATGCTCGGCGAGCGACTGCTCGTGCAGAAGAAGCACCGTGTCCCGCAGCACCCATTCAGGCTCCGTGTTCATTTGGCAAGCTCCCGCAGGGTGTTGCGATAACGCTGCATGATGTCCTTGGCGATGCGCATTTGCTCGCTGACCGCCGTTTTCTGCGAAGAGAGCAGCAGCCGTCCATCCGTCCCCTCGGTGAGTGTTACGGCATCTCCTTCATCCGCTTGGAGATGAGAAAGCGCCTCCTTGGGCAGGATGACACCGACGGAATTGCCAATTTTACGGAGCTTGAGTTCGAGGAGCATGAGCAGAGCGTACGCACGCGTGTTATAACATCAAGCTGCAAGATCACTTCCTCCGCTTAGGTGGCAGAAGAAAAGAAATCGCCAGCGCGGCGGCGTTTTTGGCAGGATGAAGTTCACCATGCGCTGCCTGCTCCCACTCTTGTTTTTTTGCTCTCTCGTCCAAGCGGACGAGTTTGATCCTGTGCGCGAAGTCGTGCGCAGAGCGGTGGCGAAGGGGAATCCGCCGGGGGCGGTGCTGCATGTGGAAAGCGGGGAGAAGACGATGACGCTCGTGGAAGGCCAAAGAACGCTTTCACCAGCCAAGGAGGCGATGACGGAGGATACGGTGTTTGACGTGGCGTCACTGACGAAGGTGGTGGCGACGTTGCCGAGTGTTTTGATCCTGATGGAGCAGGGCAAAATTGAGCTGGAGGCGGAGGTGCGGCGCTACCTTCCGGAATTTCGCGGAGGAATCACGGTGCGGCATCTGCTGACACACACTTCGGGCCTCAGGTCGGGAATTCCGAAAGAGCCGGAGTGGACGGGCTATGAGACGGGCATTCGATGTGCGGTCGAATTGGAGCCCGAACGGCCGCCAGACCGGTTTTTCCGCTACTCAGACATCAACTTCATTCTGCTCGGCGAAATCGTGCGGCGCGTGAGTGGGTCGGCTTTGAACGAGTTCGCGGCGAAGAACGTGTTTGGGCCGCTGAAGATGGATTCCACGCGTTTTTTGCCGCCGGAAGACTGGAAGCTGCGGATCGCGCCGACGGAGAAGGATCAAGACGGCGTGATGCTGCGCGGCGTGGTGCATGATCCGACCTCGCGCAAGATGGGCGGCGTCACGGGGCACGCAGGTTTGTTCACGACGGCGGGCGATCTCGCGAAGTATGCGCGGATGATCCTGAACAACGGCGCTGGCGTGCTGAAAGCAGAAACGGTGAGGCTCATGACAACACCGCACACCATCGCGACGGTGTTTGAGCGGCGCGGACTCGGCTGGGACATCGATTCGGCCTTCAGCCGGCCGCGTGGGAAGCGGTTTCCGCTTGGATCGTTCGGTCACACAGGTTTCACCGGCACGAGCCTGTGGATCGAGCCGCAGACCAAGACCTTGGTCATTTTCATGAGCTCCCGGCTGCATCCCGACGGCCAGGGCAGCGTGCGCGACTTGTATGAGGAGATCGGCACGACGGTGGCACAAGGAATGCGATTCACGGCAGGCGGCCCACCCTGGCCGCGTGATGAAAAAGAGGTGCCGACGGTGCTGAACGGCATCGACGTGCTCGTGCGCCGCAAGTTTGCCGAGTTGAAGGGCTTGCGGATCGGTTTGATCACGAACCAGACCGGCATCGACGCGCAGCGGCGCAGCACGATTGACCTGCTGGCCGCCGCGCCCGAGGTGAAGCTCAAGAAACTCTTCAGCCCAGAGCACGGCATCCGTGGGGAGCTGGATCAGGAGAAGATTGGCGACACCAAGGACAAAAAGACCGGCTTGCCAGTGCTGAGCCTCTACGGTGAGCGTCGCGCCCCTTCGGCGGAACAGCTTGCGGATCTCGACGCGCTCGTTTTTGACATTCAGGACATTGGCTGCCGCTTTTACACCTACATCGGCACCCTGCGGCTGTGCATGGAGGCGGCGGCGAAGGCAAAGAAGGCGTTTTATGTCCTGGACCGTGTGAATCCCATCGGCGGACTCGCCGTGGAAGGTCCGGCGGTGCTTGATGAGGAAAAGCAGACGGCTACGCATGCCATTCCGCTGCGCCACGGCATGACGGCGGGCGAACTGGCGGCGATGATGAACGCGGAACGCGCCCAGGGTTGCGATTTGAAGGTGATTTCCGTCGAAGGCTGGCGGCGAGGCATGTTGTTCGATCAAACCGGCCTGCCATGGATCCATCCGTCACCAAACATGCGCACCTTGAATGCCGCGCAGCTTTATCCCGGTATCGGACTACTCGAATTCAGCATCAGTGTTGGCCGTGGCACTGATTCGCCCTTTGAGGTGCTGGGAGCGCCCTATGTGAACGATTTGCGGCTGGCGCATGAGTTGAACCAACTTGGTCTGCCCGGTGTACGGTTCACACCGGTGCGCTTCACACCAACGGCAAGTGTGTTCCAAGGCGTGGCCTGCGGCGGAGTACGCATCGCCATGACAAATCGTGATGTTTTGCAGCCCGTGGAAACGGGCCTCGCTATCGCGACCGTGCTGCAGCGGCTCTATCCAAAGTCCTTCGCGCTGGAGAAGGTCAACACGCTGCTCAACCACGACAAGAGCGTGAAAGCGATCCGCGCGGGCGAGTCTTGGAAAAAGGTGATCGAGGGTTGGAGCGAAGAGCTGGCGCAGTTCACGCAGCGCAGGAAGGCTTTCCTGCGCTACGCGGAGTGAGCTGGATCAGCGGAAGAATTTCTTCGCCTTCTCGAAGAAGCTTTCTTCCATCGGCGAGGACTGCTCGCCGAGGGACTGAGCGAAAACGTCGAGTTTCTCGCGCTGCTCGCCGTTGAGCTTCGTCGGCACGGCGATCTGGACATGGACGTAGAGGTCACCATGGCGGTCTTCGCCAAGAACTTTCATGCCTTTGCCGCGCAGACGGAAGGTGGTGCCGTTTTGCGTGCCGGCGGGGATTTTAACGGCGGCCTTAGCCTCCATCGTGGGCACGGTGATCTCACCGCCGAGCGCAGCGATGGCAAAGGAGAGCGGCAGGTCACAGTGCAGGTCGTCTCCCTCGCGCTCGAAGATCTCGTGGGCCTTGACCTGGATGACGATGTAAAGGTCTCCTGGCGGGCCGTTTTTGACGCCGAGGTCGCCATTTCCGGTGGAGCGCAAGCGGGAGCCGTCCTCAATGCCCGCAGGCACCTTGACGCGCACCTTGGTGCGTTCTTTGGAGCGCCCAGTGCCGCTGCAAACGCGGCAGGGATCGCTGATCATCTCGCCGCTGCCGTTGCAGTCCGGGCAGGTCTGCTGGATCTGGAAAAAGCCGCGTGAGCTGATGACTTGGCCAACACCACCGCAGGTGCGGCAGCCTTTTTTGCCACCACCGCCACTGGCGGAACCGGAACCGGAGCAGGGCTTGCAGGAGGCGCTGCGCTCGTACTCGATCTCACGCTCCACGCCATGCGCGGCGTCTTCGAGGGAAATCTCCATGCCGTAGCGCAGATCATTGCCACGCTGTGGGCCGTCGCGGCGACGGCCTCCGCCGCCACCTCCGCTGCCGCCGAAAAACTGCTCGAAGATGCCACCACCACCACCGCCACCGAAGACGTCGCGGAACACATCGAAGGGGTCGTGGAAGCCACCGCCACCGGCGGAGGGACCGCCCATGCCACCAGCGAAGGCGGCATGCCCGTAGCGGTCATAAGCGGCGCGTTTTTGCTCGTCGCTGAGCACGTCGTAGGCTTCACCGACCTCCTTGAACTTGCCTTCGGCGCTCTTGTCATCCGGGTTTTTGTCCGGGTGGAATTTCACCGCGAGCTTGCGGTAGGCTTTTTTCAAGTCCTCGGCTGCGACGTCACGTGGGACGCCGAGCACTTCGTAATAGTCGCGTTTGTCTGCCATGAGGGTATGAAAGAGGGTTACGCCTCAGGGGTGGGTGCTGGACCGCTGGAAACGATGACACTCGCGGCTCGGAGCATGCGGTCCTTGAGCTTGTAACCACGGCGTGTGACTCGAAGGATGGTGCCTTCGGCGATGTCAGCGCTGGTTTCCTGCGAGACGGCTTCGTGGAGGTTGGGGTCAAAAGTCTTGCCCAGCGCCTCAATCTCCTGCACGCCACTTTCACGCAGGAAATCGTGGAGCTGGCGGCCGACCATGCTCATGCCCATGAAAATCATGGATTTCTCTGACTCGGCGCGGGCGGCTTCGAGTCCCATGTCGAAATTGTCGAGGATGGGGAAGAGGGCGCGGAGGAGGTCGGCACGTTTGCTGAAGTTGTCTAACTCCGCCTGGCTGCGGTAGGAGAGGTCTTTCCAGCGGTCTACCTCCTGCGTCAGCGCGGTGATGGGGTTAAGCGGCGCGGTTTCCTCAACAGGAGCGGCGGCTTCTGGATTGGCAACGTCTTCGGGCTTTGCTTGCTGGGTCGTTTCGGGACTCGGCTCGGTCATAGGATGATTCGCGGGGGTTTGGAGGGGCGCGACTATGCCGTCTTCTGCATGGCAATCAAGGTGATGTCATCGTGCGAGCGTCGGCCTTTGAGAAAGAGCTCCAGGTCGGAGATGATGCCGCCGATGACCGCCCGGGGGCCCAGCGGGGCGTATTTGGCCAGCCGGTCCTGCACGCGCTCCTCGCCGAATTCGATGCCCTTCGGGTCCATCGCCTCGTTCACGCCGTCGGTGTAGAGCAGCAGGCAGTCACCGGGCTGCATCGAAAACTCGAGATCCTTGGTCACACGCTCAAAGACATCGCCTTTGTCGATGCCGACGCCGAGACCGGGTGGGTGGAGCGATTCGACCCGTCCGTCTGCCTTGCGCCAGACGAGGGCGGCATTGTGCCCAGCACGAGCAAAAGTGAGCTTCGAGCCGTCTTTTTCCGCCACAATGTAAGACATGGTGATGAACATGTCCTCCCGGATGTCTGGAGCGATCTGGCGGTTCACCGCGGCCAGCGCGGCGCTGGGGGTGGCGGCGTTTGGGGCCTTGGCGCGCATGAGCGTGCGGCACATGACGGTGATCATCGCGGCACCGATACCCTTGCCGGAAACGTCGGCGATCACGAGGCCGAATTTACCGTTCGGCAGCTTCAAATAATCGAAATAATCCCCGCTGAGAGTGCGCGCGGGGATGTTTTTTCCCGCGATGACGAAACCTGGCACCTCGGGATCGCGATCTGGCAGCAGCACTTGTTGAATCTGGCTGGCGTTGAGCAGTTCCTGCTGATCCATGCGGTTTTTCGCGGCATCTTTGTGCGCGGCCGCATTGGCCAAGGCGAAGGCAGACTGCTCGATGAGCGAGTTGAAGACCTCGAAGTCATTGGCGTTGTAGTTGCGGCCCTCCTTGGGTGCGGTGACAGCCAATACGCCTAGTCGGCGCGTGCCAAAGCTCAGCGGGCCGATCATGGCGATGACGCCTTGCTGCGAAGTGACCAGTTTGGGGCCCAGTCGCGCATCGAGGCCGAGGTCTGGCAGCAGTTCGGTCTTTTGCCTGTCGTAAATATCGCCGAGCAGCCCCTCGTCCGCCGCCACGGCATGCATGCGCAGAGTACTCAAAAGCGCGGCGGGATTTTCATTCATCTGCTGCCGCACACGCTCGGGCACAGAGATGAGGGGCGCACAAAAATCCGAGTAATGCCGCGGGACCAGCCGCTGCGTGGCCTCATCGAGCAAATAAAGCGCCCCACCCGTGCTCTGGGTGACACGGACCGCGCCCTCGACGATGAGCCGGTACATGGATGCCTGCTGATCGTCACGCCAAGTCGCCTCGCCCAAGTCATGCAGGTAATGGAACATGCGCCGCTCCTCGGCCACGATGGCTTCCTCCTCGGCGCGAAGAGCGGCCAGGGCCGCCTTCTGCTGGCGCGCGACCTTGGCCAGCAAGATCAGTCCTGCCGTCAGCAACAGCACGCACAGGACAAGGAGGAAAGTGGTCATGGTGTCAAACAACGCTCCCGGCTCATTCCGGCGGCGTTTCAGGCTTGGACGACGACATGCTCCTCCAGCTCTTTTTCCAGAAACTCGATCACATCATGAAAGCGGCACTCATTCGCGGCACTGACGCCTGCCAGGGCCAGATGCGCGGCGAGGACATGCTCGGTCTGCGCCTCTTTGCATTCATTGGTCTCTCCGCAGTGCTGAAGCGCCTCGCAGGCCTGTCTGCGCTCCTCCGTCCAAAGATGTCCGTCTTGGTCCAGATCCAGGATGTGATCCAGTCCTAGGCTCGTGAGCAGTTGCAGGTTGCGCTGGTTCGCATTCAGCACACTGAGAGTGCCACCGCCTGCTTCGCGGAGGTTGAGCGCCGCACCGGTCAGCATGCCCAGGAAAGTCGAGTCCATCATGGGGCAGCGCTCCAAATCGACGACGAAATCCTTCACTCCCTGGCCCATCACGCGCTGGAGCGCCTTCTTGGCCTGCAGGCTGTTTTGGAAAGTGCCTCGTCCGTCCACCCTCATCCAAAAAACGCGTCCTATGGTGCCGACAAGTATGTGAGTGGGGGGCGTCATGCGTTGCGAGAGTTAGTTCCAGAGCGCCGATTGCTGGCTGACCAGCTCTTCGTTGCCACGCAGCACGCTCACGCGCCACGCCGTCACACGGCCGCTTTTTAAATATTCTTCGCCGGTGACCTGAAACTTGGAAACATTATCACGTCGGATGTTATCGACAACCTGCTCCTGCACACGCTTTTGGAGGCCGGAGAGCGCCTGCAAACATTCAAAGCGCACGGTCACTGGCCCGGCATCACGATCAGCCGCCTTCCACAACACGGTGTAATAGTGGCCATATCTTTCTCTGTAATCTGCCGCAGTCACCGCGCCGCGTAGGAGGCGTTGGTACTCAAACAGGACGTCGGGTGCGATCGTCTCAGGCGAGTAGCCAGGCATCACGTGAATGTACTTCACCTTGCTGATGCGTCCTCCCGGCCCATTGACTGCGCTTGAGCACGCAGAGAGGGCAAAGGCCAGGATGGCTAGGCATCCAAGGCAAAAACGGGAGGTGCGCGGCGCAGTCGTCATGAAGAGCTGAATATTGAATCAGGAAGCATGATGTCAACGTCCCCTTCGATTCTTCATCAACTCTCCCCAATTCACAAAAGTGAGACCGGATCGACATCCCAGGTCACAATCACGTCTTCCGGCAGCTTCGTGGCTGCGATCACCTGCTGGATATGGCGGCACAACGGGCGGATCTTCGGAGCGCGCAGCAAAAGCTGGAAGCGGAACTGCCCGTGAGCCTTCGCCATCGCGCAGGGGGCGGGTTCACCCATGATCACGCCCTCTGGCAAACCCTCCAACAGTCTCCGATGCAGCGTTTGCAGGGCAAATTCGGCCATCGCATCGTGTTTTCCCCGGCTGGCGAGCAGCACGACGTGCGTGTACGGCGGGTAATGAAAGGCCCGGCGCTGCTCCAGCTCCTGCTGCGCGAAGCCTTCGAAATCGTTGTGGCGGGAAAACTGCACCGCCGGGCTGTGCGGCGCATAGGTTTGCACCACGACCTCGCCTTTGACCTCGCCACGCCCAGCGCGGCCTGCCACCTGCACCAAAAGTTGCAGCGTGCGCTCTGCTGCTCGGAAATCTGGCAGATTCAGCGCCAGATCCGCATTCAGCACACCCACCAGCGTCACATTTGGGAAATCGAGGCCTTTCGCGATCATCTGAGTGCCGATCATGAGGTCGATCTTCTGCGCCCGGAACTCCCGCAGGAGGTCGCGGAGCTGGTTTTTGCGCTGGATGGTGTCCGTGTCCACGCGGGCGACTCGGGCTTGCGGAAACACCTCGCGCACCACTGCCTCGACGCGTTCGGTGCCGAATCCGGTGAATTTGAGACCCGGTTCATGGCACGAAGGGCATTTCGACGGCGGCAGCCGCCGGGAGCCGCAAACGTGGCAGACGAGTCGGTTCTCGTGCTTGTGCAGCGTCATCGGGATGCTGCAATCCTGGCACTGCACCGTCTCGCCGCAGCCGAGGCAGGTCAGCGAGGTGTTGAAGCCACGACGATTCAAAAACAGGATCGTCTGCTCTTTTTTCTCCAAGCGCGCCGTGATCGCCGCCCGCAGCTTCTCGGAGAGGATTCCTGCGTTCGCCACGCTCGTTCCCGTGCCTTTGCGCCGCTCCATGCGCATATCGACGATGCGGATCAGCGGCAGCGTGCGCCCGTCCGTGCGTTGCGTCAGGTGCAGCAGCTCGTACTTGCCGCTGGCGGCGTTTTCGAAGGATTCCAGGCTCGGGGTGGCGCTGCCGAGCAGAACGACGCATTTTTCCAGGCTGCCACGCACCACGGCCACATCCCGTGCATGATAGCGCGGCGTTTCGTCCTGCTTGAACGAAGGCTCATGCTCCTCATCGACGATGATGATGCCCAGCCGCTCCAGCGGTGCGAAAATGGCGCTGCGTGCACCGATCACGATGTCCGCGCGATCCTCGTGAATCTTGAACCACTCGTCGTGGCGTTCTCCTTCGCTTAAATTGCTGTGTAGCACGGCGATGCGGTCCTTGATCGTAGAAAAACGCGCCTTGAAGCGCTCAATCGTCTGCGGCGTCAGCGCAATTTCAGGCACCAGCACCAGAGCGGTGCCGCCACGCTCGATCACACGCGCAATCGCCTGCAAATATACCTCCGTCTTGCCACTGCCGGTGATGCCATGCAGCAGGATCGGCTTCGACTTCTCGGGTGATTCAATCACCTTCAAAATGCGATCATACGCTGCCTGCTGCTCCTCCGTCAGCGTCAGCGGCTGGCTGGGCAGGAACTGCTCGTCATGAAACGGATCGCGTTCCACGCGTACCTCACTGCGGGTGATCCAGCCTGCTTTGAGCAACGGTTTGAGAATGGTGGCCACTCGCGGCACGTCCTGGCGGATCTGGCTCAGCGTCGCCTCGCCTTTGTAACTGCTTAGGATGTCCAACACACGCGCCTGCATCGGCGCTTTGCTGCGGAGCTTCTCAAACTCGGCGGGCGCAGGCTCTTTCACGAGTTTGAGATGGCTGTCCATCACGAAGCTGCCCGGTTTGTCCCGCACCGCCTGTGGCAGCATCGTGCGCAGCACCTGATGCCGCGAGACGACGTAGTACTCGGCGATCCACCGCGCCAGTTTGACCAGTCCCGAAGTGAACATCGGTCGTTGGCCGATGATCGACGCGATTTCCTTCAGCTTGCCGCGATGTGGCGACTCATCGAGCAGTTCCAGCACCACCGCGTTCATGCGGCGGTTTTGCAGCGGCACCATCAGGCGTGATCCCACGACCACTTTCGCCGCCATTTCATCTGGAATGGCGTAATCCAGCTCCATCGCCGCGGCGCCTTCGAGCTGGACCCGTGCGACGCGCGTCCCAGCCTGAGACGGCACCGCAAGCTCCACCACACCGAACAGATCGCTCTGCTTCGGGGTCGGACGCGCTGGCTGGGTGGGTGGCGGCATGCATTTCTATCCTAACCGGCGTGAATCCTCCGCCCAAACGATTCTTCTTTTGAGAAACGAATCTGCCCGTGCCATGGTTCATGCTCAGCAGCACGAAGCGTAGGCATGTGGGACTTTTTGACAGAGCACTGGCGCGACGGCGTGGAGATCATCATCCTCGCCGCGCTGGCGTATCATGGTTATTTGTTCTTCCGTGCCACACGTGGAGCGCGCATTTTGACCGGCTTGATGGTCCTGCTGCTGAGCCTAGCGCTCATCTCTTTGCTGCTGGAGCTTTCGGTCATCAGCAGCCTACTGCAGCGCTTTTCGGTCTTCCTCGCCATCGCGCTCGTCATCATCTTCCAGCCGGAATTGCGGCGCGTGCTGGCCGAACTGGGCAGCAGCCGCATTTTTTCCTTCAACCGGCCCGACCCTGAGGCGCTGGATGTGCTGATGGAGGCCATGCAGCGGCTCTCCTCCCACCGCTGCGGCGCGTTGTTTGCCCTGAAGCGTGGCATCGACCTGAAACCCTACTCCGAGTCCGGCGTGGAGCTCGACGCCGTCATCACGCCGGAACTGATCACTACGATTTTCCATCCCAAGACCTCCCTGCACGACGGCGGAGCGATCATTGACCAGGGCCGCATCTCCGCAGCAGGCTGCGTCTTTCCCGTGAGCCAGCGTGAGATCCAGGACCGCGCCATCGGCCTGCGCCATCGCGCAGGCATGGGCATTTCGGAGGAGACAGACGCCATTGCGCTCGTGGTTTCCGAAGAAACCGGTGCGCTTTCCATCTGCTACCAGGGCAAACTGGAGCACGACCTAGAACCGGCGGAGCTTCGGCAGCGCATCAATGAGATCCTGAACGAAGGCTCCGCATTGAAAGCGGCGGCGGAACACGAAAAGGAGGGCGCTCATGAATTGGGGACATCAGCTTAAACAACTCATCACCCGCAACTGGCGTGAAAAGATCATCTCTCTGCTGCTGGCCTTTTTGTTCTGGTTCATGATCAAGGCGCAGGATGTGCGCTACACGCAGCCTTACATGGCACCGGCGCCTGTGAGGATCACGCCGCCCGCCAGTTCTCCAGCGCCATCACAGCTCGCGCCTGTGCTCCCACCTCCTGCTGAAGCTCCTTCACAACTCGAACCGGTGGTGACGCCGCCACCGGCTGCCCCGGGACTCAGCCGTGCCGCCGGGCTTTGACACCTCGGATGTCCTGCGCTAGAACGCGCGTCCTATGTCTGAAAAGCGCCAATTCTTCGGCACCGACGGCGTTCGTGCCGTGGCCAATCGTCATCCCATGACCCCTGAGTTCGTCATGCGCCTCGCGCAGGCCGCCGCCGTCGTACTCGGCGGCAAACCGGAGGGCGGGGAGCGTCCAAAGGTCGTCCTGGGCCGCGACACCCGCGCTTCCGGAGAAATGCTGGAATCCGCGCTCGCCGCAGGCCTGAATTCCGCCGGAGTCGATGTCATTCTCGTCGGCCAGCTTCCCACCCCGGCCGTGGCCATGCTCAGTGCGCAGCTTCGTGCGAGCTTTGGCGTCATCATTTCCGCTTCCCACAACCCGTTTAAAGACAACGGCGTCAAATTCGTCCACGGCGACGGTCACAAGCTCAATGACAAGACCGAGATCGCCATCGAGCGCCTCGTCCTCGGCAATGAAGACACACCACGCCCCGAAGGCCGTGGCATTGGCCGCATCACCAAACGTGCCGATGGCGTGGATCGCTACGTCGCGCACGCCATCGCCTCCATGGAAGGCGTGCGTCTCGACGGCATGCGCGTCGCGCTCGATAACGCCCATGGTGCCTCCTCTTACACCAGCGCCCTCGCCTTGGAGCAGCTCGGAGCTGATGTGCAGGTGTTTCATTCCGAGCCGGACGGCTTCAACATCAACGAGGAGTGCGGCTGCACGCATGCCGAGGAGATCGAGCGCATCGTGCGTCAATCTCAGGCGCAGGCTGGCATCGCCCATGATGGCGACGCGGACCGCATCGCGCTCTGCGATGAGGAAGCCATCGCCCTCGACGGTGACGAGCTCATGGCCATCGCCGCCGAAGCCATGCTGCGCAAAGGCACGCTCAAGCAGAATACCCTCGCCGTCACTGTGATGAGCAACTACGGCCTCGACGATCTCGTCTCCCGCCTCGGTGGTCGCGTCATCCGCACCGGTGTCGGTGATCGCTATGTGCTTGAAGAAATGCGCTCACGCGGCCTGAACCTCGGCGGCGAACAAAGCGGCCACATCATCTTTGGTGACTGGGCTACCACTGGCGATGGCCTCATTGCTGGCCTGCAAGTGCTGCGCATCATGAAGGAAACCGGCGAGCCACTCAGCCAGCTCCGCAAGTGCCTGAAAAAATTCCCGCAGAGTTCCCGCAACCTCCGCGTGCGCACCAAGCCGCCCATTGAAGAACTCGTCGAGGCGCAAAAAATCATGAAGGAGACCGAAAAGAAGCTCGGCGACTACGGTCGCGTGCTTCTGCGCTACTCCGGCACCGAATCACTCATCCGCCTGCTCGTGGAAGGCCGTGACGTCGAATACCTCGAAGCCCAGGCCGACAAAATCGCTTCCGCCATCCTTGCGCAGATTGGATAAACTTGGTTCTCGGTGCGCCGTCCTCTATTGAGGTGGCGCAAACCGGGAACAGAGAACAAAATGCATTACTTCATCACCGGCACCGACACCGACGCAGGCAAGACCTATGTCACCTGCCTGCTGCTGGAAGCTTTGAAACGCGCTGGCAAACGCGTCGCCGGCTTCAAGCCCTTCGTCTGCGGTCAGCGTGACGACGCGATTCATCTCGCCAACGCCAGCAGCGAAGGTTTGACCGTCGAGGAGGTCAATCCCGTGTGGTTCAAAGTCCCCGCCGCGCCGTATGCTGCCGCCTTGATGGAAAACCGCCGCTTTGAACTGAATGAAGTCATCGCGTGCTACCATGAACTCGCGGAAAAGCACGAACACGTCCTCATCGAAGGCGCGGGCGGCTGGGAAGTGCCGCTGAACGAGTTTTCCACGATGGCCGACTTCGCGCAGCGGCTGGCGCTGCCCGTCATCGTCGTCGTGAACAACAAGCTCGGCTGCCTCAACCACACCATTCTCACCGTCCGTAACATTCAAGCACGCGGCTTGACCTGCGCCGGGATCATTCTGAACTACGTCAAAGACGAGCGCGACGCCGCCAGCATCAGCAACCGCATGGCACTCGAACACTTCCTCGACGTGCCCATCCTCGCTGAAATCATGCACGGCGAGACGGAGATCGAGTGGCCATTTTGAACTGATCCGCAGATCCGTGCCAAATCATGAACGCGTTTTCATCCGGGGGGCGAAAATTCCTGGCACGACCTTTGCGCATGCTGCGCAAGAAAGGGGATGCGTGAAGTCAAACGGTTCCTACTGTCAGCCTTCCCCTGCTTCCTTCTCCCAGCCCCCGCGATTTGATTTCTCAATTCCAAAGCTCCACACCCCTCGCTGCCGCTGCTCCACGGATTGTGGCTCCACGTGCGGACATTCCTGGGGCCGCTGGACATTACGACGAGCTGAGGGATGCCTCCGGCAAGGTGCGGCCGCATTATGAGCAGGTCATCGCTGATCTGCAGCGCCGCGACTCAGCCGGAGTCAAACGCCTGTCTGACACCAGCCGCCGTCTGTTGGCCGAACGCGGCGTGACTTTTAACATTTACGATGCCAAGGGTTTGGACACGCCCTGGCAGATGGATCCGGTGCCGTTTGTGATCTCGGCAGTCGAGTGGGCGGGCATCGAAAAGGCGCTCATCCAGCGCGCTACGCTGCTCAACGCAGTCCTAACCGACAGCTACGGTCCGCAATTGCTGATCCGCAAAGGTGACATGCCGGCGGCGATGGTGCTCGCGCAACCAGCGTATCTACGTCCCTGCCACGGGATCAAGATTCCGAACGCCAAGCCGCTCCAGGTGTATGGAGCCGACATCGCTCGCGCCAAGGACGGTCGTTGGTGGGTCATCGCAGACCGGACACAGATTCCCACGGGCGCGGGTTACGCGCTGGAAAACCGCCTCATTACATCCCGACTGCTGCCGGAGGTGTTTCGTGACGCGCGGGTGCGGCGTCTGGCCGGATTTTTCCGCCAGATGCAGTTGTCCCTCGCCGCCTTGGCCCCACGGCCGGCGGGAGAGCCGCGTGTGGTGCTACTGACACCGGGACCGTACAATGAAACGTATTTCGAGCAGGCCTACCTGGCCCGCTATCTCGGTTACACGCTGGTGGAGGGCGAAGACCTCACCGTGCGCGACGACCGCGTGTATTTGAAGACCCTCAGCGGCCTGGAGCCGGTGGATGTCATCCTGCGCCGTGTGGATGACGATTTCTGCGATCCGCTGGAGCTGCGCAACGACTCCATGCTCGGCGTGCCCGGCCTCGTGCGCGCTGTTCGTGCTGGCAACGTGGCTCTGGCGAACGCCATGGGCTCCGGCTTGGCCGAAGCACCAGCGATGATGGCCTTCCTTCCCGGGCTGTGCCGCAAACTGCTTGGTGAAAACTTGCTCATGCCCTCCGTGGCGACGTGGTGGTGCGGCCAGGAGACGCCCCGAAGGCAGGTGGAGCAACGGATCGACCAGCTCGTCATCAAGAGCGCCTTCCGCGTGCGCGGTCGCGAGGTTCATTTCGGTGAGAACCTCGCCGCCGCCGAACGTGCAGCCTTCATCGAGCGCCTACGCTTTGCGCCGGACCGCTGGGCCGCCCAGGAAAAGATGACCTTCTCCACCGCGCCGACTTGGGAAGACGGCAGGCTCGTTCACAAGCCGATCAGCGTGCGTGTCTATCTCGTGGCCACGAAAGATGGCTACATGGCTATGCCGGGCGCTTTGACGCGCGTCGCGGCCAGCACGGACTCCCCGCTGGTCTCCATGCAAAAAGGCGGCAGCAGCAAGGATACCTGGGTTCTCAGCGAGGGGCCGGTGGAAAACGTCACGCTGCTCTCCACCACGCGCACACCGGTCGAGCTGCGCCGTGTCGGCCACAATCTCGGCAGCCGTGTGGCGAATCATTTGTATTGGCTGGGCCGCTACGCCGAGCGCGCGGAGTCCAGCGCCCGTCTGTTGCGCTCCACGCTGCTGCGCTGCTCGCCTGAAAGCGGCATGAGCGAGACGCCGCTGCTGATGCCGCTTTTAGAAACACTGAAAAGCCTCGGCGTGCTCGAAGACCTGCCGGACGTCTCGGTGCTGGCCTCCCAGCAAGAACAGATCGAAGCCCGGCTCCTGGAGGCCATTTTCGACGCGCATCATCCCGCCAGCATCCGCTCCAGTGTCTCTCACATCCAACGCATCGGCATCCTGCTGCGTGACCGCATCTCCGTGGACACTTGGCGCGTCATCAGCCTGCTCAGTGATGCCCTGGACACCTATGACAACACGCCCAGCATCACGCCGATGTCTGACGCGCTGAATGTCCTCACCCGCATCATTCTCGAGCTGGCCTCCTTCCACGGCCTGGCCAAGGAAAACATGACGCGCGCCCAAGGCTGGATGTTCCTCGACATGGGGCACCGTATCGAGCGCACCGTGTACATCTGCGAGCTGCTGCTGGCTGGTCTGCGCAGTGCAGACGCAGAAAATCCAAGCCTGCTTGAGGCCATTCTCGAAGTCGGCGACAGCACCATCACCTACCGCAACCGCTACAGCCTGCTGCCACAACTCGCTGCCGTGTATGACCTGCTCATGCTGGACGAACTCAATCCGCGCGGCCTGCGTTTCCAGTTTGAGCGCATCGACCAGCAGTTCAAGCACCTGCCGCGTGAGCAAAGCTCCGCCGTGCTCACCCCGGCCATGCGCGTGTTGCTGGAAAACAGCACCAACCTTCAATTGTGTGATCCCACGGAACTCGCCCGCGTCGAGCCAGGCCAGTGGTCTCAAACACAGGTCGCTAGGCTGCTTCGGCAGCTCATTGATGCCATGCCCGCGCTCAACAACGCGCTCACCGCCGCTTACTTCGCCCATTCCACCATCAGCAGCAGCGATTCCGACCCTGCCGCCGAACCGCCGCCGCCCGCGCGATGAATTACCGCATCACTCATCGCACCACCTATTCCTACAGCGCCCCGGTGGCGGTCTCGCATCACGCAGCCCGGCTGCGTCCGCGCGACACGGAAACGCAGCGCTGTAAGGAGTTTACCCTCAGCTTCGATCCCGAGCCTGATCTGCTCACCGAGCACAAAGACTCCTTCGGCAACCAAGTCTCCTGCTTCTCCATTCAAAAGCTGCACGGGCGGTTCGAGGTCACCTCGCGCAGTCTCGTGGCCCTAGCTCCCGTGTTGCAGCCTGATCCGGCGCAAACGCCTCCCTGGGAGGATGTGGCCGCGCTGTTTCGTGATCCGGTGCCGATCGACCTGCTCGACCCCTGCCAATTCGTCTTCCGCAGTCCGCTGTTGGTGCATGAGATGCCGCTGCGTGACTTCGCCCTGCCCAGTTTCAAACCCGGTCGGCCAATTCTCACCGCCGCCGCAGATCTCTGCTCACGCATTCATCGTGAGTTCGTATTCGATCCGAAGGCCACCACGGTCAGCACGCCACTGGCTGAGGTGTTGGAAAAAAAACGTGGCGTCTGCCAGGACTTCGCGCATCTCGCCATCGCCAGCATGCGTGCCATGGGCCTGCCTGCCCGCTACATCAGCGGCTACCTGCGCACCCACCCGCCTGTGGGGAAACCACGCCTCGTCGGCGTGGATGCCTCGCATGCCTGGGCTTCCTGCTTTGTCCCCAGGTTTGGCTGGGTGGACTTCGATCCCACCAATGACTGCTTCACCTCGCTCGACCACATCACCGTGGCCTACGGTCGTGATTTCTCCGACGTCAGCCCCGTGCGTGGCATCATCACTGGCGGCGGGCATCACACGGTGGGTGTGGGCGTCGATGTAGAGCCGCTGGGGACCTGAGTTTTTCAAGCGGTCTATTTCCTTGTGTTTGGGTGGATTGAATGAGGCCTTCAAAGCGGCGCTTGTGAAATTTTTCACAAAATCGCCTTGCCGCTGTTTGGGCAGCATAGATAGGTAGGTTTAACCTCAGAGTTCAGCCCCGCTTTTTTTCATGCCCACCGTCACCCGAGAATACGAAGCTCCGGATACCGCCGCGAAGGTGGCTCGGCATCTCGAAGCTGTGGAAGAGACGACCCAGGACATCGTGGGCGAGAAATTGGTGCTCAACATGGGGCCAAGCCATCCGGCCACGCATGGTGTGCTTCGCTTGGTGCTTGAACTGGACGGCGAGATCATTACCAAAGCCGATCCTGATGTCGGTTTCCTGCATCGTGGTGACGAAAAAATCGCCGAGAACATGCATTACAACCAGTTCGTGCCCTACACGGACCGGCTCGATTACTTGGCACCGCTGGCGAACAATGTGGCCTACGCCCTAGCCGTGGAAAAACTCATGGGCTGGGAAGTTCCCGAGCGAGGCAGGGCGATCCGTGTGATTTGCTGCGAGCTGGCCCGTATCTCCGCACACATGCTGGGAGTCGGGGTGTTTGCGATGGATGTGGGGGCTATGACGGTCTTCCTCTACACCTTCACAGAGCGCGAAAAAATCTACAATCTCTGCGAGCAGCTCACTGGAGCACGCTTCACTACGAGCTACACCCGCGTGGGTGGACAGATCCGCGATTTGCCAGATGGCTTCGTGCATTCCGTGCAGCGTTTCCTCAGCGAGCTGGAGCCGGTGATTGATGAGGTTGACAAGCTGCTCTCTCGAAACCGCATTTTCATGGAGCGCACCCAAGACGTCGGCGTGATCTCCAAGGAAGAGGCCATCGCCTATGGCATCACGGGCCCCAATTTACGTGGATCAGGCGTCGAGCATGACATCCGCAAAGCCCGGCCTTATCTCGACTACGATAAGTATGAGTTCGACGTGCCCGTAGGCACAAAGGGCGACTGCTATGACCGCTACCTCGTGCGCCTGGAGGAAATGCGTCAAAGCGTGCGCATCCTGCGTCAGGTGTTAACAAACCTACCCGGCGGGCCGATCAATGTGGCAGACGCCAAAGGCCTGCTGCCCAAAAAAGAAAAAGTGATGATGAAGATGGAGGAACTCATCCACCATTTCATCATTTCTACCCAGGGCATCGACGCGCCTGCGGGAGAGGTTTATTTCTCTGCTGAGAATCCGAAGGGTGAGTTGGGCTTTTACATCAACAGCACAGGCGGCGGTGTGCCCCATCGTCTGAAAATTCGCAGCCCCTCCTTCCTGAATCTCAGCATCATTTCCAAACTGATCCCTGGACACATGCTCAGCGACATCCCTGCCGTGCTCGGCAGCCTGGATTTCGTGATGGGCGAGTGTGACCGCTGATTTCCAACCCACTTTCTCCCCGAACACGCACGCATGGCCTTTGAAGTTCCAGCCGAGTTGGAAAAACGCATGGATGAGGCGATCTCGCACTATCCCGTATCGAAGCGCAGCGCGGTGCTGCCGCTGCTGCATCTCCTGCAGCATCATTTTCGCTTCATCAGTGACGAAGCCGTGGCCTGGGTGGCCGCCAAGCTTGGTTTGGAGCCGATTCAAGTGCTTGAGGTAGTGACTTTTTACCCTGGCTTCCGCCAGACTGCTCCCGGCAAGTTCCACATCCGCGTCTGCCGCACACTCTCCTGCGCCATGGCCGGTAGCTACGAGTTGATGGAGTCTCTTTGCCAAAAAGCCGGTATAGACCGCTCTCATACGGACCATCATCATCCCATCGCGGTGAGTCAGGATGGAAAATACAGCATCGAGTTTGCCGAGTGTTTGGCGAGTTGTGGGTTCGGCCCTGTCTGCATGGTGGAGGACGACTTTTACGAAAAGGTCGCTCCGGAGAGGGCGGGCGAGCTGTTGGCGAAATACACCTGAGCGAAGTCATAAAAAACGCGACATTAAACATGTCGCGTTTTTTGAATCACTGAGGTTTAGCTGCCTTACTTCTGGCGCCATGAGACGATGTCGTCTTTGGTGCTTGCCGTTTTGTCCTGACCGATGCTGTAGATGGCCACTTCGGTGGGGAGTTTTTCGGGTGGGGGGCCATTGGGGTTTTGCGCGATTTTAGGATCGGAATTGTTCAGGTCGGGATTCATGACTTGCTTGTCACCGTTGGTGTCGAGCAACACGCGGTAGGTCTGCCCCCAGAGATCCACGAGCTTGTAGGGCGGGGCAGCACCCACGAGTCCAAACATCCCGTTTTTGGCCAAAGGCAGGTCGATATACTTGATGTCTCTGGGGTTCAGATTGACGCCTCCGCCGGTGGCACCGCCAGCGCTGCCACCGGTGCTCATCAAGGCGCTGACGAGGCCGGTGTTTTCATCCGTTTCAAATTCTGGAGCGTCTTCACCATCAGAACCGCTCAGCATGCTGGAGTCGACCGGATAACGGTTGTAATCGACTTGATAGCTGTCGATCGCGATGCGCAGATCTTTAATGACGGTTTGCACCTGAAGTCTGCGCGCGTCTTCCATCATCTTGGTGGCCTGTGACATCACTAAGCTTGCGAGAATTCCGATGATGACGATGACGACCAGCAGCTCAATGAGCGTGAAGCCCTGGCGGCTGGATGAAGTGATGGGGCGGTTGGTTTTCATGGTCTTCTTTGGAGGATGGATTTTCTTGCGCTTACTGTGTGAGATTCAACGCGTGTGAATTTAATCGGTTTTAAATACTCACGTCAATACCTCTCATCAGGACAGGTGATCTTCATCATTGTTCACGAATGCAGCGTGAGCTTTTCCAAGAGCGCATGACACGCTTTACTTGCCATGCGGTTGGGTTCCGAACTTTTGATTGTCAACAAATGCTTGCATCATATAATCGAACGCTATAAATCCGCGTCCCATCCTTCACTGAACACACACACAACCACGGTTCGAATCAAGCAACCGGCAAAATCTATGGCAAAGCAAGCAACCAAAAGCGGCGCAGATAAAAAGAAATATGTCTATTCCTTCGGAGCAGGGAAAGCAGACGGAGACGGCTCCATGAAAGCATTGTTGGGCGGCAAGGGTGCCAACCTCGCGGAGATGAGCCGCATCGGCCTCCCAGTGCCTCCCGGGTTTACCATCAGCACCGAGGTCTGCACCTATTTCTACGAGAACAAGAAGACCTATCCTGTCGCGCTTCAGGCGCAGATGGAAGCAGCGGTCAAGAGCATGGAAAAGATCATGGGCTACAAGTTCGGTGATGCCAAAGGCTTCCCACTTCTCGTCGCTGTGCGCTCTGGCGCGCGTGACTCCATGCCCGGCATGATGGACACGATTTTGAACCTTGGCCTCAATGACCAGACCGTTCTCTCACTCGTGACCGCGACGAACAACGAGCGCTTCGCTTGGGACTGCTACCGCCGTTTCGTTCAGATGTATGGTGACGTCGTCATGGGCGTGCAGAAGCGCGAAGGTGAAGACCATGAGCCCTTCGAGACCATCATTGAGGAGTTCAAGCACGAGAAGTATCACAAGGACATCCTCGACAGCGATCTCACTGCCGAAGACCAACAGGATCTCGTGAAACGCTTCAAGCAGCTCGTCAAAGAGCGCAGCGGTAAGAATTTCCCAAGTGATCCGTGGGATCAGCTTCGTGGCGCTGCTGGCGCTGTGTTTGGTTCATGGATGAACGATCGCGCGATCGTTTACCGCCGCAAATATGGCATCCCCGCCGAGTGGGGCACCGCCGTGAATGTGCAGGCAATGGTCTTCGGCAATACCGGCAACACTTCCGGTTCCGGCGTGGCCTTCACGCGTAACCCTGCCAACGGCGTCAACGAGTTCTACGGGGAGTTCCTCATCAACGCCCAAGGCGAAGACGTCGTGGCTGGCGTGCGCACTCCTGAGCCAGTGGCCCAGTTGAAGAAGGAAATGCCGAAGTCGTATGCCGAGCTGATGAAAGTTCGCCAGACGCTTGAAAAGCATTTCAAAGACGTGCAGGACATCGAGTTCACTGTGCAGGAAGGCAAACTGTTCATGCTTCAGACCCGCAACGGCAAGCGCACTGCAGCCGCCGCTCTGAAGTTCTCCATCGACATGGTGAAGGAAAAGCTCATCGACTGGGAGACCGCCGTGCTGCGCAATCCTGCCGATCAGCTCGAGCAACTTCTCGCTCCGATCTTCGACCTTGCCGAGGTGAAGAAGGCCAAGGCCATCGCCTCGGGTCTTCCAGCCGGTCCTGGTGCCGCTTCTGGCAAGATCTACCTCAACGCCGACCGTGCCGTCATCGCCGAGCAAAAAGGTGAGAAGGTTCTCCTCGTCCGCAATGAGACCAGCCCTGAAGATCTTCGTGGCATGATCGCTGCGGAAGGCATCCTCACCGCGCGCGGTGGCGTTTCCTCCCACGCGGCTCTTGTTGCCCGTCAGATGGGTAAAGTGTGCATCTGCGGTGCCGCTGCTCTCGACATCAACTACGACAAGAAGACGGTCACCGTTGCAGGTCAGACCTTCAATGAAGGTGACTATCTCTCCATCGACGGCACCAGCGGCATCGTTTACGCTGGCCAGCTCAAAACCGCTCATTCCGAGATCATCACCGGCATGATCAGCGGAGACAAGGCAGCTCAGAGCACTGAGAAGTTCAAGAGCTTCAACCAGCTCATGAGCTGGTGCTCCAAGGCCACCCGCCTTCAGGTCCGCACGAACGCCGACACACCTGAGCAGACGCAGAACGCCATCGCATTCGGTGCGCAGGGCATCGGCCTCACCCGCACGGAACACATGTTCTTTGAAGGTGACCGCATCGACGCCGTTCGTGAGATGATCCTCGCGGACAACCTCACCGACCGCAAAGCCGCGATCGCGAAACTCCTTCCGTATCAACGTGAGGACTTTACTGGCATCTTCACGGCTCTTAAAGGACTGCCCGCGACGATTCGTCTGCTTGATCCTCCTCTTCACGAGTTCGTTCCGCATGACGAGAAGTCCCAGGCAGAACTTGCCAAGAAGATGGGCGTCCCTGTTGAAAAAGTCACCGCTCGCGTGCAGGCCTTGCACGAGTTCAATCCGATGCTCGGACATCGCGGCTGCCGCCTCGGCATCGCGTATCCTGAGATCACGGAAATGCAGGCGCGTGCGATCTTCGAAGCGGCAGCGGATGTTTTGAAGAAGAAGATCAAGGTGAAGCCTGAGGTCATGATTCCTCTCGTCGGCTTTAAGAAAGAACTCGACCTCCAGGTCGAAATCGTGCATAAAGTTGCGAAAGAAGTGATGAGCGAGAAAAAAGTGAAGCTCGATTATCTCGTTGGCACCATGATTGAAGTGCCGCGTGGAGCACTGACGGCTGATGAGATCGCCGAAACGGCGCAGTTCTTCAGCTTCGGCACCAACGATCTCACCCAGACCGCTCTCGGCATGAGCCGTGACGACATGGGCAGCTTCCTGATGCCCTACACCGAGAACGAGATCTTCAAGAAGAACCCCTTCGCCACTCTGGACCAGACCGGCGTCGGTCAGCTCATCGAGATCGCCATCGCCAAAGGCCGCAAGACCAAGCCCGACATCAAGCTCGGTATCTGCGGTGAGCACGGCGGTGATCCTGACAGCGTCAAATTCTGCCACCGTGTGGGCCTCACTTATGTGAGTTGCAGTCCTTTCCGAGTTCCCGTCGCCCGCCTTGCCGCTGCGCAGGCTGCGATCGAAGAAAAGCGCGCGACCGCTTCGGTCTCCGCAGGAAAAAATGTCCGTGGAGGTGCCGTCAAAAGCGCGTCTGTGGCAAAACAAAACAACAACGCAACCAACAACAAACAGAGGACAAACACTATGGCTAAGAAAGCTGCAAAAAAGGCCGTCAAGAAAGCCGCCGCAAAGGCTCCTGCTAAGAAAGCCGCCGCAAAGGCTCCTGCTAAGAAAGCCGCCGCAAAGGCTCCTGCTAAGAAGGCTGCTAAGAAGGCTGCCAAGAAAGCTGCCAAGAAGTAATTCGTTGGCCTCTTTGTGAGGTCAATGTGGCAGGGTAACCTGCCAACAAAAGCCCTGTGGGGGTCATCCTCACAGGGCTTTTCGCTTTTTAAGTTATTGGAATGAAAAGGCCCAGGCTCCCAAGGCTGAGGACAAGTCCAGCAGCGTCAATCACCGCATAGCGTCATCGTAAACCGAACCCGGTGGCGGCTTAGACAAAAAAGTCCCCCCGGCAGACATCGCGTCTTGGCGCACGGTTTGAGCGTTGCTGATCTGCTCATTCGCCCCGCGCATGCTGCCCATCCCTCCGACACCGCTCATGCCTGTGACCTGCCCGTAATTTTGGTAGGAAGGCCGGTAAAAAGATTCCCCCCCCATCGCGCCAGGACTCAATGCCACCGGCGCGTCCGGCGTCGGTACGCCATCGGCTTTGCGCTCGGATTCGGCCAAGTAATGCTTGTTCCAGGCCGCGTCATTCACCTTTTCCGCCAGCTTCGAGTCCAGCTTGCGCTTCTGCTCCTCGTAGTCTGCCTGGCTGATTGCGCCCCGGGCACGCAGGCGTGCCAGCTCGTCGTATTCTCCCTGCATGCGGGATTTGATCACTCGTTCGTAAGCTTCCAGTTCCTGCGCGGTGGGCACGCTGTCCATCGTGCGCGACGCACAAGACGCCAGCAGCGCTGAAAACAAGGCGACACCCAACAGTTTTGAGACGTTCTTCATTTCACATCGTAAGCCCGTGATGCCGCTTTTCAAATCAAAGCACCATCTTGATCCTGCGTTCCTCCCGTACATCCTATGACCCACATCAGCCCTGTTTTGGACCCTATCGACGCAGCCCTGCAAGCCCCCGAGCCTCGCGGCAATTACCTGCCGTATCCCGTTTCGCGTCTCGCCGCCAAAATCATCCCGCAGGATCTCACCAATTTCAAATCTCGCGGCGTTTCCCGAGTCGAGCGTGAGCTGCAGCAGGAGATGGTCGAAATTCAGGAGCGCTACATGGAGGTCATCGACGCCTTCAACTGGAACAAGCTCATCTACGAGAGCCAATTCGGCTTCGAGCCCATTTGCGGCGAGATGTACCATCTCTATGAGGTCGAAGGCAAACGCCAGCTCAGCATGATCGCGCCTGAGGAATGGCATCAGCGCTGGGTCGGTAGCTTCAGGCTCAATGCGGATGGCAGATGGCAGATTGAAAAAGCCGCGCCAAGCTTCAGTATTCGCGACTGGGTGCAGACCTCCGTCGGCTCTTGATGCACACCACCTTCTCAGACATCGGCATGCGCCTTGCCGGGCCTAGCGGTATCCAGGAACTCATGGATGACTGCGGAGCTGCGCTCACCACACACCCTGACATGCGCATGCTTGGTGGCGGCCAGCCTGCGGCCATTCCTCAGGTGCAGCAGCTCTGGCGCGAGCGCATGCGCGCCATGCTCGATGACGGCAGCATCGACCGCACCCTGCTCAATTACGACCCGCCAGGCGGTAATCCGCTCTTTCGTGAAGCCTTTGCCGCGTTTCTCCAGCGTGAGTGCGGTTGGAACGTCACCAGCGCAAACATCGCCGTGATGCCCAGCAGCCAAAGCGCCTGCTTCTTGCTCTTCAATCTCCTCGCAGGCCAGACCGGTTCGTCCAAGCGACGCATTCTCTTCCCGCTGCTGCCCGAATACATCGGCTACGCCACTCAGTCGCTCACTGAAGGCCAGTTCACCGCCTGCCTGCCGCGCATCGTCGAAACTGCGCCGCATGAGATCAAATACCACGTCGATTTCGACCGCCTGCGCATCACGCCTGACATCGCCGCCATGTGTGTTTCGTGCCCCACGAATCCCACCGGGAACGTCCTCACTCAAAACGAGTTCGACAGCCTCCACACGCTCGCCGACGCGCATGGCATCCCGCTCATCATCGACAACGCCTACGGTCATCCGTTTCCTGGTGTCATCCACAACGGCTTCCAGCCGAAATGGCAGCCCGGCATGATCTTCAGCATCAGCATGAGCAAGGTCGGCCTTCCCGGAGTTCGCACCGCCATGATCGTTGCCGATCCGCCCATCGTGAAAGCGCTGTCGAACATGAATGCCATCGTCTCCCTCGCAAATGGCAACCTCGGCCAGGCGCTGCTCATGCCGCTGCTCAAGGACGACACGCTCATCAAGCTCGGCCCTGAGGTCATCCGCCCGTTCTATCGCGAACGTTCCGACTTCGCCAAATCCGTGCTAGCCGATGCGCTTGGCGACCGCGTTCCGTGGGCACTACACACGCAAGAAGGAGCCTTCTTCCTTTGGTTGTGGATCAACGGCCTGCCCATTCCGGCGAAGGAACTCTATCGTCGCCTCAAAGAGCGCAAAGTCCTCGGGATCCCCGGCCACTACTTCGCCTACGGCATTGACCAGGAGTGGCGGCACCCACACGAATGCCTGCGCCTCACCTATTCGCAGCCACAGCACATCGTGAGCGAGGGGCTTGAAATCATCGCGGATGAAATCATCCGCAGCTTCGGAGCGCGGAACTCTGGTTCTGCAGCACTTCGCTGAAACGATTCGCTTCAAATGGCCGAGCCATTCTCAACCTTCATGGCCCGTGCCCTGTTCGATCCCGAACGCGGCTACTACACCCGGCACATTCGCAGCGTCGGCGCACGCGGAGATTTCGCCACGTCCGCCACGCTTTCCCCCTGCCTGGGACGCGCCATGGCCGCCTGGCTCAAATCCGAGTCAAAAGCGCAGCCGAGCATCCGTCACATCATCGAAGTCGGCGCGGGCGATGGCTCGCTCATGGCCGCTGTGCGGCAAGCCCTGGGCTGGTGGCAGCGCCGTCAGTTCACCTTCCACATCGTCGAGACTTCCCCTGTGCTGCGCGAACAGCAGCAAAAGCAACTCGGCAGTAAAGCCCACTGGCACCACGACCTCGAATCCGCTCTCTCCCACGCTGAAGGTCACGCCTTCATCTATCACAACGAACTGCTCGATGCCTTCCCCGCCACGCTCGTGCAGTGGCAAAACGGTCTCTGGCACGAAGTCTGGGTGCCTGAGCAACTACACCCGCATCAGCTCGATTCCGCGCACTTCAGTGCTCTGCGTCACACCACCTTCAAAGACGGTCAGCGCTGCGAGCTGCATCCCAGCATCCGCGACTGGCTGCACCACTGGACGCCGCATTGGAAAGGCGGCTCCATGCTCAGCATCGACTACGGCGATGACTTTCCGCAGCTCTACCATCGCCGTCCGCACGGCACGCTGCGCGCCTACCTGCTGCATCAAAGGCTCACCGGCACCGACCTCTACGCCAACCCAGGCCGCCAGGACATCACTGCAGACATCAATTTCACCGACTACGCTGCCTGGCTACTCGAACTCGGCCTGGAGCCGACCACGCAGCAAAATCTGGCCGAATTTCTTCAGCCACACAATGCCTCATCACAGCTTCTCGACGCTGAAGGCGCAGGAACCGCCTTCAAGTGCCTCATCCACCGTCGTTGCTAAGATGACTTGGATCCAAAGTCCTCAACGTACTGCTCAACGATCACCTTCAGCTCCGGCGGGCGCGGCAGACCGATCTCCACAGCGCGTGAGCCATCCACCTGCTGCGGCCAGTTATCCACGATGCCTTGAATCCGCGCATCAAACGCATCCACAATCGATCCTAGCTTGATTCCTCGTGCTGCGGCGACCTCTTGGATCACCTTCTCCGCGATCTGCGGCGTCACGCGATGCGCGGGAAGCACATAGGCACGATCTTTGCCGAGTTTGGACTCCTCC
The DNA here is from genome assembly GCA_021298725.1 of Verrucomicrobiaceae bacterium. GTDB lineage: Bacteria > Verrucomicrobiota > Verrucomicrobiia > Verrucomicrobiales > Verrucomicrobiaceae > Prosthecobacter. Next base: position 5,354 of record JAJTDU010000003.1, on the reverse strand, counting down.
ACCTCGCTCAAAGCGATGAACGACTCGATCACCGTGCGATAGCCCGTCATCGGATGCGGTTGATCGCGGCGGATCGGCAGATGGCAGGCTTCGCCATTGAGCGGTTCGCGAAACATGCCGCTGGCCCAGCTCGACGCAGCTGCGTTAGGCTTGCCTGGGCGCACGATCACCGTCGGCAGGCGCACGCTGCGGCCGTCGAAGTGGCCTTTGCGTGTGTGATCGTTCACCATCATCTCACACATCGCCTTCGTCATGCCGTAGGTCGTCTGCGGCAGTTGTTTGGTGGTGTCTGACATCATCTGCGACATGTCCAGGCCGCCGTAGCACGCCACGCTGCTCGCAAACACGACTCGTGGCCGTCCTTCCGCCGCCCGTGCCGCCTCAAACACATTTCTACCACCCTCCAGGTTCACGCGCATCGCGTCATCGAAGCGTTCTTCGCACTCCCCGCTCACCATGGAGGCCAGATGGAAGATCACATCGAACTGAGTGCCCGTGGTGGCCAAAACCGTCGCCCGGTCGCCAATGTCGCCCTTCACCTGCTTCACCCGCGCATCGGTCGGTTCTTCGCGGAAAAACGCGTCCAGCAGCACCATCTCGGTGATCGGCCGGCTGTTCCAAGTGCCGCGTTCGAGGAGCTTCTGCGCAAGCTGGGAGCCAAGAAAGCCGCCGCCGCCGGTGATGATGATTTTCATGCGTGGATTGGGAAGGAGTTTGCCATCGGTGGTTACCTGATGTGAGTTCACCAGACATGAGCAAGCCACTCAAAGGACACAAGATCGGATTCGTCGGACTCGGCAACATGGGCCGGGCCAATGCGCGTCATTTGCACGAAGCGGGGGCGGAGGTCGTCGTCTGGAATCGCAGTGATGCGCCGGCCGAGGCCGCCGTGGCACTTGGGATGCGTCGCGCCGCTAGTTTGCCTGAACTCTCCCGCGAAATCGGCCCTGGCGCCATTTGCATCAATCTCACCATGACCGATGTCGTCGAAAACGTCGTCTTTGGCCCCGGTGGTTTGATCGAAGGACTGCACAAAGACGCCCTCATCATCGACTTCGGCACCACTGGCGTGCCTGAGACGAAAAAATGGGCCGATCGCGTGAACTGGGTCGATGCGCCCGTGTCCGGCGGCCAGGTCGGAGCCGAAGCCGCTACACTCACCATCATGGCTGGCGGCAGTGAGGCGAATTTCCAGCGCGCTTTGCCGATCTTCCAAGTCGTCGGCAAAAACATCACCCATCTCGGCCTCAGCGGGGCAGGGCAGGTGGCCAAGCTCGCCAATCAGCTCATCGTCGCCCAAACCATCGACGCCGTCGCCCAGGCACTGCGCATGGCTGAACTCTCCGGCGTCGATCCCGCGCTCGTCCGCAAAGCGCTCCTCGGCGGCTTCGCCGAAAGCCGCATCCTCGATTTGCACGGCGACCGCATGGTGCGTCGCGAATTCGCCCCTGGCGGCCGCGCCACACTCCAGCTCAAGGATGTGCGCCTCATGTCCCAACTTGCCGACTCCGTCGGTCTCGACTCACCCACCTTGAAAAACTCGCTAGCCCAGTGGGAGAAGTTAGTTCACGAAAAAGGCTGCGGTGATCTCGACCATAGCGGCCTGTTCCGCCTTTATGAGTGACAGCGTTGGCATTTGAAGACAAAAAAGCGGCGTTTCAGACCACTCGTCTGAAACGCCGCTCATGAATGGGTCTGCTTACTTGCTGTTAGTCATCGGAGCCGCCTGGAGAGCAGGCTGGCTGGCCGCAGGACGAGAAGTGTTGGTGAACACGGTGGTGTAGCGGTCCCAGCCGTGACCGACCAAACTCAGGTCGTTTTCTGGATTGAAGTAGTCACCATACCGCTCGGTGGGCATGGGGTAGATGGCATAGCCGCTGTTGAAGCCACCACCGTAGCCGCCATAGCTGTCAGCTGCGTTGGGAGAGACGAGGCCGATTCGATGGGCGTGGATCGGCCTGTTTCCCACGGACAGGATATGAGAGGCGTCTCCACTCGGTGAGTTCGTGCTGGAAGAAGGCGGCCAAGGTGTCCCACGGCGGCACCATGATCCACCATCTGCACTTGTGCAGGAAGAGAGAGACAAAACGGCGAGAACCGAGAGGCAGAACAGGGAACGAGTGAGTTTCATGAGGCTGACGAGGGTGAGATCCAAAATTGGAATTGTTTTGAGAATTGGCCAGAGCTGAAAAAAAAGCAATCCTATAAATCCTGACGGACATTTTCACGCAGGGCTGACGCACCCCAACCATGGCAACGTCTGCTCGCGTGTCACCCCACGAGGGCAGCTGCCATCCGCAGCCAGCGTTAGATATGGAAAGGCACAGAAAGTCAGCAGAGACCTGTCGATGCGCTGGCGCGCTTGGTGGCAGGACCGCCAAGGCGGCATCACTTCGGCAAAAAGTGTGTAGGGAGGGCTCGGCGGCGGAAACCGGATAAACGAGAGAACAGAGCAGCAAAACGATGCATGGAGGATGTGGAAACGGCGTGTCACTTCAACTCCGCGATCGCCGCACGCATCGCGGCGAGCACTTTGACGACTTCGAAGGCAGGATCGTAGTCTTTGCGGCCCATGGAGAGGGTTTCGATGGGCACGAAGCCGCGATAGCCGCCAGCGTGGATGATCTTGGCGATCTTCGTGTAGTCGGTGGGCGGGGTTTTGAGGCTGCTGCCGAGCGTTTCCTTGATCTGCCAGTTCACCGCGTGCGGCACCATCAGGGCGATGTCGGCATAGGGGTCGGCGGTGAAATACTTGCCGGTGTCCACCAGCGCACCGCACCAGGCGTGATCGACGCGCTGCAGCAGACTGACGTGCTCCGGTCCGGTAGTGAGGAAGTCGCCGTGATTTTGCACGGCGACGATGACGCCATGTTTTTCGCCATGCTCGGCGCACTCGCTCAGCGCCTCGGCCATCCACTTCTCCACCTCATCGCGTGAAGCACCTCCAGCAGCGCCCTGCCAGTCCTTCGAATTCTTTTGCTGCGGACCGGCAAACACGCGCACCACCGGCGCACCGAGCCGCGCGGCGACCTCAATCCAGAGCTTTGTCAGAGCCACGCCCTCGGCCCGCACCGCCTTGTCCGACGTGGCGAAGTCGTTTTTCACACCGGTGCCACTGATCGTGATGCCGCGATCATGCGTGTAGCGCTTGATGCGGGCGATGTAGTCGTCCGACGGCGCATTCGGATAACCGGGGAAAAAGTAGCCGGTGAGGTCCACGGCCTCGATGTCATGCTTCACGCAGAAATCGCACACGCCGAAGAGGTCGATGCCCGTTTGTGGATCGGCGATATTGGCATTGAGCTGTTCGAGGAAGGAATACGCATTCAACGTCGGCGTGAAGTGTGCTTTGCCCACGCGTGGGCGTGGCGAATAAGCAGCGTGGGCTGTGGCGGCTCCGAGAGGAGTGAGAGCGGCGAGTTGGAGGAGGCGACGACGGTTCATGGGGTAGGGAAAATTGGCGGGTGAGAGAGTGGTCATGGTAGAGGTTCTACCTTCTCTCAGAGGCTGTCACCCTCCGGCGGCAGTTGCTTGAGCATCCGGTCAAAGTCCGATTCAAAGAGGCGATCTTGCATGATGCGATATTTCTCAAACTCACTCTCAGCGTAGGCTTTTGCCAGTTCGGCGCTTACCCGGCCCGCATCCTGAAGAATCTCGCGGTCCCACAGTTGAAGGAATCCGCTCAATCGCTTTTCCCAGTCTTCCATGGTCATCGGGATCTTCCGCATCGCCTGCATCTCCGCCATGTCGAGGTATGCGGAGACGATGCGCTGCATCTGCCCCAGCTCGGATTCTGAGAGGTAGTTCTTCGCGATGGAGACATCGTAACGCTGAATTTTGCCTCTGGGGGCGGCTTCCCAGCTCGTCAGCCCCATGTTCTCCTTCTGATGATTGGCGCGCTCCACGATCACTTCGGCTGCTGTCTGACCATGCACGGCGTAGTGCATCTTGTTCTGAACTGCGGCAAAGAAGCGCTTCGTCGCAGTTGCTGATGGGTCGTAGTCCAGCGCTGTGGAGTAGATGTCTGTGATATGTCTGTGATCTTTTGGTAGAACTTGCGCTCTGAGAGCCTGATCTCGCGGATTTTTTCGAGCTGACGCTCAAAAAACTCGTCGGTCAGGAGCCCACCTTGCTTGAGACGATCGGAGTCCATCGTCCAACCTTGGATGGTGTAGTCCTTGACGATCTGGTTAGCCCATTTGCGGAACTGCACCGCCCGCTCGTTCTCGATCTTGAACCCGACGGCGATGATCGCCTGCAAGCTGTAGTGCTTCGTCTGATAGGCCTTGCCGTCGGCGGCAGTGGTTAAGTATTGCTTAATCACTGCCGATTCCTCCAGCTCGTTGTCGCTGAAAATCCGTTTCAAGTGCTGGTTGATGGCCGGGATAGAGACCCCGTAAAGCTCCGCCATCATGCGCTGCGTCAGCCAAATGTTCTCATCCTCGTAACGCATCTCCACGCTGCTCTCCGAGGCACCTCCTGCCGCCACAAAGGTGAGGTATTCCGCCGCTGAGGAGCGCACGAGAGAGACCTCGGCCTTCTTTTTGGCGCGGCTGCTGGTGGTGGGTTTACGTTTGCTCATGGATTGAGTTTTTTTGACTACGATTGGGTAAGATGGTGCGCAGCAGGGTGTCAGCGAGGAAACGTTTCATATTTCAGGCGATGATGTGGCCCGCCTCAGTTCAGCTCCGGCCGCAGATGCGCCTTGATGTAATCGTTGTCGGTGGCGTGCTTCACGTTCGGTGCGCCAGGATAGACGAGGTCGCAGGGGACTTGGTGGGCGTCGCAGTGTTCTTTGAGCTTCACGCCGAAGTTCGCGGTGTGGGTGGGGTCTTTTTCGTCGTGACCGAGGTTGGGCGGGGCGCTGTAGTAGAGGCCGACGGGCGGGTCGCCGGGGGTGACGAGTTCGTAGGGCGAGTATTCTTTGATCCATGGCAGAAGGCCCTCGCGGGCGTCGTAGAACATCTGGAAGGAGCCGATTTTCTTCTTCGCATCCCACACGATGCCGAAGGCGTGGGAGCCGTATTTGCTGTTGGGCGTCCATTCACGCATCTGGTGAGGGTCGAGCGTGGTCTGCGCACCGGAGACAGCGGCGCAAAGCACGCGGGTGGATTCGCGGGCGACCGGGTCGGCGCTGGTGGGATCGGCAAGGTCATCATGAAAGGCCAGCCAAAGGCTCGTGCAGGCACCGGCGGAACCACCGGACAGGGCGACCTTGGTTTTGTCGAGGTTCCACTCCTTGGCCTTGCTGCGGCAGAACTGGAGGGCGCGAGCACAGTCGAGCATCGGTCCCTTCACGGGCGGCACCAGCCCATCGGGGGTGGAGTCTTTGATGGTGCGGTATTCCACGGACG
>JAJTDU010000276.1 GCA_021298725.1 Verrucomicrobiaceae bacterium | reverse complement strand
ACGAAGTGCGTGGCCGCCGTGCTGCCCGGCTCGCAGGGCTGCGGGTCATCGGCTCCCTTGGCATTCTCGTTGAACTGCATCGCGCCAGGCTGCTGGTCTCCGTGGCAGACACCATCCGCGCCATGCAGCAAAAAGGCATCTATCTGGCACCGGACCTCATCGCTCTGAGCTTGCAGGCAGCGGGCGAGGCAGAGCAACAGACCGATTAACGAACTACTTCCCCATCCGGCTGCGATGTTCGCTCGGTCGCCAGCCGATCCATTGTTTAAAAGTGTTGCTGAAGACGAAGGGATTCATGTAGCCGACCTCGTGGGAGATGGTCTCCACCTTCAAATTCGTCGTGGAGAGCAGTTCGGCGGCCTTGCGCATGCGCAGCCAGGTGACGTGATGCATCGGCGTGCGGCCCAAGGCCTTGCGACAAAGGCGGCGCAGGTGCTCGGCGCTGACGTGGGCCTGCCGGGCGAGTTCATCCAGCGTCCAATCATGACCGACGTTGGCGGAGACTTTTTCCCAAATACGGTGCAGTCGATCATCGACCTGCCAAGGCTGCGCGAAACGCTCGATGTAGTGCTGGATCAGCTCGACCCAATGAAACATGGCGGCCGGTTTGGCCTCGTGTCCGGCTTCCTCAATGAGTCCCTCAATGGCATGCCAGAGCGCGGTGCCGGCAAAGGGGGCCATGAGCGGCGAGCTGCTGCTGAGGATGGGCGTCTGCTCCGGCTGCTGCTCGTAGCGCACCCAGCAGCAGCGCCAGATCTTGCCGGGGACGGCCTGGAAGGCGTTCACCATGAACGGCGGCAGCGCCACGGCCATGCCCGCGCTGCACTTTTTCCACGCACCATCCACTAGCACGCGCCCTTCGCCCTCCAGGCAGGCGAGGAAATACAAACCGCCCTGGTGCATCCGCACGATGCGGTAAGGGGCGTGCGCCGTCATGACACCCGCATGGGCGATGCGGTGCGTGCCCAGCGTGCCGCAGACCGGTGCGGCACGCAGCCAGGAGCGCACATCCCGCTCCGTGGCCCGCACCACACGGAACTTCGTCTCCGGCCCGTGCGTGTGGGTTTCGGATAGCTCTTGGATGGCAGCTTTGGCGTGCATTCGGGAAGGTTTGCGGTTGTTTGCCGTTGTTGGCGGTGGTTTGCAATGGTTTACCAAACAACTGCAAACGCGCGAAGCGCCAACCATCGCAAACAACCGCAAACCTCACCAAGCCATGCCCAATCCCTGGACCGGAATCGGAAACCCTTACACGAAGCAAGAAGTCGTTGATCGCCTCAAGGCGACACTGGCGAAAGGCGAGCCGATCATCGCTGCGGGCGCGGGCACCGGCATCAGCGCGAAGTTCATCGAGAAGGGCGGCGCCGATTTGATCATCATTTATAACAGCGGCCGCTTCCGCATGATGGGCCACGGCTCCACCTGCGGCCTGATGGCTTATGGCGACGCGAATGCCATCGCCATGGAGATCGGCGAGTATGAAGTGCTGCCGGTGGTCAAAGAAATCCCCGTCATCTGCGGTGTGCATGCCACCGACCCCCGCCGCCGCATGTGGCACTGGCTGGGCAAGGTGAAAGAGATGGGCTTCAGCGGGGTGAACAACTTCCCCACTCACACCATCGTGGACGGCCACTTCCGTGGCGTGCTGGAAGAGACCGGCATGAGCGTGGAGAAGGAATTTGAAATGGTCGGCCTAGCCACCCGCATGGACCTGTTCAGCATCGTCTATGTGGCGACGCCAGAAGAGGCGATCAAGATGGCTCAGAACGGCGCGGACGCGATCATCGCGCATGTTGGCACGACCGTCGGTGGCAGCATCGGCGTGACCAATGCGGTGGTGAGCTGGGATCACACGGTCAAAGTGACGCAGGACATCATCGACGCCGCGAAAAGCGTGAACCCGAACGTCTTCACCCTCACCCACGGCGGGCCGATCAATACGCCGAAGGACGCGGAATACATCCTCAGCAAGACCACGGCGGACGGTTTCGTCGGCGCGAGCAGCCTGGAACGCATGGGCGTGGAGGATTCGCTGACGAGCCTGACACGGGAGTTCAAGGCAATCAGGCACTGATGGCGAGACGTGAGAGGTTTGGGGCGCCAGCCTGCTTCTCACGACTAAGCTCTCACCTCTGACTCCCGTTTCTCCGCCTCTTGGCTCTAAAACCGGGACGGAATCCCGTTTTGCAAAAAAATTACCGCAACCGCCCCGACGGCCCTAGCCGCCGCAATCAAGATCCGCAGTTCAACTGGCGCGGTTTCATGCTCTTCGCCCTCGCGATCACCCTGCTGATCTCGGGCTTCATGATGAATAAGGGGCTGGTGGCCAGCCGGAAGGTCTTTGACTACGCCGAATTCAAGAAGAGCGTCGAAAACGGCCAGATCGACAAGTCCAAGAAGCTCCTGCTCGTCAACTCCGACACCACCTCCGAGCAGACCATCAAGGGCTTCTATTTTCCGGCAGGCCCCAGCGGTGCACCGCCAACCGCAGCAAGCGAAACCGTGCCAGATCTCAGCAAGCCGCTACCCATCGAGCCTGCGCCAGACATTTCCAGCAAGTCTGGTGGGATCAACGCCGCTAAAAACGAGTCCAAGGAGTTCACCGTGGCCGTGAACATCGAGTTCCAGAAAGAAGAGCTGCATGATCTGTTCAAAGCACACGGCCTCGTGCTCATCCCGTTCTACGACAATGACATGTGGTCCTCGCTCGTCGGCTTTCTGCTGCCGCTGCTGATCATCCTGGCCTTCTTCTACTTCCTCGTGCGCCAGCAACTGAAAAGCGCCGGCCGTGGGGCGATGAGCTTTGGCAAGAGCAAGGCCAAGATGCTCGCGCAAGACCGCAACAAGGTCACCTTCAAGGACGTCGCAGGCGTCGAAGAGGCCAAGGAAGAAGTGCAGGAAATCGTCGAGTTCCTCAAAGATCCGAAGAAGTTCCAGCGCCTCGGCGGCAAAATCCCCAAAGGCGTGCTCATGACCGGCCCTCCCGGCACCGGTAAGACCCTGCTGGCCAAAGCCATCGCCGGTGAGGCGGATGTGCCGTTCTTCAGCATCAGCGGTTCCGACTTCGTCGAAATGTTCGTCGGTGTCGGTGCCAGCCGTGTACGCGACATGTTTGAGCAGGGCAAGAAGAACGCCCCCTGCCTCATCTTCATTGATGAAATCGACGCCGTGGGCCGTCATCGCGGTCATGGCATGGGCGGTGGTCACGATGAGCGTGAACAGACGCTCAACGCACTGCTCGTTGAAATGGACGGCTTTGACACTCAGGAAGGCATCATCATCATCGCCGCCACAAACCGCGCCGATGTGCTTGATCCCGCCTTGCTGCGCCCCGGCCGCTTCGACCGCCAAGTCACGGTCAATTTGCCGGATGTGAAAGGCCGCGAGGAAATCCTCCGCGTTCACGCCAAGAAGGTGAAGCTGGCCGACAGTGCCGACCTTTCCAAGATTGCTCGTGGCACCCCCGGATTTTCCGGCGCAGAGCTGGCCAACCTGCTGAACGAGGCCGCGCTGCTCGCCGCCCGCAAGAACATGAAGTCCATCACCAATCCCGAGCTCGAAGAAGCGCGGGACAAGGTGCGCTGGGGGCGTGAACGCCGCAGCATGGCCCTCACGGAAAAGGAAAAGGAAAACACCGCCTATCACGAGGCCGGACACGCCATCCTCATTGAGCTTTTGGAGCACACTTCCCCCCTGCACAAAGTCACCATCATTCCTCGCGGTCCTTCCCTGGGCTCCACCATGTGGCTGCCGGAGGAAGACAAGCACAACAACCGTAAAAGCGAACTGCTCGACGACCTCGTCGTCGCCATGGGCGGTCGCGTGGCCGAGGAAATCCAGTTTGGCGATGTCACCAACGGTGCCAGCGGAGACATCCGCATGGCCTCCCGCATCGCCCGCAACATGGTCTGTTCCTGGGGCATGAGCACGAAGCTCGGCATGATCGAATACGGCGAAAACGAAAGCGCCGCCTTCATGGGCCGTGGCAGCAGCAACTACAGCCCGGACACCGCTCAAAAGATCGACGAGGAAGTGAAGCGCCTCATTGATGAATCCTATGCCCAGGCCAAGGACGTCCTCCTCAAGCACAAGGACAAGCTCGACGCCATTGCCCTAGCCCTGCTGGAATACGAAACCCTCGACGGCACCCACATCAAGGAAATCATGGCCCACGGTCGTCTCATCAACCCACCTGAAAACAAGAGCAAGCCCCCGCCCCCACCCCCGCTGCCCAAAGCCAGCGACCCACGCCCCGTGCAACGCGAGGACGAGGACGAGGACGAAGGCGGCCTAGCTCCAGGTTTGACCGGAGTTCCTGCGTAATTCGTCACCTCAGGATGAATCGAAGCCGGAGTCGCAAGACTCCGGCTTTTTTCATGCCGTTTGGCAGCCAGAAAACTGAGAACTTGCAGAGCGCCTCACCGAGAACGGCTCGCAACACTTCAAACGCGTAGCCGCCGATACACCGCAGGCGCTTCCCCCATGCGCTTGCGGAAATGCTGCGTGAAACTGCTCGCATCCACAAAGCCGCACTGTTGCGCGATCTCGCTGGCCGTCTGGCTGGTCTCCTCCAGCAGCCGCACTGCCGCTAACACGCGTGTCTTGAGCAAAAACTCCTGCGGGGTGATGCCAAACGCGCTTTGGAACCGCCGCTGAAGCTGCCGCAAAGATTGCCCACACGATTTCGCCAAATCCTCAATCAAAAGCGGCTTGGAAAAATCACGGCGGATGATCTCCACCGCCTGCGCCACGGTTTGAAACACTGGCAGCAGCCGTTCCGCCTCATCAGGCCTGCGCAGCGTGCCCATCACACCTTGGATCCGGCGGCGTTTATCAAAGAGCGGCAGCTTCGTCACCAAAAACCAGTCTGGGATGCCCTGCGAGTCCCACCACAGTTCGATGCGCTCAATCACTTCCACCTTGCCCGCCAGGAGGCGCTTGTCGTCATCCACATAGGCCTGCGCCATCGTGTCGGGATTGATGTCGAAGTCCGTGCGGCCGATGAACTCCGAGTCGTCGCGCATCTGATAGCGTTGCAGCAGCCCCTGACTGGCAAACATGAGATGCCCCGACTTGTTCTTGGCGAAGAAATAAACGCCCGGGATGTGATCAAA
>JAJTDU010000078.1 GCA_021298725.1 Verrucomicrobiaceae bacterium | reverse complement strand
CCCTGCCCCATGGCCGCTCACGCCGATTCATTCACCATCCCAACCCGAGGTAAAGGCACTTACGAGATCACGGAGCGCTGCCAGCAGATCATTCGGGCCAGCGGCATCCGCACCGGCACTGCCACCGTGTTCGTGCAGCACACCAGTGCGAGTCTGGTGATCTATGAGAACGCTGATCCGTCCGCGCGCACGGATTTACACAGCTTCTTTGATCATCTCGTGCCGGAGGACACGCCCTACTTCGTCCACACGCATGAAGGACCGGATGACATGCCGAGCCATCTGCGCATGGCGCTGACGCGAACATCGGAGGTGATTCCGGTGGTGAACGGACGCCTCGCACTCGGCACCTGGCAGGGGATTTTTCTCTTCGAGCACCGGCGGGCGCCTCACACGCGGAGTATGGTGCTCAGCGTGGTGGGTGACTGAGGTCGCAGACTCAAACCGCCGCAGAGATTTCGGTGCGCTTGTCTTTGCTGAAGCGCACGTCCTCGGCGCGTTCGATGAAGATGGTGTCTTCGCAGATGTTTTTAGCGTGGTCGCCGACACGTTCGAGGAAGCGGGCGACGAAAATGAGGTGGATGTAGCCTTCGAGGGAGGAGTGGTGGGACTCCATGACGCTGATCAGTTCACGGTCGAGATCCTTTTCGGCGGCGTCGAGCTGCTTGTCGAGCAGGCGAGCGGCGGCGGCGGCCTCAGGGTCGGCATTGAGGAAGGCTTGGATGCTGGCATCGAGATTGTGGTCACACAAGGAGTACACAGGCTGGATGAGCTTGATCTCGGAGAACTCAGGCAGGTTGTTGATGAGTCGTGCGCGTTTGGCGATGCTGGAGGCTTGGTCGGCGATGCGTTCGAGGTTGTTCGCCACGCGGATGGTGCCCATGACTTGGCGCAAGTCATGCGCAGTGGGCTGGTACTTCACAAGGATCTGCATGCCGTGCTTGTCCACGGCCTTTTCGAGCTCGTTGACGTCCTGGTCGGCGGCGATGGCGCTGTTGCAAAGATCGGTGTCACGCTCAAGCAATCCGCGCATGGCACTGGCGAGGTTTTTGCGGGCCATGCTTGCCATGGCCAAGACATCCTGGCGCAGGCGGTCGAGGGAATGATTGAAGGTGGACAGAATGTGATCGTGCATTTTGAAAAAATGTCTGAATGTGACGTTTTCCGCTACATCGGATTCACGGAAGTTTCAGCAAGGAACCCGACCTCATTGGCGACCTCAGCAGAGGGCACGTCACCTTTGGGTTCACGGTTCGTGCGCTGGCAGAAGGTGTCGTAATTGATGACCTCGAAGGTGCCGTCGAAGTTTTCCACGATGGCGGTGAGGGACTCGACCCAGTCCCCCGAGTTGAGGTAATGCGTATCTCCGACGAGTTTGTTGGCAGGCTTGTGGATGTGGCCGCAGATGATGCCCTTGCAGTGGCGCTGGCGGGCGAGGTTTTGCAGCTGCTCCTCGTATTTTCCCACGAAGCTGACGGCGGATTTCACCTTGTGCTTCACCCAGGCACTGAGGGAGAAGCTCTCCTTGCCACGCAGGCGGCGGTACCAGTTGTAGGTGCGGTTGATGCGCAGCAGGGCGTTGTAGCCGAGACCCCCGATCTTGGCGAGCCAGGCGTGATTGGTGGTGACGGCGTCGAAGCCGTCGCCATGCACGACGAGATAATCGCCCTGGGCGGTGTGATGAATGTGTTCGTCGGTGATTTGAAAGCCGTCGAACTGAATGGGGATGAAGCGGTCGAGAATGTCGTCGTGATTGCCGCGAAGGTAGATGATCTGGGTGTTCTCCTTCTCCATCTTGCGCAGCACGGTGCGGAGGAAGTGAGTGTGGCCTTTGTTCCAGCCGCCCAGGCGGCGCAGGTGCCAGGCGTCGATGATGTCGCCGTTGAGGACGAGCTTTTCGCAGAGGCAGTTGCGGATGAAGTGGGAAGCCTGCGCCGCTTTGCAGTCTGGCATGCCAAGATGCACGTCGGAGATGAAGATGGTCTTGAAGCGGAGCTTGGTCTTGCTGCTAGATTCAGGTTCCAAGGTTTCGGTCATGAGATCAGTGTGTGGCGGGTGAAATGACGGCGGAAAGCTCCTGCTCGAACTGTGCAATGACACGCTCCCAGCCGAGATCAAACGCAGTCTGGCGGGCGGCAGAGCGAATTGCTGAGTGGTTCCATGCGGCGGCGGCCATCCGCACCTGGGCGAGATAGGCATTTTCGTCACTCAGCGGGGCGAGCCAGCCGTTCTCTCCACTACGGATGAGGAGACGCGGAGCAGCGTAATCAAACGCGACAACGCCGAGACCCGCGGCCATGGCCTCCAGCACGACATTGCCAAAGGTTTCAGTGATGCTGGGGAAGAGAAACACGTCTGCCGAAGCGTAATGCGCGGCCAGATCCGCCCCCACACGAGCACCGGCATAGATGAGCTCAGGATGCTCCTCCCGCAGCGCTGTCAGACGTGGACCGTCCCCCACGAAGACCATGCGCGCCTGCGGCTGCACCTCTCGAAACACCGCAAAGGCCCGTATGGCCAGCTCCAGGTTTTTTTCTGCGGCGATGCGGCCCACATACACGGCCACAGGCGTCGATTCGTCAGCGCCCCAGCTTTGGCGCAGCTCAAGACTGCGGTGCGCAGGATCAAACAGACCCGTATCCACGCCACGACCCATGACACCGACGTTTTGAATGCCCCAGCGCTCCAGCATGGCGGCAGTGTCTGGGGAAGGCGTTAGGGTGCGGGCGGTTTGGTTGTGGATGCTGCGCAGAATGCCCTTGGCCAGCAGTTCCATGCCGGGCAGGTGGTAATCCTCCAGGTAGGTTTGAAAATTCGTATGGAATCCTGACACGACCGGGATGCCACGCTTTCCGGCCGCGCGAATCGCGGCGATGCCCATCAGCGTCTCCGTGGCCACGTAGAGCACATCAGGGCGGAACTCGTCGAAGATCTCCAGGATTTGCCGAATGGAGCTGAAACCCATGCGCAGACCAGGATAACCGGGCAGCGGCATGGAGTGCATGACATGGCGGCGCAAACCACCAGCTTCCGCCTCCTCGACGGTGGTGATGACATTCACCTCACAGCCCCGACGTTGAAGTCCCTCACCCAGGGTGTTGAGCGTTCGCGCGACACCGTTGATGTCGGGAGGAAACGTGTCTGTGACGATGAGAACCCGCATGGGCTGTGAAAGAATCATTTTCGCATAGAGCAGCAGGCAGTCGCGTCCAACCCGTCAAGCGTGACGAAATTGACACTGGGGAAAAACGAGGGTGAAGCAAGCCGGTTGCCGTGTGACACGTTCGTCACCATCATTCTTTTGCCCCACAGGCAGTTACACAGCAGAAAAGTGACACAACATGAGCAAGATACTGATCGTTGAGGATGAGTCGGACATTTCTGAGCTGATCGCGCTTCACCTCACACGCGAAGGGCACGACTACCTCTGCATTGCCAACGGCCTACAGGCGCTCCCCGCCGCTGTGGAGCACCAGCCGGACCTCATCGTGCTGGATCTGATGCTGCCTGGCTTGGACGGCATGCAAATCTTCCGCCGCCTTCGTTCTGACACGCGGACTACAAACATCCCGGTCATCATTCTCACCGCGAAAGCGCAGGTGACGGACAAGATCGCCGGTCTGGAGATGGGAGCGGACGATTACCTCACCAAGCCCTTCAGCCCGCGTGAGTTGTACCTCCGCATCAGCGCCATCCTGCGCCGTGTGAAAAAAGTAACGCACGTGTCCGAGATCCACCGCGGCCGCTTCAAGCTGGACCGTAAGAACATGAAGCTCTTCCTAGACGGTTCACCGCTTGACCTCACCACAACGGAGTTCAAACTGCTGACTACGCTCATGGAAAACGATGCCACCGTCCACACCCGCGCCGATCTCCTGCGCGAGGTCTGGGGTTACAACAGCGACGTCGCGACCCGCACGCTCGACACGCACATCAAACGCCTGCGCGAGAAGCTTGGCCTGGCGGGCAATCACATCGTCACCATTCGCGGCACAGGCTTCCAGTTTCAGACTGAATTGCCGGAGGCGATCGCTGCATGACGTCACTGAGTCTGCTTTTACTCATTCTGCTGGCGGCCTGCATTGGCGCCTGGCTGCAACGTGAAAAATACTGGCGTAACCGCTGGGAGCACGTGGCAAAAGGCATCGGCATGCGGGCACGGGATGCCGATCAACTGCCAGAACACTCAATACGCGTTTGGAATGATCTTCAGGATACGCGCCGGCAGTCTGAGCAGCGTCGAATCTTTGAGTCTCTGCTGGATGAAATCAGCCAGGGGCTCGTGCTGGTTGAGGAAGACCTGCACATCCGCTATGCGAACCGGCCGCTCGCTGAACTGCTGCATCGCTCGGAAATCCGCCCTGGACGCTCTCTCATTGAAGAAGTGCGTGACCATCAGATCACGGGCCTCGTTCAGGAGGCTCTTCAGGAAAAGCGCCACACCACGCGCCGCATTCAGATGCTGTCGTCGGACACCTGCACCGGCACCAACCTCAGCGGCCGGCATTTCCTCATTGAGGCCGCCCCGCTGGCCGCAGAATCTGGCGGCGGCGCTTGGCTGATGATCCAGGACGTGACCGAGGCCGCCATGACCGAGCAAATTCGGAAAGACTTCGTGGCCAATGCCTCGCATGAGTTGCGCACGCCGCTCACGCTCATCGGCGGGTACATCGAGATGCTGCAGGATGGCGGAACGCCGCTGACCCCCACCGCCATGAAGCGCAGTCTGGATGTGATGGAAAAGCACACGAAGCGCATCGCACGCATCATTGAGGACATGCTGGCCATCTCACGCCTGGAAGACACCGCCACGCCGCTGAATTGTGAGCCCTTCAATGTCCGCGCCAGCGCCCAAGATGCCGCCGATCACCTAGCTCCCATGCTGGAAGGAAAAGATGTGAAGATCGACTTCGACTTCCCCAAGGACGGCGTGCGCATCACGGGCGACCGCTTTTACTGGGATCAGATCTTCACGAACCTCATCGAGAACTCCATCAAAGAAAACACCCGCCCCGGTCTCATCATCCGAGTCTCCGGCCACTGGGACAAGAGCCAGTGTGTGCTGAAGGTGAGTGACAACGGCATCGGCATCCCCGCGCATGACTTGCCCTTCGTTTTCAAGCGCTTCTACCGTGGCAACAAGCACCACTCCTCCGCTTCTCAGGTCAAAGGCACCGGACTGGGCCTTTCCATCGTCAAACGCGCCGTCGAGGCCCATGGCGGCACCATCGAGCTGGTCAGCACGCCCGGCGTGGAGACCACCTTCACCATGCGCATGCCGTTGCCGTGTGAGTGCTAGTAATAGGCATTCGCCTTGAGACAGGGCGCAGACTGTGGTTAAGGCACATCTCAGCCTCCAACCACTGTGGAAGACTCCTTCGGCCATCGCATCTCTTACCTGCGCGTTTCCGTCACCGACCGGTGCAACGAACGCTGCCGTTACTGCATGCCCGAAGAGGAGCAGCCCTGGTTCGCCAAGGAGGACACGCTTAGTTATGAGGAAATGACGCGGGTCGTGCGTGTCGGTGCCACGCTCGGCATCAAGCGCATCCGTGTCACCGGCGGCGAGCCGCTCACGCGCCCCGGAATCGCCGAATTTTGCGGCGAATTGACGAAAATACCCGGCATCGAAGGCGTCGGCATCTCCACCAACGGCACGCTGCTCGCCAAAACCGAGAACGGCGTCACCCTGGCCGAACGGCTCGTCAAAGCCGGGGTCCGCACCGCCAACATCTCGCTCGATTCGCTCGACCGCGCCACCTACCAGCGCACCACCAGCCGCGATCTGCTGCCACGCCTGCTGGAGGGCATCGACGCCGCGATTGCGGCCGGTTTTGACTCCATCCGGCTGAACTGCGTCCTCATGAAAGGCCAGACCGAGCGTGAGCTGCCCGCGCTGATCGAATTCGCCCGCGAAAAAAACGCCCTGCTGCGCTTCATCGAACTCATGCCCGTCAGCACCCAGGAAGTGCTTAGCGAGGAGAATTTCCTCCCCGTCGCCACCGCCAAGAAGCTCGTCGAGCAGACCACCGGCCCGCTCATCTCAGAACCGGATTTCAAGACCAACGGCCCCGCCCTTTATCATCGCATCCCCGCCACCGGCCAGCGGATTGGTTTCATCGGTGCGATGACGAACCTGCACTTCTGCGAGAACTGCAACAAGCTCCGCCTCACCTGCGACGGCAAGCTGCGGCCCTGCCTCGGCAGTTATTTGGAATTCGACCTGCGTGCCGTGCTGCGCGGCGGCTGCACGGATGCCGAACTGGCCGCGTTTTTCCAAAACGTCGTCGCCCGCAAGCCCAAAGAGCACGATTTCCGGGACAACTACCAGCCGAACCGCAAGATGATCGCCATCGGCGGCTAGAATTCATGAGCAAGCTCACTCACCTCAACCGCAAAGGCGAAGCCGCCATGGTCGATGTCTCCGCCAAACCGCCCGTGAGGCGTGAGGCGGTGGCTGAAGGGCGCATCATGCTGGCCCCGGCCACGCTCGATCTCATTCGCACCAATCAGGTCAAAAAAGGAGACGTGCTGAGCATCGCGCGCATCGCCGGGATTCAAGCCGCCAAGCAGACGCAGCATCTCATCCCGCTCTGCCACCAGATTCCGCTGAGCAAGGTGCAGATCGACTTCGAACTGCGGCCCAAGGCCGTCCACATCACCGCCACCGCCATCACCGTGGCACCCACCGGTGTCGAAATGGAGGCGCTGACCGCCGTCTCCATCGCCGCGCTGACGATTTATGACATGTGCAAGGCGGCGGACAAAAAGATGCGCATTGAGGGTGTACGGCTGATGAAGAAAACCAAGGCGGATCACGCCGCCAGCGTCTTGTAGAGCGCGAGGGTTTTACGGGCGATGGAGTGCCAACTGAAGTGGTCCACGGCACGCTGGCGGCCGGCCTGGGCCATGCGTTGACGCATTGCGGGATCGGCCATGAGTTTGTTGATGCCTGCGGCGAGGTCGCGGGCAAACTTCTCGGGATGCACGGCCTCGAAGGGGCTTTCGGTCTGCTGCTCGATGGGGATGAGCAAGCCGGTCTCGCCTTCCACCACGACCTCTTTGATGCCACCGACGGCGGTGGCGACGACGGCGGTCTCGCAGGCCATGGCCTCCAGGTTGATGATGCCAAAGGGCTCATAAATGGACGGGCAGCAGAACACGGCGGCATGCGAATACATGGCAATTTTCTCCGGCGCGGGCAGCATGGACTGAATCCACACGATGCCGGGCCGGGTGGCGCTCACCGCATGCACCGCAGCCTCCATCTCCTCTTTGATCTCGGCGGTGTCGGGCGCTCCGGCGCAGAGTACCACTTGGAAGCCGGGATCCAGATGCTGGATGGCGCGGACGAGGTGAATGATGCCTTTCTGGCGTGTGATGCGGCCGACGAAGAGGACGTAGGGCTGATCTGGATCGACGCCGTGCTTTCTCAGCACGTCCGGCGCTTCAACGCGATGGTATTCATCGAGATCAATGCCGTTGTGAATGACGTGAATCTTGCGTGGGTCGAGATCGAAGTGCTTGTGCAGGTCGAGGCGGGTTTCCTCGGACACAGCGATGACGGCATCCGCCATTTTGAGGGCGGTGTTTTCGAGCCAGACGGTGAAATCATAGCCATGACCGAGCTGCTCGCGCTTCCAGGGGCGCAGCGGCTCCAGGGAGTGAACGGTGAGCACCATGGGCACGCCGTAGTTCAGTTTGGCGAGGATACCGCCGAAGTGCGCATACCAAGTGTGCAGATGGACGATGCTGGCATCAATGCCGCGGGTGTTGAAGTCGAGGCAGCGCTGAAGTGCGCCAAAAACGGACTTCAAGTTCAGCGGGCAGTCCCAGTCTTGCGTGTCGAGGCCGAAGCCTTTGACGGTCAGATTCTCGCCATGGCTGTCTTGGTCACCAAAGCAGCGCACATCGACCTCGATGTGCTTCGCCAACTCGCGGGAGAGGTATTCGACGTGGACGCCGGCACCGCCGTAGATGTGAGGCGGGTATTCGTTGGTGAGGAAGAGAGTTTTCATGCGGAGGTTCGTGATTGGGGCGTTTATTGGCCCTGGGCCTGCCACCATTCGTCGATGGCGGGGATGTCGAAGATGCGGAAACGGCGCTGGATGCGCTGCTCCAGAGCGAGCTGGGCGTGCTTGGCGACTTCGAGCGAGGGGTCGTCTTTGATGGCGGCGATGAGTTTCGCGTTGGTCTCTGGCGCGTTGCTGCCGAGGAGCAGGAAGCAAACACGCACGCGCACCTCCCAGGGCTGTTGATGGTCGGCGAGGAGCTTGAGCAGCGCCTCGGGCTTCACATCTGCTTCCTCACGAAGGTTCTGGCCTTTGAATAGCTCGGCCAAGGGCAGGCGATAGCCAGGATCATCACGCTGCATGAACTGAATGGAGCGCACGACGCGCATGTACTCGACTTGGGCGGCCTCGTGCAGGTGTTGGGTGCCGGGATCACGCAAATACTCGACGATGGCGGAGAGCGGCTTGCGCATGCCGGTGGCGATGGCCTCGTCGCCATACTGGATGAGGCGGTTGCGCTCTTTGAGCAGGATGAACTCCGCCTGAGTGGGGGAGATTTGCGGCGCGGCATCGGCGATGCGCGCCGTGCCCGGTTGGCCAGCGGCTGGGATGGCGGGCTGGGGCGCGAGCTGCGGATTTTTGAGCACGCCTGAAATGCGCTCCAGGGACTCACGCGTGCTCTGCTGCGCGCTGAGCTGCTCGCGGCGTATGACATCGAGCTGCTGCTGCAAGGCGGCGATTTTTTCCTCCGCTTTGGCAAGCTCGACCGCAGCGGTTTGAGGCTCCGCGGACTTGGTGGTGACCGTGGTTTGCGCGGCCAGCCGGGGCGCAATCTCCTGTTGGTAGAACCTTTGGCAAAACCAAAGCACCAGAAGAGCCATGGCCGCCGAAGTGACGATCGACATGACCAGATGCCGGTAAATCAGATTCGAACGCTTTAGATTGGCGGGGGGGGATTCACTTCTAGTCATCAGTGGATCAGGAGACTGGGCCAGGTCTTTTGCGGGAGCAGAAGGGGCGTCCCGCCAGATCGCAGCGGAGGTCGGCAACTCCTGGTCTTGCACATTTTCGAGGAGCCTAGTCAGGTTTCTCTGATCTTTTGCCATGGTGAGTGGGGAATACGTTACGCGATGAAAGTTGCCAGCAATGGGAATTCGGCCAGCGCCACAGTGTGCTGCATGGCTGGGCCAAGTGGGTGAGCAAATATGCGGACTGGCAGTTCTGCCTGCTGGTGCCGCTGCTGGTGGGCTGGCTGGTGTGGCTGCGGCGCGAGGAACTGCGCAGACTGCCCTGGCAGGGCACTTGGCTGGGCTTGCTGCCAATGGGGGCTGGCTTGTTTTTCTACTGGCTGGGCTACAAGGCGGACACGGGTTACCCAGCCTTTCTGGCGGTGCAGTTTGTGCTGGCGGGCATGATCCTGCTGGTGCTGGGCAGGGCGTGGATGCGGACGCTGGGCTTTGCATGGCTCTTTTTGTTCTTCACTTGGCCGATGCAGCCGCTGGAGGACTCCGTGGCCTCGCCGCTGCGGCCTAGGACGGCGGCGATGGCGGCCTCGATGCTGAATCTCATCGGCCAGCCGACGATCAGTGAAGGCTCGGCGCTGCAATCCGCCCCCGAGGCAGAAAAGGGCACACAAACCGGGGATTTGTTCAGATTGGACGTGGATGCCAAGTGCAGCGGCATCAATTCACTTTTTGCGCTGATGATGATCTCCGCGCTGCTGGGCTATCTGGCGCTGAAACACCCACGCTCGCGGCTTATTTTGTTTGTCTGCTCGGTGCCGCTGGCCGTGGCGGGCAATGTGGTGCGACTGCTGCTGCTGGTGGCGGGCACGCTGGCTTTTGGCTCGGATTTCGCGGTGGGCCAGCGCATGGGAGACCATCAGGAGATGTCTCCGTTTCACACGTTCGCCGGCTTTGCAGTGTTTGGCGTGGCGCTGGCAGGCATGTTCGCCTTGTGCTGGCTGCTGGAGGGGCGGGAGATGAAGAGCAATCTGAAACGCCACGCCGCAGGCTCTGGAGCGCGGGGTGTCTCCGCTATACCGCTGCCGCGCCGCACGCTGTCCCAACTAGCGGCCGCACTGCTGCTGCCGCTGGCCACTCTCGGGCTGTGCGCCGGGACGGATATCAGCTTCCACGTCGCCGAGCCCGGTGTGGCACTGAAACTGCCTCTGAGCCTGGGAGATTACCAGGGGCGTGAGTTTGACATGACGGCCCAGGAAAAAAACATCCTGGACGAAGGGGTGAAGCTCGTGCGCAATACCTACAGCAGCACCACTGGCAGGCAGCTCATGGCCACGGTGATCCTCAGCGGGCGCGTGAAGCGCAGCCTGCACCGCCCGGAAGTCTGCCTGCCCGGCCAGGGTTGGACGGTGACGGACAGTACGCATGTGCCCATCCTGCTGGAGGATGGACGTGAGATCACCGCCACGCTGCTGCGCATTTTCCATGACAAGGAAGGGCCCAACGGCGCACGGCTCCGGGCGCGGGCGCTGAACCTCTACTGGTACGTCGGCTCAGACGGCACGACCTGCCCAGAGCACTACGAGCACATCCTGCTGACCTACTTTGACTCCATCTTCCGCAATATCCAGCACCGCTGGTCCATGGCGTCCATCTACATTCCGCTGGCGGAACAAATCGTGGGCCAGGAAGATCCGCTGATTGAGCTTGGTGCGCTGGAGGATGCGCGGGCATTTGTCTCGAAACTCGCGCCGACGTTCATGACCAAGCGGTAGGGTTGATGGTTTTGAGTGGATGGTGGATGGACTGACCAGAGGGTCAGTACCCCATCTGGCTATCAACCACCCGCCATCAACCAAGGCTCAGCGGCTCAAATCTTCCTGCATCAGCACTTTGAAGCCTGCGTTGGAGAGCACCTCAGCTCCAAAATCGGGCGAGTCGAGGTGCAGCACGAGAACCGGCATCTGCGCAGGGCGCACCAGCAGCGGGTAGCTGAAATTGATGTTGATCTCGGCGGAGAGCAGCGCGGCAAGCGCCTGCGCCAGGGAGCGTCCAGTCTCTCGAAGCTCAACCACGGTGACTGGAACCAGCGCATGCGGGATGCCTTTCTCAATGAATAGCATCTCCGCGGTCTCAGGATCGCTCGGAATCAGGCGCACGAGGGCTAACTCGGTCGTGTCCTGCAGGGACAAGCCCAGCACTTCAATGTGGTGCTCGGTGAGCAGCTTGACCAAGGACATGAGCGCTCCCACGCGGTTTTGCAGGAAGACGGATAATTGCCGCACCGGTGTTCCGGCGGGTGTGGCGGTTTCCTCTTTTGACTTGGGATGGATGGTGGTCATAAGAAAGTCACAGCCTCAGCCCCCAGGCTCAGCCAGCGGGGCCGATGGCGGAGCGGCGCTCATCAAACAGCGTCACCCGCAGCGGAATGCTGGCCAGCGTATCACCCTGATGCTGGACCAGCCAGCGGTGAAGGCCTTGGCGCTCAAACTTCACCCGCTGGAGCGTGTACACGATGTTGCGCGAGACGAAGGGAATGAAGGGCGTGGGAAATGTCACCTCCAGCCCCGCAGGCATCGGTGGCAGGCATTCCTTCCCCTCAGGATCGACGCAGCGGATGACAAACTCGTGCTTCCCAGCGTCATCCGGCATGAAGACCGCCCGCACGGCGATGGAACACTGCGGATGGACCACCGGAAAGGCCTGCGCACAGAGCGTATCGAACGCGCCCTGGATGCACAGCTTTCCGTTGTAGTCGGCGGCGAAGTCACACACGGTGGCGAGTTGGATATTCATCAGAATTGGGGAATGCTAGTCGCGTCCAAAGAGCCGTTTGAAGAAGCCGCCCAGGGTTTTTTTATCGGTGCTGGGTTGCAGAGCCGGGCGGGCTGGCACGACTCTGTCCTCTCCGCCATCGCCATCCTGCACCTCTTCCTCGACCACCTCGGCCTTGGGCACGTCTTTCATCGCCAGCAGCATCGGATCATCCGCCGGGGCTTTCTCAAAGATGTTGGTGAAGACCTCACGCACGATGGGCGCGGCCTTCTGGCCGCCGCTGACGGTTTCTCCCGGCTCTCCCTCATAAACGACGGCGAATGCAAACATCGGCTTCCCGGCGGGCAGAAAGCCGGTGAACCAAGCCAAGTTTTGATCCTTGGCGATCTTCCACTGCGCGGTTCCGGTCTTACCTGCGATCTCGGCGTGCTTGATCCCGGCAGAGCGGCCTGTTCCACCACCGCCATTCACCACGGCCACCATGCCATTGATCACTGTCCGTCGCCCAGACCGGCCACGCATTGGCAGACTTGCAGCGGCGTGGCTAGCACGCGGCCCTGGCCGATGGCCATGTTCGCCAAGTCACCGGACTGCGTCTTGGTCCCCAGGTTCTGCTGCGACCAAGCGTTGGTCTGCACAAAGCCCGCCCCTTCCGCCTTGAGCGGGATGCCCGTGCGCTCACCGAAGCCTAAACGCAGGGCCATGTTGGAAAGATAATCCGCCCCCGAGTCCAGCGCTGCACGGTAGAACCAGGTATTGCAGGAGCGCTTGATGGCGGTGACCACCGTCATCGAACCCTCTGCTTCCTTGTTCCAGTTGTGGAAGACACGGTTGCCGACCTCCAGCGCGGTGGTGCAGTCATAATAGGTTTTCGCCGTGACCTTGCCGCTGTCTAGAGCGGCCAGCGCGGTCACGATCTTGAAGGTCGAGGCCGGCGGATACTCGCCGCGGAACGCCCGCGGATAAAGCGGCAGGCGCGGGTCTTTGGTCAGCTCCTCGTAGCGCTTCTGGCGGATGCCAGGGACGAATTCATTGAGGTCAAAGCCGGGGTTCGAGGCCATCGCCAGGATGTCGCCATTTGTCACGTCCATGATCACCATCGCACCGCTGGTAGTGTGCTTGCGAAGGGCGTTCTCGGCGTATTTTTGGAAGTTGTAGTCGATGGAAAGCACCACATTGCGCCCCGGACTCGGCACACGGCGAACATCCTCGGACAAACGCTTGCCATCCGGGCTGAACAGCACGTTCACGATGCCTGGTGCGCCTTTTAAATCACTGTCAAAAGCAGTTTCGATGCCCTCACGGCCCTCCATTTCCTCAAAGACCGGGTCACCGTCCACGATTGGCCCAGTCGGCAGCGGGCGCGTCTTGCCCGTGTAACCGACGATGTGGCAGGCAGTGGCTCCTTGCGGATAATGGCGCAGGTAAGACGGCTGCAGCACGAGATTCGTGCCCAGCAGTGGGGCCAATTTGTCCTCCATGTCCGGCGTGATCTCCACATTGAGGCCTTCCTCAATGGAAAACACCAGCGGCAGCCAGCGGCGGTGCTTGTAGTGCAGCAACAGCTTGTCATCCGAGAGTGACCAAGCTTTGCCCAGCGCACGGTTTGTAGCGTCGATGGTCTTTTTGGCAAACGCCACGATCTGCGCATCGCTCGCGCCTTCCAGGTAGGGCATGACGAGGGCCAGATAATTCGCGGCGCGGTTTTGCGCGAAGGGGATGCCATTGCGGTCCACAATCTGCCCGCGTGGCGCAGGCACGCTCAGCGTCATCGCCCGCGCCTCCTTCTGCGTCTGCCAGGAGGCCTTCAAATCCTCTTTCGGCGGGGGGGGCAGCTTAGAAACATCCGCTTTGTGTTCATCCAGCACCGGCTGCGCCTTCAGCACGACCTGGGCCTCGGCGACCAGCGGCAGGCTCGCGGCGACGAAAAAGCACACCACGCGGCACAGGCGCGGATTCTTCAGAGAGAAGGGAAGGGACATGAGGGTCGGAAAAAGAACAGCTGCCGGGAATCGATCCGCCCCCCGGCAGCGCCAAGAACATGCGGCCCCGTGCGCACGGCGTCAAGGCGCAGGTCAAGGCGCGGTAATTGGGCGATCCTGGAAAAAGGGATTGCGTAAAACAGACTCATTTGCTGGAATCGCACGCTTTCCACCCACCTCCACTTCTTATGAGCCACTCCGCCGTCGGCAAACCCGACATGAAACTTTTCTGGGCCTGCTTCATCGCCCTCGTCGCCACCTCCTTTGTCTTCGGCGTTCGGGCCAATACCATCGGCCTGCTTCAAGACGGCTTCAATCTCTCGGAAAACGAGAAGGGAGCCATCAATGGTGCGGGCATGTGGCCCTTCGCCTTGAGCATCATCTTTTTCAGTCTGATCATCGACTGGGTCGGCTACAAGACGGTGGCCCTTTTTGCCATCATTTGCCATCTCGTCTCCCTGGTGCTGACTTTGAATGCGGATGGGTTCACCTCGTTCTATTGGAGCACTCTCCTCGTCGCTGTGGCCAATGGCACGGTGGAATCCTTCATCAACCCGGTGGTTGCCACGGTCTTCAGCAAAGAAAAATCGAAGTGGCTGAACATCCTCCACGCAGGCTGGCCTGCGGGTCTGGCGCTTGGAGCTTTGTTCTGCGCTTTGTTCCCTAACACGACGCTCGGTTTTGATGCCGTCTGGAAATTTCGCTTCGCGCTCTGCTTCGTCCCGGTCGTCATTTACGCCCTGCTCATCCTGCCCTGCAAATTTCCCGTCAATGAACGTGTCGCTGCGGGTGTAAGCTATCGTGACATGCTCAAGGAGGTGGGTGCGCTCGGCTTTTTCATGATCACGGCCTTGATCGTGGCTGCAGTTTACCAAATGGCGGGTCGGGAGGTGAACTGGACCACGGATCTTGCCGTATCCGCCGGAGTGGCCGTTTTGATCGGCCTCTACACCCGCTCTTTCGGCAACTGGCTCTTCTTGGTGGTGCTCGTTATCATCGGCCCGCTGGCGACCACCGAACTCGGCACCGATGGCTGGATGCCTGAACTGCTGAAACTCAACGGCCCCGCCGACTCGCCGAACTTTGCCGCCTGGGTATTTGTGTATGTCTCCGCCATCATGACGATCCTGCGCTTTTACGCTGGGCCGATCGTGCATCGTTTCTCCCCCATCGGTCTGCTGGTCCTGGGAGCTGCTGTGGCCATCGTCGGCCTGCTGCTGCTTTCGAAAAGCGTTGGCTGGGCCATCGTTGCCGCCTCAACCATCTACGCGTTTGGAAAAACCTTCCTGTGGAGCACCACCCTGGGCCTGACCTCCGAGCAGTTCCCGAAAGGCGGTGCACTCACCCTAAACGGCGTCTCCGCCGTCGGCGTGCTCTTTCTTGGCGTGCTGGGCAGTCCGTTCATTGGTTACCAGCAGGATCAGGACATGCACCAGCGACTGACCAAGGATCACGGAGCCCTGCTCGCCCAAGTCGCCGGTCCGTCCAAGCCCAGCATCTTCGGAGAGACCCCCAGCCTGGATCAAGAAAAGATCAAAGCGCTAGATGCCACCGCAGCCAAAGAACTCAACGCCGTCCAGGCCGACAGCAAGCGCGGCGCCTTCACCAACATCGCCGTGCTGCCGGGCTTTATGCTTGTCTGTTATCTCGGCATGTTCTTCTGGTTCCGAGCCAAAGGCGGCTACAAACCGGTGGACCTCGCCGCCTCTCACTAATGCGACAGCGCATTTTTTCCTTGTCGCATTGAAGCGGGGCACCTAAAACACGCACTTTCCCACCAACCATCACCTAACCACATCCACACACTCCCCTCTTCTATGAGCGAAACCAATCGATCGAGACTTCTTTGGGCCGGCTTTATGGCCATCCTTGCCGCAGGCGTCGGCTTCGCCATTCGTGGCGGCATCTTTGACAACTGGGCCAAAGACTATGGCTTCACCGGAGCACAACTAGGTGCCATCGGCGGGGCGGGCTTTTCTGGCTTCTGCTTTGGGATCATTCTGGGTGGGGTGATCGTGGACAAGATCGGTTATGGCAAACTGGTCGCACTGGCGCTCATCTGCCACATCCTTTCCGCCGTGGTCACCTTCGGAGCCAGCACTCCGGAGAATGCATATAATTTCCTGTTCTGGGGCATGTTCATCTTCGCCTATGCCAACGGCACCCTTGAAGCCGTGGCAAATCCGCTGGTGGCAACGCTGTTCCCCGAAAACCGCACTCACTACCTCAATATCCTGCACGCCTCCTGGCCTGCAGGCATGGTGCTCGGTTCTGTAGTCGGCTGGGTGCTGGATGACAAGATGCAGGTCGGCTGGAAAACCCAACTCGCCCTTTACCTCGTCCCAACTGTGCTCTACGCGATCATGTTCATGGGGCAGAAGTTCCCCAAATCCGAGGCTGCCGAAAAAGGCGCGAGCTTCGTGCAGATGTTCAAGCCGGTGGGCATCCTCGGCGCTGTTGTCGCCTGCTACCTGCTTTCCCTGTTCTTCGGGGACATCAGCAAGGCGCTTTCTCCTGACAATGCCAAGCTTATTGGCTATGGCATCGGCGGTCTGCTGCTCATCACGGTTGCGGTCATCACCAAGTTCTCCTTCGGTTCCTTCATCCTTTTTGTACTTTTTGTGACCCACGCCCTAGTCGGCGCGGTCGAGCTTGGCACTGACGGCTGGATTCAGAATATTACGGGCAACCTGTTCACCTCTGAAGAGGGTAAATATCTTTTCATCTGGACCTCCGCCATTATGTTTGGCCTACGTTTCTGCGCCCACTTCATCGAAACGAAACTCGGCCTTTCCCCCATTGGTCTCCTGGTCGTCTGCGCCATCATTGCATGCGTTGGCCTAAATCTTGCCAGCAGCATGGAAACCTTCTCCATGGCGATGATCGCCCTCGGCATCTACGCCGTCGGCAAGACCTTCTTCTGGCCGACCATGCTTGCCGTCGTCGGCGACCGCTTCCCGCAGTCTGGCGCTGTTGCCATGTCCATCATGGGCGGCATCGGCATGCTCTCCGCCGGTTTGATCGGTGGCCCAGGCCTGGGCTACTGCAAAGACCGCTTTGCTGGTGAGGAACTCAACAAGAAAGACCCCGCCCTATATGCCGAGTACAAGGCCGCCACTCCAAGCACCTTCCTCAACCTGAAGAGCACCGAAGCCTTCGGTCTCGACGGCACGAAGTTGGCTGCTGCCAAGGAAGCCAAAGAG
>JAJTDU010000275.1 GCA_021298725.1 Verrucomicrobiaceae bacterium | reverse complement strand
GGTATTTTGGGAGAGGATTTTGAATTGCTTGCTGGCGGCGATGACGGTGACGACACCTTCACGGCTGCTGAAGTAAAGTTTGCCGTCGGCGAAGATCGGTGAGGCACTGAACTTGCCGCCGATGCGTTCTCGGTAGAAGGCTTCGCCGGTTTTCACGTCCACACAGCTCACGATGCCGCCGTCATCGACGTAGAAGAGCAAATCGTTGTGCAGCACGGGAGAGCACATCTTGGGAGCGTTCTTGTTGTTGCGCCAGGCGACCTCGGGCGTTTTGACACCGGCGTGTTTGAGCGCGATGACGGCTGATTTGCCAAAAGCGGTGCTGAAGTAGATCTGCTGATCATCGGCGACGGGCACGGTGGACATGGAGAAGCCGAGTTCGCCGTAATGGATCTTCCACAGCTCTTGGCCGGTCTGCGGATCGTAGCCGTAGATGTTGTTGGCGGCGGAGCTGACGACTTGAGGCTGGCCGTTGATGGTGACGATGAGCGGCGTGCCATAGGCTTTGCGCTGCTGCGGACGCGGGTCCATTTCGCCACTGCGGGGCGTCTTCCACGCGAGCTTGCCGCTGTTCTTCTCAAAGGCGGCGATGAATTGCTGATCGCTGCCGTCGAAGTGGGCGATCAAACGATCTCCATGCAGCACAGCGGTGGAGCCGGGGCCGTTTTCGTGCATGACGTTGAGTTCTTCGTTCTTCCACAGAACTTTCTGTGTCTTGGTGTCGAGCGCCACGGTGCCAAACGACCCGAAGTGCGCGTAGAGGCGGCCGTCTTCGAGCACGGGCGTGGGCGAGGCATAGCTGTTGAGCTGATGTGCCCACTGCGGGTCTTTGACGTTCAGCAGTTCGATGTTGTGGAGGATCTTGCCGCTGTTTCGGTCCACGCAGACCGCATGCAGGCTTACGGAACCGAGAACGGTGAGAGGTTGGTCACCGGTGTTCGATTCGAGGCGGCGTTTGGCTTCCTCGGGCGTTGCGGTTTTCTCAATGGCGGTGGTGACGGGCGTGGAATGGCCACGACCCGGCAGTGGCGTCTTCCACGCGACATTGCTCGTTTCGCTCCACGTTTCAGGCAGGCCGGAGGCATTGGCTTGGCCTTGCGCTGAAGGGCCGCGCCATTCGGGCCAGTTGCCAGCGTAGGAGACGGAGGTCAGAACAAAAAGCGGAAGAAGAATGCGGTGGATCATGAGCGAGAAAAAACGTGACAAGCTGCCGTGAACTGTCTTTCACTGCCAATGACCATGCGCACGCTGTTTTTTCACCTGTTTCTGGCCGCCACGCTTCATGCTCAGACGCCCGCGCTTGAACAACTCATTGAAGTGCGCTCCGGCACGCTGCCGATCATCCTCACGGTGCCGCACGGCGGAACGCTGAAGCCGAACAACGTGCTGGCGCGGCGCTACGGCGTCACGGGCATGGATGCCAACACCGCGCCGCTGTCCGAGATGATCATCGAGGAACTGGAGACACGCTACGGTGGCAAACCGCATGCGATTTTTGCCCGCTTGCATCGCTCACGGCTCGATCCCAACCGCGACATCAAAGAAGCCGCGCAGGGAGAGCCGACGGCGGAGGCGGCGTGGCATCGCTTTCATGAGAGTGCCCAAAAAGCCTGTGATTCAGTGATGCAGAAGCACGGCTACGGCCTGCTGCTGGACATCCACGGCCACCGCCACATCGACCAGCGGGTAGAACTGGGTTATTTGATCAAGGGCGAGCAACTCAAGGCCACCGACACCGAATTGAATGCGGATGCCGCGCTGATCGCCAGCACGAGCATCCGCGATCTGGACAAGCGCTCACCGCAGAGCTTTGCGGAGCTGGTGCGCGGCCTGCAAAGCCTCGGCGGCTTGCTGGAAGCACGCGGTTTCCGCTCTCTGCCCAGCACGACGAAATCCAACCCCGCGTTGATGGCGGGGTACTTCAGCGGCGCCTACGACATCACCGCGCATGGTTCGCGTGATGGCGGCACGGTGAGCGCGATTCAAGTCGAATGCCCTTGGAACAATCTGCGCGACAAGCCTGAGAACCAGCGTCGCTTTGCCAAGGCGCTGGCAGAATCACTCGGCGTGTACTTTGAGATACACTTTGGCCAGAAGCTGAAGTGACCGCCGCAGCTCACAAGCCGCATTTTGACCGCCGGGCTGGTTGACGCTCCGCCGCCGAGCGCGTAGCCATCGCGCCCATGAGCACCGCACGCGCGCAGGGTATTTCTTTGGTGACCGCCACGGCGGTGGTGGTGGCGAACATGATCGGCACGGGCGTTTTCACCTCGCTGGGCTTTCAAGTAGGCGTTCTGCCTTCCGGCTTCACCATTCTGATGCTCTGGTTGGTCGGCGGTGTGTGCGCGTTCTGCGGCGCGGTGTGCTATGGCGAGTTGGCGGCGGCGCTGCCGCGCTCCGGCGGTGAGTATCATTTCCTCTCGCGCATTTTTCATCCGGTGGTCGGCTTCCTCTCTGGCTGGCTGTCAGTCACCGTAGGCTTTGCCGCGCCCATCGCCCTGGCGGCGATGGCCTTCGGGAAGTACTTCTCCACCATCTTTCCACAAACGCCGGCGACGACATGGTCGCTCGTGATGGTATGGGCCATCCTTTCGCCGTGAGCCTCGTTTATGTGATGTACTCCTACGCGGGATGGAATGCGGCCACCTACATCGTCGGCGAGATCCGCAATCCGCAGCGCAATGTCCCGAAGGCCATCGCGCTCGGCACGCTGCTCGTCACCGTGCTCTATCTGGCGCTGAACGCGACTTTCCTCAATGCCGCTCCGATGAGCGACCTGGCCGGAAAACTGGACGTGGGCCACGTCGCGGCGGAGCACATCTTTGGCGTCACCGGTGGCAAGATCATGTCCGCGCTCATCTGCCTGGGCCTTGCCTCCAGCATCAGCGCCATGACGTGGCTGGGGCCGCGTGTGCTGAACACCATGGGCGAGGACATGAAAATCCTCGCGCCGCTGGCAGCGTGTGATGAGCGCGGCGTGCCTGTCACCGGCTTGTTTGTGCAGCTTGCCATTGTCATCACTCTACTTCTCACGGCCAGCTTCAACACAGTGCTCACCGCGGTGCAGTTCAGCATCCAGCTCGGCTCGTTTGCCACGGTGGTGGGCCTCATCGTGCTGCGCATCAAACAGCCCGATCTGCCGCGTCCCTACCGCTGCTGGGGTTATCCGTTCACCCCGCTGCTGTTCCTCGGTATCAGCCTGTGGATGATGGCATTCCTCATGCTGGACACCGTGACGCGGGAAGCCTCGCTGTATGGTTTGGGTCTGATTTTGCTCGGCTGGATCATTTACCTCATTTCACCGCGTACTCCACGCACTGCATGAAAAACACCGCTGCTCTCCTGCTTCTTCTGGCCCAAACCGCGCTCGCGCAGACGCCTACACCGAATGACCAAGCACGGTTCCTTGCTGGCCTGCCGCAGGAAGGTTCACCCCTGGCGACACTGGCCGCGCGGAGCGAGTTCAACTCGCACGCGAAGGAACTCGACGCCGCCTGGGCTGATGCCGAGGAGCGCCAGCTCCGGCCGATCCGCGAATGGTCGCCACTCGGCCTACCAGAGGCGGTGAATGACACCTCACCGCTGCTTTACGTCTTTAGTGGGCCTGATTTCCTGCATGCGCGCACGTTCTTCCCGAACGCTTCCACCTATGTGCTGGCCGCTGTCGAACCCGTCGGCCTGCCGCCGGATGTGACGAAGCTCAGCGAAGGCGAGCTCGGTGCCTCGCTGCGCAACTTGCGCAACACCTTGAACGCCTCGCTCAGCTTCAGCTTCTTCATCACTGCTGACATGAAGAAGGATCTACAGGCCACCAAGCTCACCGGCACGCTGCCCGTGCTCTACGTCTTCCTCGCCCGCTGCGGCTGCCACATTCAGAGCGTGGAAAACGTGTGGCTCGATGCCGCAGGCAAGGTGCTCACGGACAAGGAAACCAAGACGCCTGGTGCGCGCATCACCTTCCTCGGCACCCAAGGCCAGACGCAGACGCTGTACTACTTCGCCACGAACATCGCGAGCTGGGCGCTGAAGCAAGACGCCTCCTTTCTGCGCTTCTGCGATAATCTGGGAGCGACCAACGGCTTCACCAAGTCTGCCTCCTACCTCATGCACCTGCCGGAGTTCAGCACCATCCGCGACTACCTCCTCAACAACTGCCGCACCATGACCCAGGACGACTCTGGCATCCCCTGGCGTGATTTCCCACGCGACCGCTGGAACGTGCAGGCCTTCGGTTGGTATCCAGGGCCGATTGACCTATTCAAGCAGCACTTCCAACCCGACCTCGCCGAGTATTATCGCAACAACGAGGTCGCCATGATCCCCTTTGGCATCGGCTACCAATGGCGACCCAAACTGAGCACGCTGATCTATGGCGTGTCAAAGATGGTCGTGAGGAAGGCGTTGCCGGTCGTGGAGGAGACGCCTTCGCGCTAAGAGGGAGTCCGATCATTCCGGCAAATCGGAAAGTGTGTTTTACACTTGGAAATGATCGCGTTACAGCCGCTGTCTCATGACTCAGGCGCAGATTCAAATCCTCGTCCGGCTGATGCGTCGCCACCCCAGGGCGGCGGTGCTCCTTTTCATCGTTTTCGCATTCATCGCAGGGCTGGAGTATTTTTACGCCACCTCGCCGCCCCACCGGATCGCTGCGCTCATTCATCCGGCCAAACTAGCCAGACTCGGCGAGCGTGCGGCCAATCCACGCGTGCAAAAGTATGTCGCGGTTTTGGAGGAGGTGCAGCGTTCAGGCAAAGACCCTGCCGTCGTCGCGTCTGAGGCGGTGGCCATCGCGGGCCTGCGTGGCGAGCTGGCCAGACTGACCGCCGAGGCCATGCTGCGCAATCGAGTCATCGCGGAGCGGCTGGGATGCCTCAACGCCGCAGGACTGGAGGAAATGCGTCAGGGACGAGCACCCACCGTGACCCAAGGGCCCTATCGCGGTGACCAACTGAGCGTTGATCACATCATTCCACTCTCTGTCATGCCGGAGTTCGACAAGGTCATCGCCAATCTCGAACTCATGCCACTGCGGATGAATGTGAAAAAGAATGCAGGCATGGGGGATCGTCAGCACGACTTGCTGAAAAAGCTGCGGGCGGCGGGCTTGTGATTCAGACGAGATCCGTCGTGATGCCGTACGCATCTTCCGCTTTCGCCAGGAGAAGCGGTGTCCGAGTTTCAGCATGAGGAGTCGGAAACATCTCCTGCCGTTGATTCATTTCGAGCCAAACAACCGACGCAGCATTTGCGCGTCGTTTGGCTTCGAGTCCTTCGCTAAACGAACGATGACGAGCTTCTGCGAGGGCACGAGGTAGAGGCGCTGACCGTAGGAGCCGATGCAGGCGATGAGATCAGCAGGAGCGGCGCGGCAGAGGCATGCATTGCGCCAGAATTGTTCGTGCCATTTTTTATCGAGGGTGTCCTCCACATCGACTTCGCGGGCGGTTTTGGATGTGGCGGCGTGGTTGTTCCAGAAGCCGAAGCCGAAAGCGTGGTTGGCATCGCTGGGCTTGAATGCGGAGACGATTTCCTCGTGTTTCAGCAGCCAGGAGCCGAGTCCTGA
>JAJTDU010000002.1:33523-36398 GCA_021298725.1 Verrucomicrobiaceae bacterium | reverse complement strand
ATGTGGCAGGCGAAGCAGGTGCTGGCGCGCATCATGGCGAGTCCGGGATCGAGCACATCCTCGGCACCCTCGCTGGCAAAACGGCGACCACGAAACTCGCCCTGCGTGGTAGCGAGATTGGTCTGCACCGCGTCGCCATCGGTTTCGGTGACGGACACCTTGTAAGGAATCTTGGAATCCCAATCAAAGAACGAACCATGCGCGGGTGACTCGAAGCGCACGACGGGCCGACCATTGCCGACGTGAATCATCTCCTTCGCCGTGCTCTTCGCGCCACTGCTGTCGAGCGCGGTCACGCTGACTTCATAGCTGCCGGGTTGAGCAAAAGTGTGTGCGAACTTCGCTCCATCGCTGGTCTGTTCTTTGCCCGCGATGCTCCAGACAAACTTCAGTGCATCGCCATCGGGATCGCTCGATGCAGCCGCATCAAAGGTGAGCGCGAGCGGTTGTTTGCCCGCTGTTTCACTCGCGCTGATCCGTGCCACTGGCGCACGATTGCCGCGACGGTAAACGACGCGCACGATGCGGCTGTCGTTGTTCTCCCACCACTGGTCGCCATACTCGATCATGTAAAGCGCACCATCGGAACCGAGCTTCATGTCGATGGGGCGGCGCAGATTCCAGGTCGGCACGAAGGGCTCGATCTCCGGCCCTGGGGTGCCGAGCTTCACGGTCTGTATCCAGTTTCGCATCCACTCGTAGATGAAGAGGCGGCCATCGAGTGCTTCGGGAAGCTTGATGGGTGAAGGATTCGCCGCGTCGTAATGATATACAGGGCCAGCCATGATGGAGCGACCGCCGCTGCCGAGCGTGGGAAACTCCTTCGAAGGCAGGCTCGAATACCAGATGAGTGCGGGTTTCGCGGGTGGCAGTTTTTGGATGCCCGTGTTGCGCGGCGATAGATTCTCCGGCGACTGCGGGTCGTAACGTTTGCCCTCCTTGTTCGCGGCGAAATCATAGAGCGGCAGTGCTTCATTCGGCCCGACAAAGAGCGGCCAGCCGAAGTTTCCGGCGGTCTGCGTGGCATTGAGTTCCTCGTAGCCATCCGGCTTCACGCCGAGCACCGGCATGATATTCGGGCCGACATCGGCGAAGTAGAGCGTGCCCGTTTTGTCATCCACGGAGAGGCGGAAGGGATTGCGCACCCCCATGGCGAAGACCTCCGGCCTGCCGTCCTTGCCATCGGCAAAAAGATTGCCCTCGGGGATGGAGTAGCCGCCCTCGGGCTTCGGATGAATGCGCAGCACCTTGCCGCGCAGGTCGCGTGAGTTGGCGGCGGAGCGGAAGGCGTCCCAGTTCTTGCGATCCGGCCGCGTGTCCTGAGGCAAGCCCGGATCATAGTGACAGTTGTCGCCATTGCCGATGTAGAGATCGCCTTTTCCATCCATCCACATCGCGCCGCCCATGTGAAAGACGTGCTCGGTATCATAAGGCCATGAAAGCAGCTCCAACTCCGATTCCGCCGACATCCTGCCGTCCTTCACCGTGAAGCGGCTCACCCGCACGGTGCCGAGTTTCGCCGTCGGCGCGAACAAGGCATACACATGCCCGCTCTGCTCAAAATCCCGCGCCACCGCCATGCCGAGCAGTCCGATCTCGCCCTTCGCATACGTCGGCACCGTGCCCAGAAGGCTCACGCCGCCTGACTTTGCGTCCCAACGTTTGATCGTGCCCCAGAACTCGGCAAAGATGACATCGCCACCTGGCAGCACTTCCATCTGGATCGCATCACGCGCCGCTGGCACAAGGATTTCCCTTTCAAAGCGGTTCGGGTCAACCGGCTCGGCGGCATTCAATACATTCAGCGTAAGCAACGCTGCGAAGGCGATCATGGTGTTGATTTTCATGGCTGTGGTGAGTTGGAAGGGATGCTGAACTTCTCTCCGGGGTCGAGGAGTTGGATGATGTGTCTCACTTCGTAGGGGCGAGTGACGAGTTCGGTGGCTCCGGCACTGTGCCACTGCATCATGCAGACGTGGTTGGAGGTGCCGAGGATGACGGGGGCGCCTTCGGCTGCGTTGAGGAAGGCGGATTTATCAGCGAGGATCTGCTGTGCGTTCTCGGGCTTCTGGATGTTGTAAACACCGCCGGAGCCGCAGCAATCTTTGGCCTTGGGCGCGAGTTCCCAACGGTAGCCAGTGGCATCGAGCACATTCGCGGGAATGCCTGCGGCCTTCTGTCCATGCACGAGGTGGCAGGGCAGATCGACATAGACTCGCGTGCCATCAACGCGGGCACGCTGGCGGCGCACGGGGCCGAGTTCACCGAGGAAGCCGAGCACATCACGCACTGGTTTGCCGGGCTGCAAAGTCTTGCCCAAAGCATAACCGCAGCCGGAGGAGTTGCTGACGATGGCATCGACCTCGAGCGGACCAAACGCTCGTCGGTTCTGCTCGCGAAGGGCTTCGACGCCATCTAGTCCGGTATGTTCCTGGAACGCGCCGCAGCAGCTCTGGCCATCCGGGATGATGACTTGGACATTGTTCTCAATGAGCACTCGCACCGTGGCGAAGTTGATCTCGCGGAATATGGCTTCCATCAGGCATCCGGTGAGAAAAGCCACACGCGGTCCGGTGGGGCGATGTCGCTGCATGAGTTCCTCGGCATACGCAGCGGTGCTTTGCAGAGCCGCCGGACGGCCAGGGAACAGAAAGCGATGCAGGCTGAGGCCGGCACGGCGCAGAAGTCGAGCAGGAAGCAGGGCGAGATTGAACAACATCGGGTGTGTGACCGCTGCCGCGGCGAGTCGGAGCGCGAGCTTGGGTTTGAAGCGATGCGCGGCGACGTGTTCATGACGAACATGCTCGAAGATTTCACCATACGGCACCGTCGCTGGACAGGCCGTCTCGCAGGCGAGACAACCGACACACTCGGC
>JAJTDU010000002.1:0-33500 GCA_021298725.1 Verrucomicrobiaceae bacterium | reverse complement strand
GATCCTGAGGCAGTCGTCCTGCTGCTTCCTCACTCCACAAACGCAGACGACCACGCGGTGAGTTGTTTTCATCGCCCGTGAGTTTGTAAGTGGGGCACACGGCGAGGCAGAAGCCGCAGTGCGTGCAGTTGGAGAAGTAGTTCGGCGGCATTGCTTCAGAGCTCATGAATGGCTTCCTCCAGCGTGTTGAGCCACGCAGACTCGGTGATCGTTGGCGGCATGGCAGGTAACCAGCGCGAGTGCCAGTCGCCGCCAAGGGAGTGGAGTTCTGCGGTGTGAGGCTGCACGAGAGCTTGCGTGCGCTCGGTGAGGTCTTCGCTGTCGTTCATGTAAACGTGGACGACACCGCTGTAGCACAGCGCCACACAACGACGCGCAGCGTGCGCGAGTTCCACAGCGAGACCGATGGCTCGATCAGGTGTCGTCTTGATCACGAGATCGGGAAGGCCATCGAGAGGCGGAGGCACGTTGCTTTGCAGCGTGAGTTGCGTGCTGGTCGATGCAGCGACGAGTTCAAGTTGTTGGGCGAAGATCGACGCTTCCTCTGGCACGCAATGGATCATCACACGCACAAACGATGTGCCATTTTCCGTGACGAAATCCACCGCATCCCACCAGTGCATCCAGCCGCTGTGAAGGAGTTTGGAAACACAGGAATCCAGGGCCTGGGTGCTGCCATCAAAGCGGGCGATGGCCGTGAACCCGCAATCAGGCCGCAACCGCAGAACGTAGTCCACCGGCTCGCCATAACGCGACCCGCTGTGCAGCAGAAAGCGCAGCCAATCATAGCCGGTCGTGGTTTTGACCACACGCTCGCCGATGCGGGCGATGCGTCCGCTCGGCAGCCGCCAGTTCATGCCAAGGATATTGTCGCAATACGGTCCGAATCGGCATGACGCAGGCGCATGATTGGTGGCGGCGAGTTGTTCGCGCAACGTTTTTGCCTCATCCAAAAGAAGCGGAAAGCGCAGGCGATGCGCTTGAGCCTGCGAGACAATGTCAGCCGCTGTCGCATTCGCAGGCAGGCACAGTGTGCCATCCACTTCATCCAGGAAGGGAACAAAGAGCCGTTCGTGCTGCATGGGAGGGAAGGCGTTCATGCGATGAAGCGGCGATTATCGAAAACCTTGAGCGGATTCATTTGATGCGCGGGATTGAAGGCGGCTGGCACGGCGAGTTGGAGGCGCATGGAGTCTGGACCAAAGACCAGCGGCATGTAGGCGGACTTGTCATCGCCGATGCCGTGCTCACCGCTGAGCGTGCCACCGACTTCGATGACGCGTTGCATGAGTCGCTTGCTGATGAGTTCCACCTTCTCCAGTTCTCCCGGCACCCGCGAATCGAAGAGGAAATTCGGATGCAGATTGCCATCGCCTGCGTGGAAGACATTCACTGCTCGGATGTTTGCGGCATCGGCTTCATCATAGACAAGCTGAAGCACCTCAGCCAAGGCACGCTTCGGTATCACTGCGTCCTGCACGACGTAACTGGGGCTCAACTGGCCGAGCAGACCACCGGAGGCTTTACGAGCCTTCCAGAGCTTTTGGCGAAGGGCTTCCTCATCGCTGAACATCACATCATTTGAGCCTGCCTGACGCAAAAGCTCAGCCACGGATTGCACGCGAGCATTGACCAGAGCCTCAGGGCCATCAATCTCCACGAGAAGCATGAACGAACCCTCGGGCAATCCACAAGCCATCTGACTGCTCTCCACCATCGCCACGCCACGCGGATCAAGCATCTCGATGGCCGCTGGATACGAGGAGTGCGCCACCAAAGCATGGATGGCCGCTTCCGTGGTTTTCATGTCGGGATAGGTCGCACGGAAGGTCCACACTTTCTCCGGCAGCGGCAGCAGTCGCAGCCAGAAACGCGTGAACGCCGCCAGCGTGCCTTCGGAGCCGATCATGAAGCGTTTCCAATCTTCACGCCAAGGCCCACGACCACCCGCAGGACCACCAAAGCGATGCACGCTGCCATCGAGCATCATCGCCTCAACACCGAGCACATAATTGCTCGTCACCCCGTAACGAAAACAATGCGCGCCTCCGGCGTTCGACGCCACATTGCCACCCAGCGTGCAGACCGGACCACTCGATGGATCAGGCGGATAAAACACGCCGTGCGGCTTCAGCGCAGCATCGAGATCATTGAGCGTCACACCACACTCCACCTCACACCAAAAGCCTTCGGTGTTGATCTGCCGAATGCTCTTCAACGCCGAGGTATGAACGATCACACCACCCTGGGCCGCCACTGGCCCACCTGAAAGCGAAGTGCCCGCCCCACGCATCACCACCGGCACCCCCAGCGCCCTCGCCCCACGCATGAATCCCGCGAGTTCCTCCGCATCCGAAGGAATCACCACGGCATCCGGCAGGTGATTCTTATAGCCCAACCCATCTGCGCCATAGCCCACCAGCTGAGCCGACGAGGTCAGCACACGCCCACGCGGCAGCAGCGCTTTGAGTTGAAGTGTGAGCGATGATTTCACAAGTGAGAGCATTGGTTTTTCAGGCCAACGCCCTCGATAAAGGATCTGTCATAGTCAGCCCCCAACGCCGAATGCTCCAAGCGGCGCCCAACGTCAAGGAGGACGCCAGTTCGTTCGTGATCAGGGACGCTAAAGCGGTTGAGATTCATGGATGGCTTACGTTTAGTGGTAGGAGGTCATACCAGCAACTAGATCGCCGCATGATTTCTATCAGTTTTTCCACATCTCCCAATTGAGCCCCTTCCATTCAATACAGCACCCAACTGCCGCGACGTTTCCTGCTTCGGTCGGCACCGTTGACTTTCGCACCGGCTCCAGCGTGTGAGACTAGCGATCACACCATCGGGCTCTGCGGCCGTGGCAAGGATGGGAAGTGCCAGAAAGGGCCCAGAGAACGAACGAATGAGTGATCTCATGCTTTTGCGTGGGCAGGGTTGATTGGGGTCGAGGCCAACGCGCCCGCTTTTTTCACCACCGGAGCCAGTTTTTTACGAGTCGCTCCTCTGACTGCCGCTGGTTAGATCCGGAGATCCACAGGGTGGCGATGGCGTATCTAGAAATAAAACC
Organism: Verrucomicrobiaceae bacterium; assembly: GCA_021298725.1. Taxonomy (GTDB): domain Bacteria; phylum Verrucomicrobiota; class Verrucomicrobiia; order Verrucomicrobiales; family Verrucomicrobiaceae; genus Prosthecobacter. The sequence continues at coordinate 30,439 of JAJTDU010000002.1, read as the reverse complement.
AGCCAAGACTTTCTTTCACACCAATCCTTCTTTGAGGGCCTTCGCCACCGCACCAGTGCGGGTATTCACCTCCAGCTTCTCGTAGATGCGGCGCAGATAGGTGTCCACGGTGTGGATGCTCAGTGTGAGCTGGTCGGCGATCTCTTTTTTGATGAGGCCCGTCGTCATGAGCTGCAGGATTTCTTTTTCGCGTTCACTTAGGCCGTAGTCGCTTTGTTTGGGAGCGAGTTTCGAAAACATCTCGAGCACTCGACGCGCGATGCGTGGGTTCATGGGCGATCCGCCTGCCAGGGCATCTCGAACGGCCTGGGTGATGTCGGCAACGCTGCTGGTTTTCAAAAGATAGCCGGCCGCACCGGCGCAGATGGCACGGAAGACTTTGTCGTCGTCCTCGAAGACGGTGAGGATGACGATGAGCGAGTTAGGAGCGCGCACTTTAAAGAGGCGAATGCCCTCCAGGCCGCTCATGCCGGGCAGACCGACGTCGAGCATGATCAAATCGGGCGCGTCACCGTCCGTAAGCGCGGCAAGTGCCTTTTCACAGGAGTCGAAGTTGCGGGGGCAGTGCCAATCGGGTTCGGAGTTCAAGACACGCACGAGCGTGCGGCGGAAGGCGGCGTGGTCTTCGACGATCCAGAGAGTTTTCATGAGAGCGGGGCCTCCAAGACGATGCGCGTGCCTTTTCCAGCGTCGCTGGTGATCTTCACATCACCGCCGAGCACTTCGGCGCGGTGGCGGAGGTTGGCGAGACCGTTTCCGGCGGTGATGGCAGCGACATCGAAGCCGCGGCCATCATCCTGGATGACGAGATGAAAACGCTTGGTGTCCCAGCGCAACTCGATCTTCACCTGAGCCGCCTGGGCATGACGCGCGATGTTATGCACGGCCTCGCGGAAGAAGAGAAACACCTGGCGATGGAATTCGAGCGAGGCGGTGAACGCATCGTTGCCTTTGGGTGCTTCGAGTGACCATTCGATACCCTTGAGCAGAGCGGAGGCGCTTTGACGGATGGCTTCGGCGAGACTCGTTAACTTTGGCGCATCACCCTCGCGCACGAGCCAGATGATGCCGCGCATCGACTCGGCAGCCTCGCCAGCGAGACGATGAATTTCTTCGAGTGATTCGGAGGCTCCGTCTTCACGCAAAGCCAGTTCGGACATCAGGCGGATGCTGCCGAGGTGGCTGCCGATCTCGTCATGCAGATCACGCGAGATGCGATGGCGGAGTGCTTCCATTTCGAGACGGCGCGACCGGCGCAGGCGGAGCAGGAAGGCGAGGGTGGCGCAGATGCCGACGGCGGCGAGGGCGAAGGCAAGATAAACGGCAGTTTTTTGCGCTCTGCGCATGGCGAGTTTGGTTTCGATGTCGAGAAAGGTCAGGCGGACTTCGAGCTCGCGTCGTTTTGACAGATCGGCGAGCCACTCGGCCTCGTCGAGCAGCACACCCGCGCTGGCACGGCCATCGATCAGATTCGCGTGACTCCACGCGCCAGTGAGGGTGCTGTCAGAACTCGTCACGGTGGCATCGCGGGCGATGTTTTGGCCGTTTGCAGAAGCTTGTAGCTCCGCGAGCGCGAAAACGAAATCACCACTGCGCTCCCACAAGCGCGTTGCGGTGATTTGCAGTCTGCGCGCGCGCAACCCGGGCTTGGGAAAGGCCACGGCGGTGTCACCGGGATTGGCGAAGTCAGCGCTGGTGCAGTCGAAGATGGCTTTTTCATCTGCCTCGACCTTGAAACGACGCGGGAAGCCGAATCCGAAGCGATCCGGGTAGTCGCGTGGGTGCGCGGGGATGAGGCGGATTTCGTCGATGGCGCGTTCGGAGCCGAGATCGACTCGCGCCCAGCTTGTGGAGTCTGTGTGAGTGAAAATGGCGCTGTGCCAGCCGTTGCCATTCACGTTATCTGCACGCAGCGGTAGGCCGAGAGCGTGGCAGCCATCGACAACATGTCTGGGCGACCATGTGGGCAGCGTCTCGACGGATTTTGGCGCAAGCACGGGAGCATGCAGCGCCACATTGCGCCCGCCGCTCAAGACGAGCAACTCACCCAGGCAGAAGATGAACTGGTTTGCGAGGCGCGGCTTCGGCACGAGCTTTGTGGCGGTGAAACGCACATGCCGCGCTTTTACCTTGAGTGCGGGGACAAACCAAGGCGCGAGGGGCATCTCCACGTCGCCATGAGTTTGATCCAGCAGCGTCGTGGATTCAGCAAAGAGCGGGTCATTCGACACGTCGATGCGGAAGCGTCGCGGAAAACCGTGCGCATCCGCCGCGCCCAGCATCGCCGGGATGACGATGACTGCGTCCAGCGAGTGCTCCATGCCGACGCGGTGGTGGTGACAAGAGCGAGACTGAGCAGCCAAGGCTTCAAACGGGGCATCATTCCCGCCAGGCCGCGAAGCGCAACCCACGCGTGTGCGGGACAGTCGAGGGGGACACGCTAAAGCGTGGACAACGTGCTGCGCAACCCACGCGTGTGCGGGACAAGCCGTCACTAATCCTTGCGCAGCAGTATTTCCTCCAGCACGCGGCCATCCTGCTGCGGCAGCTTGAGGTCCATAAGTTTCGCGATGGTGGGTGCCACATCGAGATTGGCCATGCGCTCAAGCACGACGCCTTTTTTGATGCCGCGTCCGCTGGCGATGAAGATGCCGTCGAGCTCGGGGTCGCCGTTGAAGAAGCCGTGCGTGCCGCCGTAGTTTGTGGTAGGCGCGGTCACGGCGTCGCCTGCGGCGGCGTTGTTGAAGGCGTGGCCGTCCTTGGCGTAGAGCACGAGATCGCCCATGCCCTGGTTTTCCTCCGGCGTCGGCATGCCGAGCGTGTGGCCGTCCTTGCCTTCGATCACACGGTCCACGCCCTCGGTTTGCGCGAACATCTCCTTGAGTTTCGGCAGCAGCTCGGCCTTGCGGGCAGGATCGTTCACATAGACGAAGGCCATGCCGCCCTGGGTCATGGAAAAGGCGTCGCAGGTGGTGATGGTGGGGCCGAGAGCGGTGGCGAGGCCAGCTTTTTTCAGCACGATGTTGGGATAGACATACTTCGACACTTTTTTGAAGCCGTGATCCGTGGCGATGAGGAAGGTGGTGCGGTCGCGCAGGCCGCTTTCATCCACCGCCTGGATCAAATCACCAACGAGCTTGTCCGCGTAGGCCAGCGCGGTGTGGCTGGCCATGGTGCCGGGGCCGTAGGTGTGGTGCATGGCATCCGTGTTGAGCGTGTGATACAGCAGCAGGTTTGGCTTGTGCGTCTTGAAGATGTGGATCGCGGCCTTGGTCCACAGGTTGTCGAGAAAAGTCACGCTCTTGCGCTTCGGCCCGAGTTGCATCCACTCGATGTGCTCTGGCGTGATCGTGCCGGCGGCGATCATCTCCTTCACGACGGGACTTTCGGCCTCTGGCAACTCGGCGAAGCTCCAGGTGATGGTGCCGGGGCGTGTGACGGCCACCCAGTCGGACTCCGCCGTGGTCAGGCCATTCTGGTGAGCGATGTCATACAGCGTGGGCACATGCACCAGCTTCGCCTTGTCCACCCAGGGCTCGATCTTCGCGGGTTTGTTGCCTCCTTGTCGCACGAGCAGGCCGTTGAAGAGCACGCCGTGTTTGCGCGGCTCCACGCCGGTGACGAGTGTGGTGTGATTGATCCAAGTGATCGACGGATTGCTCACCGTCATCGCTTTGGTGCTCGCCCCCTCGGCGGCCAGCTTGCGCAGGTTCGGCACTTGCAGCGAGGGGTCATTCCACATCCACGCCGGGAAGCCGTCGAGGCTGATGAGGATGACGTGGTGGTCCTTGTTGCCGGACTTTGAACAAGAGGTCAATCCGAGGACAATGAGGATGCCGAGAACCAGAAGGGCGCAAAATTTCATTTGGGGCGAAGGGTTACGAGAGCTTGCCTCGTTTGCTTTCTCTCTCATGAAGCGCCTCGCACTTTTCCTCCTCGCCGCCATGTCTGTTCAAGCCGTCGAAATCATCGCTCATCGCGGTTTTTCCGCCCGTGCGCCGGAAAACACGCTCGGTGCCTTTGAACTCGGCTGGAAGCATCAAACCGATGCCTGCGAGCTGGATGTTTATCTCACCGCCGATGGCAAAACGGCGGTGATTCACGACAAGGACACGAAACGCACCGCTGGCGTGAAGCTCGACGTGGCGTCATCGAAGCAGGCGGAATTGACTGCGCTCGATGCTGGGTCGTGGAAGGGCAAGGAGTGGACGAATGAAAAAATTCCGACGCTGGAGCAGGCGCTCGCGACTTTGCCAAAGGGCAAGCAGCGCTTCTTCATCGAGGTGAAATGTGGCGCGGAGATCGTGCCGGAGCTGAAGCGCATTTTGGAACCAATGAAGGATCGTGCGGATCAGCTTGCGATCATCGCTTTCAAACGCGATGCGGCGGCGGAATCGAAGCAGGCGCTGCCGTGGATCAAGGTTTACCGCCTCGCTTCCGGCAAAACGAAAGACAAGAAGCCTACGGACCTCACGCAACTCATCGCCGACACGAAGGCTGATCAGCTCGACGGCCTCGACCTTGGTGTGGCTGATTTTCCGTGGGATGAGACGATGGTGAAGCAGATTCGTGACGCCGGCTTCGGCCTCTACGTCTGGACCGTCAACAAGCCGGCCGATGTGCAGCGTTTCGCGAAGCTCGGTGTCGATGGCATCACCACGGATGATCCGGTCATGGTGCGCGAGACGCTGGCGAAGCCGTGATGCGTGCTTCCTGATCCTCTCGGGATCGGAGGAAGCGGTAAAATCTCGGATTAAAAGGTCTAATCCGTCGCAGCGGCGGCAGATCGTGCTATCTCCACCGCCCCATGTCTCCCATCACTCCTGCCGTCGTTTCCGCCAAAGACCTGCGCCTTCAATTCGGGCTGCAACAGGTCTTCAATGACGCCACGATGAGCATCCATGAAGGCGAGAAGCTCGGTCTCGTGGGCCGCAACGGCTCGGGTAAGACCAGCCTCATGCGCATTCTCGTCGGCACAGAGAAACCGGACAGCGGCACGATCTCGCGGCGGAACGGCATCATCGTCAGCCACCTTGCGCAGGAGTTCAGCCTGGATGACGACGCCAGCGTGCTCGACAACGTCCGTGCTGGAGCCTCGGTGCTGCTCGACATGGTCGCGCGTTATGAATCTGGCGACTACAAAGGCGATCAGGAAGCCGAGCTGCTGCATCAGATCCAGCTTCACGACGGCTGGGGCGTCGAAAACCGCATCAGCACCGCGATGAATGAACTCGGCGTGCCTGCGCCGGATCGTCTCGTCAAAGGACTCTCCGGTGGTGAGAAGCGCCGTGTGGCTTTGGCGCGTGCGCTGGTGTCACAGCCCGACTTGCTGCTGCTCGATGAGCCGACGAACCATCTTGACGCGGAATCCATCGAGTGGCTGGAGGTTTTCTTGCGCGACTTCACCGGCGCGGTGCTTTTCGTCACGCATGACCGCTACTTCCTCGATCGTGTGGCCACGCGCATCATCGAGATCGACGACAGCCGCATCTACAGCCATCCCGGCAACTACAGCGCGTTTTTGGAGAGCAAGGCCATCCGTGAAGGCGTGGAGGCAAACTCCGAACGCCGCCGTCAGAGCTTCCTGCGGCATGAGCTGGAGTTTGTGCGCGCAGGCGTCCGAGGCCGGGGCACGAAACAGCGGTCACGCTTGGATGAGTTCGACCGCGTGAACGCCATTGCGGCTCCCGAAGCCGAGCTGGTGATGGATTTGATCATCCCACCGGCCCCTCCGTTGGCGAACACCGTCGTGGAAGCCAAGGACATCGGTGCGCACATCGACGACCGCTGGTTGTTCAGCCATCTCGATCTCAATTTCGAGGCCGGAACCTGCACCGGCATCATTGGCCGCAACGGACTCGGCAAAACCACGCTGCTACGCATCCTCATGGGCGAGCAGCAGCCGAATGAGGGCAAGGTGGCCATCGGCAAGCGCACCATCTTCAACTACGTCGATCAGCAGCGCCTGTTGCTCAATCCCGAGAACAGCGTCATGGAGGAAGTGGCGGGGCCGATGTCCGAGTTCGTGCAGTTCGGCCCGGAGAAGCTGCATGTGCGCACCTATTTGCGGCGCTTCCTCTTTACCGACGAACGCGTGACCATGCGCGTGAAGGAACTCAGCGGTGGCGAGCAAAGCCGCGTGCTGCTGGCGAAAATCCTGCGCCGCGGCGGCAACTTCCTGATTCTCGACGAACCGACGAATGATCTCGATCTAGCCACCATGCGCGTGCTTGAAGAAGCGATCCTCGCCTTCAAAGGCACCGTGCTCGTCGTCAGCCATGACCGCTATTTCCTCGACCGCGTGTGCGACCGCCTCATCGCGTTTGAAGGCCAGGGCCGCATCCATGAATGCGCTGGCAACTACAGCTACTACCAGGAAAAACGCGCGGCCAAAGCCGCCGCCGAGCTGGCCCACGCCACCGCCGCCGTGAAGAAGGAAAAAGCCGCCGCCGCCATCGCTCCGAAGTCGCGCAAGATGTCGCAGAAGGAGCAGCGTGAGTTGGCCGACTGCGAAACCGCCATCGCCACGCTGGAGAGCGAAATCGCCGCCATGGAGGCCGAATTGAGCAATGCCGAGCTGTTTGTGAAGCTCGGCGCTGGCACGAATGATTACATCGCCAGACTCGACGCGAAGAAGCACGAACTGGAAGGCAAGTTCACGCGCTGGGCGGCACTGGAGGAGATCCGGGTGGCGTGTGCGGGGTGATTTGATGTGCGCGGATCGGCATTGAAGGCCAACGGCCTTCCGTCATGCCGCCCAGAGTTGCGCGAAGCGCTACCTTGAGTCTCGCCAAAACGATCCGCATTGATCCTTTCTGAAAATCCATTTCTGTGATGGGAATTGCCTGTCCGTCAATCGGACCATGCCAGTGCTCACTCCGTCAACCTGATTACTGAGATCATAATCACGCGCAAAACCGTTCCCAGGTTGCTGGGGCGAAAACCCCACGACCGGAATGTGTGACTGTGAGCAAGTTAGCTTCGCTTGAATCAAAAGTAGCGGCAACCAATCCACCGATGCCAATAAATCGCTTCATCTTGCTCGGAGGCGGTTTCCTCACTCCAGCACCTTGATCTTCACATTCCGATACCACACTGGAGCCTGCGCTTTGCCGTGGAGGCCCTGGAGGCCGATGGGGCCTTGGCGAGCGAAGTTTTTGAGGGCGACGGGGAATTTGTTCGGGGTGCCGTCGGGGTTCTTCTTCACTTCGGGCCAGTGGTCGAGGTTGGCGTTGATGACTTCCTCGCCGTTGAACACCACGCTGACCAGCGGGCCTTTGCAGGTGATGGTGAAGTGGTTCCACTCGCCCACCGGCTTGGCCATGCTTTTGCTGGGCGGCATGGCGTCATAAATGGCGGCGACCATGCCGTATTTGCTGCCATCGGCGCTGTCGTGGACTTGGATTTCGAGGGCGGAGAGGACGTTCTTGATGTTGCCGGAGCGGAGGAAGATGCCGCTGTTGGATTCTGCGATGACCTTGAACTCAAGATCGAGGATGAAGTCGCCATACGAGTCCTGCGTCCAAAGCGTGTCGTGATCCTTGGCGACGAGATCGCCATTTTCATAGGTCCACATGCCGGGAGCGACGGTGTTGGAAAGGTCGGGGGCAAAGAGATTTTTCCAGCCGGTGGTATCGGGATGTTCGGCGGCGTAGGAGATACTGGCGGCGGCGAAGAGGGCGAAGATGAGGCGTTTCATGGTGATAGAAGCATGCCGTGCTGGAGGCGTGATTTAGTCACGCACTTTGATATATCTGTCACTTGATTGCTGGCCAAAAACGCACCGCGCCGCTCTCATCGCCCGCCAACAAGCCCCTGCCGTCGAAGGTGATGCTCGTCTGTAACGGCAGTGCGGCTTCGATGGCGAAGGATTTGGTGGCTCCGCCGTCGGCTTTCCAGAGGCGCACTTGTTTGTCGCGGCCAGCGGTGAGGAGTTCCCCATTGGGGCCAAAGGAGGCGGAGAGGACGCCGTTGGGGAGTTTGCCGTAGTAGCCGCTGCTGCGCACGGGTGGATGTGCGTTGGTGTTGGTGACGGCGGGCCAGCCGTCTTTGGCGTCCCACCAGATGAGGAGGCCGTCTTCGCCACCGCTGGCGAGCATGCGGCTGTCACTGCGCCAACTCAGAGCGCGCACGGCGGCTTTGTGCTCGGCGAGGGAGAGGAGGATGCCGCCTCCTGTCGCGTCCCAGAGATGGATGCCACCGGCGCGATCGGATGAGGCGAGCTTTTTGCCATCCGGGCTGAAGGCGAGGGCGGTGATCCAGTCGGTGTGTTTGGTGAGCTTGTGGCGCAGTTTGCCGTCGGCGGTGTTGTAGATTTTGACGACCTTACCGGAGCCGCCGAGGGCGATGAGTTGTTGATCGGGGCTGAGATCGGCGGCGAGCACGGCGTCGGTTTCATCGCCGAGGGTGGTGAGGCGTTTGCCGGTTTTGATGTCAAAGAGCACGACGCTGCCGGATTGCACCGGTTTGCCGCCTGCGACCATCAAAACCCGGCCATCAAGGCTGAAGCGAATGACGTTGGGCTGACCTTCGGGGAAAGCGAGTGCGCCGAGTTCCTTCTGCGTGGTGGCATCAAGCAAACGAACGTGCTCATGCCCGGCCACAGCGATCAACGGAGCACGAGGACTCGCGGCCATCGCGATGACAGGCAGCGGGCGCTTGAGCTTCGGTGGTGTGAAGGCGGGCAGTGACTCCGGCATCGGCGGTGGGCCGTCGAAGTTCAGTGTGGCAGCGGGTTTGAAGCTGGTATCGCGCTCGGCGACGAGGGATTTGCTGGCAGATGATTCGCGCAGGCCGCCTTGGATCCACTGGCGGATGAGTTCGATCTGTGGAGCAGGGATCGCGGCTTTTTTTGGCGGCATGCGCTCGGCGTCGTCTTCGGCGGTGATGGATTGAAAGAGCAGACTCTGACTGGCACGGCCAGCGATGACCGCCTTGTCACCGCTGCCGCCTTTAAGCACGGCGGTGAAGTTCGCGAGGTTTAGATCGGCCTTCTGCTCGTCTTCGCCGTGGCATTTGAGGCAATGCTCGCGGAAGATGGGCTTGATGTGCTCATCATAGGTGATGACGGCATCAGCAGCGGTCGCTGAAGTGAGCAGGAATGGGAAAAGCAGCAGCGAGCGCATGATCAATGATTGAAGATGAACTCCGTGGAGTTGAGCAGACTCCAGAAGATGTCCTGGTAAGGTTTGCGGTCTTTGGTGTCGCTGCCGACGAGTTCGAGCAGAGCCTTGTGCTCCTCGGGCTTTGGTTTGCGGCTCAAGGCGCGGAGGTAGAGGTCTTCGATGATCGTTTCCGGCGGCGTGAAGGCTTTGAGATGCTTTTCGATGACTTGTCCGGCTCCGATCTGGCTCTGCACGGTATCACCAGCGACCATGTGCAGGGTTTGCGAAAGCGTGGGCTCGAATTTGGTGTCGCACACGCAGACGCTGGCACGACCGGCGCGGCCAAAGGTTTCAAAGAACGGATCGCCTGTGATGGCGCGTGTGGTGTCGCCCGGTGTGCGTGGGTAGTGCTGGATGGCCTTCGTGCCTTTGGGGAAGTAGCCGAAGCCGCGCTGGCCATCGGTGGCCTCCACCATGGCATCAAGCAACACATCGGCCCGCAAGCGGCGCAGTTGGGAACGCGAGAATTGACGCGTGTCGTCGGCGTTGGTCTTGTTCGGCTTGGCGGAAAGTTGGTAGGTGCGCGAGGTGGTGATGTCACGAATGAAGCCGCGCAGGTTGAAGCCGGAGTCACCGAGGTGTTTGGCCAAGGCATCGAGTAGCGGGCCGTTCGTCGGTGGATTGCTCACTCGCATGTCATCCAGTGGCTCCACCAGTCCGCGGCCCATGAGGTGCGCCCAGATGCGGTTGGCGAGGTTGCGGCTGAAAAGCTCGTTCTTTGGCGAGGTGAGCCATGCGGCGAGCGCTTGGCGCGGATCTTTGCCCTTGGGCACACTGCTTTCACCGCCGAGCACCGTGGGCAGCATCGGGCGCTCATCGACGAGATGTTGCGCGGGCGCGGCGGACAGATCGTTGAAGACATAGAACTCACGCGGCTCCACGCCGAGTTTCCGCTGGATGCCCGTGAAGAAGCTGACCCAGCCGTAGTAGTCATCCATGGTCCAACGGTCAAAGGGATGGTTGTGACACTCGGCGCACTGAATGCGCACGCCGGTGAAAAGCTGCGAGAAATCAGCGGCGAGGTTCTTCGGCGTCACTTTCACATCATGCACGAGCATGGTGTAAAGATTCGCGGGGCCGCTGTTGAGGTTGCTGCCCGTGCCGGTGATCTGATCAGCCACGAACTCGTTCAGCGGCCGGTTCTTGGCGATCTGCTCGCGGATCCACTCATAATAAACATCGGCGGCCTTCACATCGGTAGCGCTAGGCGCATAGCCGCCACCTTTGACGCGCAGCATCTCGGCCCAGAGATTGGTCCACAGGTCGGTGAAGCCTTCGCTTTGCAGCAGGTGGTCGATCAAGGCCGTGCGCTTGTCCTTCGACGTGTCCGCCATGAAGTCGCGATACCTTTTCGTCGTCGGTAACGAGCCCGTGAGGTCGATGTAAAGGCGGCGGATGAAGGTTTCATCGTCGCAGACATCGGAGGGCAACAGGCGCAACTTTTGCAGCCGATCATGGACGATCTCGTCGATGTAGTTGTGCGCGGGTGGATTCGTCCACGCGTAGTTTTTGTCCTGTGGCAGCACGATGACTTCGGAGCCGATGGTGAAGCGATTGAACCGCGCAAACACATGCGTGTCGCCGCGTCCGGCAGCGGAGACGATGCCGTTTTTGTCGATCTTGGCCGTGGCCGGGTTGTTGGTGGCAAAGAGCGCGAGGTCCGTGACATCGCGCTTCGAGCCATCGGAGTAGCGTGCAGTCACCGTGGTCTTCTGCGTGCCATGGCCACCTTCAAACTCGATGCGATCTGGCGATAGCGTGATCTCCACCGGCTGCGGCACTGCATCCGCGTCATCCGGCGCTCCGGCTTGGATCCAGGCGAGCAGCGTCTTGTAATACTTCGTGTCCGGCTTGAACAACTCACCGCCCGTGTGCGGCACTTTGCCGATGGCTTTGAGCAGCAGCAAGCTCTGCTCCGGTGCCGCGAGGTTCACCCGGCGGCCCACCATCTCCTGCGTGATGCGGTAATAGTCGCCCTTCGCGTCATAACCGAAGAGCGAAAGCATGAAGCCATCCTTCCCACGAGCCGAGCCATGGCAGGTGCCTTGATTGCAACCTGAGCGAAATAAGATGGGCATCACATCGCGGCGGAAGCTGGGAGCTTCCTCGGCGATGAGAATGGATGGAAGCAGGAGGGCTAAAAGAAAGGTTCTCATTTTGGCAAGGGAATGGATTGGCAAGGGAATGGCTCAGAATGGATGTATTCCATGGCCACTTCATTCCCTTGCCAAGGCTTCATTGAGTCAGGGTGATCAGAGTGATGTCTTGATGATTGAAGTTGATCCAGTGCATGGCCTTCAAGGGAAGTAGGGCAAAAAGTCGCTGAAGATGCGGGCGCTGGTGATCCATATCGTCTGTGTAGGCGCTAACATAGAACGCGATGTGCTCGGAGAGCATGCGAGTCGGGTGCGTGCCGCGCTCGTTGCCGTTGCTGCTCACGGTGAGTCTTGTTTCTGGGGCAGAAAGAAGGCTGGACAAAGCTTCCTCATAAAGGCTGGCTTCGAGAAAGCCGCCAAAGTCAGCCACGATAGCCGTGAGGTGGTCTTTCAGGAGCTGGCAGCGTGATGAAAGTGGCTTCCAATCCTCGGTGATGATGCGGCAGGCATGGCGCTTAGCTGGAGTGATGGGAACGATACGCAGTTTGCCATCCACCTTGGTCTCGCGGAAGTTCAAGAGCTTGATACACCCAATGCCGAGACACATGGCGTAATTGAACACCTGCGTGTCGTGAACCCGAAGATACTGGGCGACCGTCTTGAGTTCATACACGGCGTCATCCGCCACCAGATCGATCCGATACTCCTTGGCGAACGGGCCATGGGTCACCAAGATCGGCACTTGAGTCATCACATTCTTCATGCCAGCAGCACGCAGACGATCTGCCAGCTCATTTTCATAGACGCGCTCCTCACAAAGCCGCCCCAGCTTGTTCTGCGTGGCATAGGCGCATTTCATGATCAGGTCATCACGCACAACAAACTCGTCTCGCGTGAGATTGGCGATGGGTGTTTTACAGATGATTGGCATGAGATGAAGGGTTCTGATTTGGCAAAGGAATGGATTGGCAAGGGAATAAATGATTCTGATTCAGTTATTCCATTGCCATAACATTCCATTGCCAATTTTGGTCAGTTCATTTCAGTTGAGCTTGTTGCAGCGCCGGATCGACACGCAGGATGCCTTTGCCGGTGCGTTGGCGGATTTGCTGGCCGTGTTCGGTGACGGTGATCTCGCAGCTCAGCTCTTTGTATTGGCCGAGCAGCGCCTCGTTGGTGGCGGTGATGTCGAAGATGAGCTGCTTGTCGCCGGATTTGAGTTTGGGATTGGCGATGACGCTCACGCCTTTCGGCAAACCGAGCAGTGTGGCTTCGGCTTCGCCTTCAAAAGGCTTCTTGTGCTCTACGTCCCACACGACCTGCGCCTTTTCGCCGCGACGCACGGCGGTGGGATTGCTCTTCAGCGCGATGTAAGGTTGCGCGATGGTGATGTCGATGAACGCACTCGATGCACGGATGCGCCCTGCGCCGAGGTAATACGAGCCACCCGTGGTAGAAGCAGTCATGGCAAGCCGATAGGTGCCCGGCGCTGCCGAAGGACTAGCGCTGAGACGCAGGGTGCCTTCGTTTTTGCCCGCAGGAATGGTGAGCGTGGGCTCGCCTTCGACACCGGGTGGCACCCAGTCGAACTGATGCTCGATGGCTTCATCAAAGCCGGGTTTGCGCGTGATTTTGACTGGCAGCGTGAGTTCACCGTTTTGGGAAAGCGGGATCGTCGGCTGCTCGACATCGATTTGATAGGGCGTCGGCTCCGTGACGGCAAAAGCGTAGTCATGGACGACAAACGAATGCCACGCATGACCGCCACTGTGGCCGAGAAAGGGAAACGACTGCTGCGGCCTACTGAGAAGCGGCGTGCCATCAGTGGCTTTGCAGGTGATGGAGATGAGCGCGGTCTGCGGCTTCGTGCCAGCCTCGGCGATGAACTGCACGGGGGCCTGACGCTGACCGGGAAGCACTCGCGGAGCGATCATGCGCACGCCTTCGGGCAAACCACTCACCACGAGATCGAGTTCGCCTTTGTAGCGGCTGCCAGGAGCGTCGATGAGGCTCACATTCACCGTCCAGCGGCCACCTTGAGGCACGGCGATGCTGGTGAGGCGCGGGCACTCGACCATGTCGATCACGCGGGCCTGAATGAAGGTGTTGATCTCATCACGCACGGGTTCGACCTCGATGCGATAAACAGAAGTCGGATCGCCGAGGCCACGCATGTCGGTGATGTTGATGAGGTAGTCGCCATCGGTTTTCGGCTCCCAAATCACTGCCGGGTCCATGAGTTCCTTCCGCTGAATCTGCCGCGACATGGCCCACAGATTGCGATCCGTGAGCGCCGAGTCATCAGCGGTCATGTCATCGGTTTCAGCCTCTGCTTGGCGAATCGTGAGGCGAGGATCGAGTGGCGTGCCAAGCGAGCGAGCAAACACACGCACACGCCAACGATCACCCGCTTTGGCTTTCACGCGGAAGCTGTCGGCATCGCCTGCGGCTTCGATTTTGCCATTCAAAGCGGCGGGAAGAGCGCTAACGGCAGTTTCATCGGCGTCTTTGGCTTCGAGCACGTTGGGGAACTCACTCACGCGCATCAGCAATGGCGATGGCATCGTGTCGTTGAAATGAAAATCGCCCGTTTGAGCCGGCAGCGTGACTTGCATGGCCTCATCGCCTGCGGCATCGCCAAGCAGCGTGGCCGCCAGTTTTTCGCCTTTCATGCCACCAGCGGGATACACGGCCAGCGGACGATGATTCGAGCCAATGTGAGCAATGTAGTAGCAGTTGCCACCGGAGTTGAAGACGCGCTGTTTGACCTCGACGCGGTATTCGCCATCCGCAGGCAGGAGGGTGCTCAAAACAGGGTCTTGCAGATGCAGGGCGCTGTCGTCGTTGCGGGCAAGTTCTTTGCCGCTGGCATCGAGAATGCGTGCGGTGAGGTCGAACTCGGAACCAGCGTAAAACTTCTCCGTGAGCCACACGGAATCGACTTCCACGGACAGATGCTCGCCTTGGCGACCCGTGACGCGATACACATCGACATCGCCGACTTGCTTCGTGTCCATGCGACCGAGCACGGCGCTGTTCATCGGCACCGTTTGGTCTTCCTGCGCTTCTTTGACGATGGGAAACCGCGTCACCGCGAAGGTGCTGAGTGTGGTCAACTCCGTGGCGGTGCGCAGCTTGAACGGATGCAGCCCAAGCGGACAATCGGCGTCGATTTGGAACTTCGCCGTCACGTTGCCCTCAATGAAGCCGCCGTGAATCGTGCTGCGAGGCTCAGGCAGCAATGGGAGGCTCTTCAACTCCACACAGCGGATGCCAGGGCGATAAAAGAGGGCCTCTTTCGCCTCCTTGATGAAGGAGCCTTCAATCGTGACCTCGACCGTGGTGCCACGTTGGCCTGCGCGAGGCGTGACATACTCAATGTGATGCACCATCGGGCCTGCAAGCGCTGCGGAGGTGCAGAGGAGGAAGAGGTGTGTTATTTTTGGCAAGGGAATGGGATGGCAAGGGAATGAAGGCATGACGGATTTTTTGGATTGGGTCTATTCCATTGCCAAAACATTCCTTTGCCATGCTGGAGGATGCTCTTTGATCACGAGATAATGCCTTTCACGACTTTGCCACCATTCACGATCTCAATCGGCCGCGTGCCACCAAAGGCGGAGAGTTCCTGGTTCGAGTCGATGCCGAGCTGGTGGTAAACGGTGGCGAGGAAGTCTTCGAGCTTCACTTCGTCCCGCGCAGGCTCGGCGGCAGTCGCGTCGGAGGCCCCGTAGATTTGTCCACGTGTGATGCCGCCACCGGCGAGCAGCATGGAATACACCCGCGCCCAGTGATCGCGGCCATTGCTGGTGTTCACCTTCGGCGTGCGGCCAAACTCGGTGGTGACCATGACGAGTGTGCTATCCAACATGCCACGCTGATCGAGATCGGTGATGAGCCCGCAGATCGCGTGATCGAGCGCCGGCATGTGCTCGGTGCAGGTGCCTTTGATGTCCACATGCGAGTCCCAGGAGCCGTAGTTCACACTGACGAAGCGCACACCAGCCTCCACCAGACGACGTGCGAGCAACAAACGCTCACCCACCGCCGCAGGTGCCTTTTGCTTCAATTCATAACCGCGACCGTACAGTTCACGCATCGCGTCATTTTCATCGGCCAACGAGAAGGCCTTCCGCGCTGCATCGGAGGTCAGCAGCGAGTAGGCGTTCTTGTAGAAGTCGTCCATCGTGTTCAGCTTGTCGATGTCGGCATCCAGCTTGCGGAGTTGAGACTCCACGATGTCTCGGGCTGCTTTGCGGCGCTCAAACTGCTGCATCGAGATGTCTTTAGGAATGCTGAAGTCACGCACCTGAAACTCGCCCTTCGCTCCAGGGTCAGCGTTGAGCTGAAAGGGGCCGTATTTGCTACTGAGGAAGCCGGTGCCGCCTTCAAAGCCACCCATCGACGGGACCGCCACATAGGGCGGCATTTCCTTCCGCGATCCGAGCAGATGCGACACCACGCTGCCCATCTGTGGGTAGTCGATGACCGTCGTCGGCGTGTAGCCGGTGAAGAGATGATACGTCGCCTGCTGGTGGTCCGGGATCTTGCCCACGACTGAGCGCACGATGGTCAGCTTGTCCGCCACCTTGGCCAGCCGTGCAAAATTATCGCTGAAGACCTCGCCGGTGTTCGTCTTCGCCACACCAAACGCCCCACGATACTCCGAAGGAGCCTCCGGCTTCGGGTCCCACGACTCCTGCTGCGACATCCCGCCCGGCAGATTGAGATGAATGATGCTCTTCGCCTTCCCCTCCTTGAAAAACCCCGGCTCAACGATGGCCCGTGCTTCATGTTTGAGTAAATCAGCCATGCTAAGCCCCAACGCACTGCAAACACCAATGCGCATGGCCTCACGACGCTGGAAGTTCATTGGTCGAAAGCCGGAGCAGCCGGGGGAAGTGGATGTTTTCATGAGATGAAGATTGGCAATCTAGCAGTGTTGGTATGAGGCCTACTTATCAAAGCGAAGTATTCTTGCGCTACCGCCGAGAACTCGTGTGAAAGCCGGGGCACTTTCAAGGGGGTGCTGAGTGGTTGGAGATGCTGCGTAGTTCTTTGCCCTCGGGCGTCCATTCGCGGACGGTGCCGGACCAATCGCCGACGAGGATATGCTGAGTGCTGGTGAAGGCGACTCGGAAGGCGGCGGTGTGGCAGTTTTTGAGCTGGGAAATCTGCTTGCCGGTTTCATCCCATAGGCAGGCGGTGGCGTCGTGGCCGCCCGTGAGGAGGCGGCCTTCACGGCTGTAGGCGATGCTGAGGACGCCGCCTTCGTGCGCAGGCCATTTGGCGACGAGGCGGGCGGTGGCGGGATCGTAGAGGAGGGTCTGGCCATCGCCACACGCAGCGGCGAGTGAGCGTGCATCGCTGCGCCAGGTGAGCTGATTCACGGCCTCAGTGGAGCCAGCGAGGAGACGCGGGTTTTTGCCGGTAGCAGCTTCACTGATGAAGATGCCGCCGGCGCGGTCGGCACTGGCGAGTTGCTTGCCATCGGGGGAAAAATCAAGACTGGTGATGAAGTCCGCGTGTTTCTTCATTGACCAGACGAGTGCGCCATCGGCGACACGATAGACGCGCACGAGCTTCTCGGGTCCGGCGGTGGCGACGAGGCTTTGGTCGGGGCTGAGGTCGGCGGCGAGGACGACATCGAAGTCTTCGCCGACGGTGGTGAGGAGTTTGCCGGTCTTGAGTTCGATGAGCTGCACTTTGCCCGATGCAGTGGGGCTTCCGCCGCCGACGAGGAGCACCTGGCCGTTGCGGCTGAAGCGCAGCACGCGCACTTCGCCTTCGGCAAAAGGCAGTGCGCCGATGCGGTGGCCGTCGGTGAGGTCGTGGAGCACGGTTTCGTGATGTCCGCCGACGGCGATGACGGGTGCCCACGGATTCGCGGCGAGGGCCATGACGGGCAGGGCGCGGACGAGCTTCGGTGCGTTGGCGAGCGGCGGCAGGCTGCGGATGAAATCGGGCGCGGCCTTCGGCGCACCGAGCGTGGCGGTATCGACGGTGAGCTGCACCACGGCGCGGGTTTCGCGGGCCTTGCCGGTGGCGTTGGGTTTGAGTCCGCTTTCAATCCAGGTCTTGAACGCCGCGAGGATCTGCGGCGGCAGTTTGTCCTGCTCGGGCGGCATGGCTTCTTCATCGCCGATGTGCGAGATGGCGCGGAAGAGCGGGCTGTTTTCCGCAATTCCGGCGACGATGGACGGCCCTGCGGAGCCGCCTTTCTCCAGCTTCTCCATCGTGGTGACATCGAGCCCGCCGCGCGTCTTGCCAGGGCGATGGCAATTGGCGCAATGCTCGCGCAGCAGCGGCAGGATGTGGTCTTCAAAATTGCGCGGCTCCTCGGCGCGCACGAATGCGGCGCTGAGGACCGAGAGAAGGATGATGCGGGTGACGATGCTCATGCGAGAGTGGATGCTGCTTTAGCTGCATTTGGGATTCAGAGATTCGGCTAAAGCCGAAGCCACTTTAATGATTGAAGATGAATTCGTTCGAGTTCAGCACGGCCCAGAAGATGTCCTGCAGGGCGATTTTCGGGCCGCCTTTGTGAGTGCGGAGGACTTCGGTGAAGGCGGCGGTTTCGGTCTTGGATGGCAGGTGAGAGAGGCTGGTGAGGTAGAGGCTGCGGATGACTTGCTGCGGGTCTTTTTGCTGCGTGGTCCAAGCGGGAAGGTTTTTGCCGCGCTCGATGCAGTGGGTGATGCTGGTGCCGTTGATGAGGTTGAGCGCTTGCGAAAGGGTGGGCTGCGATTTGACCTCGCAGGTGCAGGGCGTCTCGCGTTTCGAGCGGCCGAAGGTGGAGAGGAAGGTGGTGGTGATGCCGCCGTCGCCGATTTGCACGGCGCGGGTGCCGGGGCGCTCGAAGAAGAAGCCGTCGTCGAAGTAACCGGTGGCCTGCGTGAGGCAGTCCCAGAGCACTTCGGCGAGGATGCGGCGCGGATACGAGTGGGAGAAGTTGCGCGTGTCGGCGCGGTTGGTTTCGTTTTCCACCGATGAGTGCTGGTAGGTGCGAGAGAGCAGGATGTCGCGGATGAAGGTGCGGGGTTTGAAATCGACCGCGACGAGGCGCGCGGCGAGGGCATCGAGCAGTTCGGGGTTTGAGGGCGGGTTCGAGACGCGCGCGTCGTCCACGGGGTCGATGATGCCGGTGCCGAAAAAGTGCTGCCAGTAGATGTTGGCGAGGTTGCGGGCGACGAGGCGGTTGTCCGGCGCGGTGAGCCAGTCGGCGAGCACGGTGCGGCGTTCGCGGTCGGCGGTGGTGACGAGTGCGCCACCGAGGAATTTCGGCGCGACTTGCTTCTGCGTGACGGGGTGACTGGTCTCGCCAGCGGGTGCTTCATAGACGAGCACATCCATCATGTCCTCGCAGCTTTTCTTCTGCGTGCGGGCGAAGAAGGCGACCATGCCGTAGTAGTCGTTCTGGGTCCAGCGGTCGAAGGGATGGTTGTGGCACTGGGCGCACTGGATGCGTGCGCCGAGGAAGAGCTGCGCCATGTTTTCCATGAGCAGCTTCGGGTCTCGCTCGCGGTAGAAATTGGTCTCGGGGTTTTCAATCCAGGTGCCTTTCGCGGCGATGAGCCGGTGAATGACTTCGTTCATCGGTGTCTCATTTTCGATCTGTCGATGCAGCCACGCGGTGTAGCGCACGGTGGCTTTTTGATGCGAGGCGGAGGCGGAGACGATGCTGCGGGCCTGGAGTCGCTCGCCCCATTTCATGGTCCAGAGGTCGGTGAACTCGGGCCGCGCGAGCAGGCTGTCCACGAGCCGGGCGCGTTTGTCGCTGCGCGTGTCGTTTTGAAACTGCTCGTATTCCGCGAGGGTGGGCAGCAGGCCGATGGTGTCGATGAAGACGCGGCGCACGAAGTCGTCGTCGCTGCACACTTCGGCGGGTGTCATGCGCAGCTTCGAGAGGCGGGCATAGACGGCTTCGTCGATGAAGTTCCAACCCTGCGCGAGCGCGGCGGGTGGCTGCTGGCAGGGCACGACATCCACGCGCACGCCGCTGATGAAGGCGGGCAGGCGCACGGAGATGAAGACCTCACCGCGCCGATGGCTGGTGACGAGGCCTTCGCGCGTGACGCTGGCGATGGAGTCGTCGGAACTTTCCAAAATGCTGAGGTGGGTGACATCGCGCTGGGAGCCATCGGTGAAGCGGCCCATGACCACGAGGCGGTGGCTCTGCCCGGCGGCATCGAGCGTGAGGTCGGCGGGATACACGCTCACGCTGCTCAGGTGCGCCTCGTCCGCCGGGCCTTTCGGCGCACCGGCGGCGATCCAGTCGCGCAGCAGCGCGAAGTTCGCATCGTCAGGCGTGAGTTTTTTCCCACCGCCATGCGGCACGGTGCCCGCAGCTTTCTTGAGCAAAAGGCTATCCTCCGGCAGGGCGACGTTGACGCGGCGATTCACAAACTCGCGCGTGAGCCGGAAGTGGTCGGCATCCGGGTCATAGCCAAAGAGCGAGAGGCGAAAGCCATCTTTGCCCCGCGTCGCACCATGGCAACCGCCCGCCGTGCATCCGTAGCGCATCAGCACGGGCACGACTTCATTTTGAAACGACGGCGCAGCGGCCTGCAAACCGCGCGTGACCTTCACGTCCGCCGTGGCGCTGAGTCCCACGTGCTTTACCACGAGGCGCGTGCTGCCCGAGGCCAGCGGCGTGAGCGTGCCCGCCTGCCAGCGGACGAGACTGGCATTTTCCAAAATCACCTTTGCCTCAGCGGTGACATCGCTGGTCAGGCCGCGTGCATCGGTGAGCGTGACCACCACACGCTGGCTGCTGGAGAGCGGATGAATGTCGATGTGCTCGGGAAAGATGCGCAACTCGGAGGCTGATGTGGCGTGTGTCAGCGCGAATGCGCTAAGCAGGAGGAGTGACCGAATGATGAGAGCGTGGGCTGTCATGGTAGGAACGTTATTTCTTCGCGGCGGGCAGCACGCGCAGGTAAGTCAGTGGGGCGCAGGTCCAGTGGTGGCCTTTCACCGCGAGTGCCTCGTTCTGGTTGTTTGAGTGATAGTAGGGCCACTTGCCGTCGTGCAGATGGGCGGCATCCGAGTCACACACGACGACGGCGAGCGGCCATGCGCCCGGCGGGCAGGCGGCGGGGATTTCGAGGTCGAAGGCGGCCTCGGTCGCGTCAGCGGGAATCTCCAGCGTGCCATGCACCACGCCCGGCGGCAGTGCGGGAAACATGGCGGTCAAAGGCAGCGGCGCTGCGCCTGGCGTGCGGGTCACGGTGAGCTTTAGCGACACTTTTTTGCCTGCCCGAACGCCATCGGAAATGGGCGCGAGGCCTATGGCAAACGGCAGCGCCTCGACTACCGCGACTGGCACCGATGGGAACCGCTCCGTGTGCCACGGGGTCTGTGCGGGATGGCTGTAAACCATGCCGAGCCGTTGCTCGAAGGGCACGTCTGTGCCGTTGCTCGCCGGAGCCTTGCCGGAGGGTTTGGCAAAGCTGCCCGCGAGCGTCGCATCGGCCTCGGCACTGAGCACGACGGGGTAGCGACCGCTCGCCAGCGGCAGTTTGGCCACCTCCGCCTTCACACCGGCGGGCAAGCCGCTGATGCGGACGTCCAGCGGTCCCGGCGGCACGGTTTCATCGCCCTGCTTTTCCAAAAGCAACAAGCCGCGACCTCCGCGCGGAACGCTGATGGTGTGACCAGTTTTGAAGAGCGGCAGGAGCGTCATCACTTCCACCGAAGCGGTCGTCAGGTTCACCTGCGGCACCGCTTCCTCCACCACGAGCCGATAACTGAAGTCGCTGCCGCCTTCACCGCGTGTGTCGGCGACACGCACGCTGACTTCCTCGCCCGTGCCTTTGACGATGAGCGTGGAATCCATGTCGTAGCGCGAGCGGTCATCGTTCTCTTGCGGTGCTGCGTTTTTGTCGGCGGGATAGAGCGTGAGCTTCGGATCCATCGGCGAACGCAGACGACGTGCGAAGACATCGACGCGCCAGGTTTTGCCCTTCGCCAAGGGGAAATGATACCAGTCGTCCACATCCGCTTTTTCAATGCGGCCCTCGACGGCGAAAGGCGGTTGCGGCAGCACCTGCGCTGTCTCCCGCGTGCGATGCTCTGCGGCCTCGCGGAGGCTTGGCTGCGGACTCGCCATGATGAAGAGCGGCCCGGTGCCTAGGCTGTGGCCATCATGCGGGAGCACGATGTCCGGCTTGTCGAAAATCCAGCCCGGATAGTAGGCCCGGCTCATCGGCGCGAAGTCGAACGTGGGCCGCGCGGGCAGCTTCACTGTTTGCCGGATGACGCCGCTCACATCGCCCTGCATTTCCACCTCAATGGATTGCCCGGTGGTGCCGCCGAGCGGAAAGACGCTGGTTGCCTGCGGGTAATCGCCGACGTGCATCACATAAACGCATTCGCTGGCCATGCCATAGCGTGCGTCGCTTTGATGAGCGCCATTGAGCGAGTCGCGCAGCGCGATGGTGTAACGCCCGGCCTGCGGCGCGATGAAGCTGCACGCGGGGTCGTGATAGTAGAGCTGCGACGTGTCCTGCTCCTGAAATAGCCGCCCGTCCGGCCCCCACACTTGCACCATCGCATCGAGGTCGGTCGGCGAGATGCGATACGCCAGCACCTCCAGGCTGCACCGCTGTCCTTTCGCGAGGTCCACGGCATACCAGTCCGTCTCCGCGCGGATGATGTGTCCCCACACCGTGCGGTCCAGCGGGACGAGCTGCGCCGTCTCGCGTTTTGCTGTCGCCGTTGTCTCCGCGACGATGGGCAGGCGGTTCACATGCAGCGTGCGCGGATTGGAAACGCCGCTGCGCGTGCGCACATGCAGCGCCACATTTCCCACCGGCACATCCGCCGCAAACTCCAGCTCCACGCGCACCTCATCCTTCTCTGGCGTCTTGCCGTCGCCGGGCAGCACTTTCTTTTCACCGATGCGCTGCACGCGCACGCTGGCCTCGCGGCACATCACCTCCTCGATGTCGCTCAAGCGCACCCCACGTAACACCACCTCCTGCCGCGTGCCTACCTGCGCACACGGCGGCTCGATGCCGAGCAAAATAGGCGTGCCCGTCTCAGCTCCAGATGCGGCTGCGACGAGGATGAGAAGTGGAATGAGGCAACGATTCAAGCAAACGGAAGGGGTTGGGAGTTACGCGAGGATGTCCTGCACCACCTTGCCGCCGTTGATGGCAATCGGCCGCGTGCCCATCGCCATCAGCTTTTTCTCCGGCGCGATGCCCATGAGGTGGAAGATGGTCGCCGCAAGGTCTTCCGCTGCCACCGCGCCTTCCATCGGCTCCGCGCCCGTCGCATCCGACACGCCATGCGCCAGGCCGCGTTTCACGCCGCCGCCAGCCAGCGCCACGCTGAAGCACTTCGCCCAATGGTCGCGTCCGCCCGCGCTGTTCATCTTCGGCGTGCGGCCAAAATCTGTGGATACCACTACCAGCGTCTCATCCAGCAACCCGCTCGCTGCGAGGTCCGCAATGAGCGCCGCATAGGCTTGGTCAAACTGGGGCAACTGGTCGCTTACGCCCTTCTTCAGATTTTGATGATGGTCCCACGAACCATACGACACCGTCACAAACCGCACGCCCGCGCCTACCAGCCGCCGCGCCATCAGCAACCCCTGACCTGCCAGATTTTGCCCATAGCTTTCGCGCATTGCCTTTGGCTCCGCCTTCAAATCGAAAGCCTCCCGCGCCGCCGGAGATGAAATCATCGAGTAAGCATTCTGGTAAAACTTGCCCATCGGCTCCACCGCTCCGCTGCGCGCCAGATGCGAGTGATGCGCATCGACGACTTCCTTCAACGAACGCCGCGTGTCGAACCGTGCCGCATCCACGCCCGGCGGCAACGCCAAATCCTGCACCGTAAAGCCCGGCGCACTTGGGTCACCGCCGACGCTGAACGCGCCGAACGTCGGGCTCAAATACCCCGTGCCCGCCGCGCCCGGCGTGGACGGGATGGTCACAAAAGGCGGGAGATTTTTCCGCGCCCCCAGCTCATGCGACACGATGCTTCCCATGCTCGGATACATCACCGCCGGACTCGGCTGCCAGCCTGTGAGCATCGTCATCTGCCCGCGTTCATGCGCCGATTCCGTGTGCCACACACCGCGCAGCAGCGTCAGCTTGTCGGCCACGCCTGCGGTCTTTTTCAGCAACTCGCAAAGCTGCATCCCCGGCACCTTCGTCCCCACCGCCCCGAACTCCCCGCGATACTCCGCCGCTGCCTCCGGCTTTGGGTCCCACGACTCATGCTGCCCCAGGCCACCCCCAAGAAAGATGTGAATCACCGATTTTGCCTTGGCGACGGGAGCTGCCGGACTCTCGGCTGCCTGCAATTCGAGATACCGGCCCAAAGACAGGCTTAGGCAACTGCCCACTCCCACGCGGAGCAGATGACGACGGGACATGGTGTGTAATGTGTTCATAGAAGTGGAAGATTTATTCAGAGATGTCTTGTGTCGAAAAGCCAAGGTCCTCGCTGGCGCGGAGCAGGTGCTTCTCCATCGCCCTTCTTGCCGCTTCACTCTGGCGATCACGAATCGCGGTCAAAATCCCGCTCTGCCGGTAATTTTGCCTCATGCCCAGGGTCAACTCTCAGCATCGCGGCTAACTGCTGACAAACCTTCTCCACCAAAGTGGGTGAGCGGAGGATGGATTCAAAAGAAGCGCTGTTCATGTGGTCGAATGGTAGGCTTACGAAAAGCCTGGTCGGATTTTTCCCAGAAACATAGTCCGCGTTTTTTTCTGCGCACTACACACCGTCTTTTGCAAGATAGGAAAGACTGTCGCATACTAAGGCATGAACTTGAATCTCGCAGGCCATTCGATCGCCGTGTTTGGAGCTGCCCGTGGCATTGGCCGGGCGATTGCGGATGGTTTTGTGGCCGAGGGCTGCTCGGTGCGTGGCTTTGACCGCGAATCAGGCGCGGACTTCATCACGACCGGCGATGTGACGAGCTATGAGGCGGTGAAAAGCTTCGCGGCGGGCTTTGAGGCGGTGGATCACGTCGTGTTCTGCGTCGGCATCGGCTCTGGGAAGTTTGGCTTTCCGTTTTGGAACCTGGAGCCGTCCGACTGGGCACGGGTGCTGGAGGTGAACCTCATCGGCGCGGTGAATGTGGCGCACGCCTTTGCTCCGAAGTTGATCGAGCGCGGCGCGGGCTCGATGCTGTTTCTCGTCTCCGTGGCCGGGCAGATGGGATCACAAACTGACCCGCCTTACAGCGCCTCGAAGGCGGCGCTGATCAATTTTACGCATTGCGCGGCTAAGGATCTCGGACCACACAACATTCGCGTGAACGCATTGGCTCCGGGGATGGTGAAGACCGAATTGAATCAGTCGATTTGGGCCGCCGGGCAGAAGAAGCTGCCTGAATCACAGCGCCAGAGCTTCGACGACTGGGCAGCGGAGAAGATCAAGAAGGTCTCCCATCTCGGCCGCTGGCAGATGCCGGACGAATATGCATCGATGGCGACGTTTCTGGCGTCAGATCATGCAAAGAACATCACCGGCCAGACGATTAACATCGATGGCGGGTGGGTGATGCATTCGTGAATTGCATGTGCTTCTGCATGAAATGACCCACCATGAATTCGGCAGAAATGATTGAAGAATGACTGAGAAGAGCGGGTGTTTTTGCATCCAGCTCCTTGTTGATAGGGTATGGAGAGCCAATCGATGACAAAAGTGAACTGAGTGACAAGCCAGTAGTTCTCGTCGCAGTACTTCTGGCGGTAAAGTCTCTTACTTTAGCGCACCTTCCTGGCGAAGCTCCAGTCTGCGTCCGATCGCCCTGCGTGACGATGCGATCTTTTTGAAGAGCCGCTGTCTGAGCGTCAGGCCTTCTTGTTGCCTCATGCCCCCAGCTAGAACCACTGGATTTTTGATCCTATCTGAGTTTTAAAACACTGCCTAGCATTGATTCCTGGCCCGGACTGTGAGAAGAAAACAGACAAAGTGCTCGACTCCACCTCTCCTCGCACAACTGCGGAATCCACCCGTGATCCAAAGCGGATCCTCTGGGTCCGGGTCGGTGGCTGCCTACCCCTGAACAGCGGTGGCAGGATACGCTCTCACCACACCCTCACCCACATGCTCGGCAGGTGCCGCCTGCACCTGCTGGAGCTTCATCGGGAGTGTGAAGCTCCGTTTCAAGAACAAGTGCCCTACGCGCACGCATTGGAGCGGGTTCTCTTCCCCGGGCTGCCAGCGTGGTCTCCCAGTCAGTTTGCTCGATTCGCCTGGCCGCTGCTGAGGAATTACGCGACTTCGCGCGAGCCATTTGCCCTCGAGCGTTACCACAGCCGGGATTTCTTTGAGGTGGTTAAAGAACGGACTCTCAGTGGTGAGTTTGATCTGGTGGTGTGCGACGGTCTCGCGGCAGCGGCGGCCTTTGAAGGCTGGGAAAAACAGCGCGGCATTCCGGCGGTACTGTTTCAGCACAATGTCGAGGCGCTGATCTGGGAGCGGCTGGCGTCGGTGCGGCGGCACCTGATCCATCATCTGTATTTTCATGTGCTCGCCAAGCGGATGCGGCGGCGGGAGCCTGAGCTGTGCAGGCTGTTCGATGGCGTCATCACCATTTCCCAGGAGGACGCGGCCTATCACCGCGACAGCTATGGCCTTTCAAACGTGCTGGGCTGTGTACCCGCAGGCGCGTCCACCGATCCGCGCGGAGCGCCGCCTTACGTGATCGAGGTGCCGGAGAGCCCGTGCATCGCCTTTCTGGGCTCGATGGACTGGCTGCCCAACCAAGATGCCGTGGTCTGGTTTATCGAGGAGATTCTGCCCAGGCTGCGCAAGAGCATTTCTGGGATTCGCATCTCTGTGATTGGTCGTAATCCACCAGAACGGCTACTGCGGCTGACCGCGCACGATGCGGGCATTCAATTCACCGGAACGGTCGAGGACGTGTCCGCTCCCTTGCGCGAATGCACGCTGATGGTCGTGCCTTTGCGCGCAGGCAGCGGTGCCCGCATCAAAATCCTGGAATCTATGGCTGCGGGCGTGCCTGTCGTCAGTACGACGGTCGGAGCTGAGGGTCTGCCGCTGAACTCCAACCAGGATCTGCTCATGGCAGATGATGTTCCCGGAATCACCAACGCTATTCTCCGTCTGCTGAACAACGATGAGTTGCGCAGAGATCTGGCTGAAAACGGCCTGCGGCGCATCGCGAGAGACTTTTCGTGGTCACATTCCGCCGATTGTTTTTTCCAACTCACCGCCGGGCTGAAATCTCGGGGCCGGCCTGCTCAAGTCCGTGCGCCGGGTGCGTATTCTGCAACACCATGACCAGCCGCCGCCGTTTTCTCGCCACCACCGCACTTGCACTCCCATTCACCGTCCAAGGAGCCGCTCCGGTGGCGAAAATCATCGAGACAAAGACCATCTCACAGCAGCCGGAGTTTTATCATGGCTGGCCGACGGTGGTGCAGCGGGCCAATGGCGAGCTTTGGGTGACCTGCTCCGGCGGGCGTGAGGCGCATGTCTGCCCTTTTGGAAAGGTGGTGGCCATGAAATCGAGCGACCATGGCGGCACTTGGTCCGCACCGCAGGTGATTTACGATGGGCCGATTGATGATCGTGACTCAGGTGTGTTGGAAACCGCGAAAGGCACACTGCTGGTCACCACCTTCACATCACTGGCCTACGAGGACTCCTACCAAAAGGCCACGGCGATGGCCGAGCTCACACCGCAGGGCTGGGTGTCAAAAGCGATGCCAGCGGAGCGCTACGCACGCTGGAAAGCCGCGCATGAGAAGCTCAGCGATGCCGAACGTCAGGCGCAGCTCGGTGAATGGGCGCTACGTTCCACCGACGGAGGCGAAACCTGGTCAAAACCGATTCCCACCGTCGTGAACAGTCCGCATGGGCCAGTACAGCTCAAAGACGGCCGTCTGCTCTATGCCGGGAAACAGCTGTGGACGGCGGAGAAGAAGATCGGCGTGGCCGAGTCGAAGGACGACGGACTCAGTTGGCAATGGTTGGCCGATATTCCCACTCGGCAGGGAGACAGCGCGGTGCGCGGCTACCACGAACTGCATGCGATCGAGGCCGCTGATGGCACGCTCATCGCGCAGATTCGCAATCACAACGAAACGAGCAAAGGCGAGACGCTCCAGTCCGAGTCAAAAGACGGTGGCAGAACATGGAGCGTGCCACGTTCCATCGGCGTCTGGGGCCTGCCTTCGCATCTGCTGCGGCTGCGGGATGGGCGCCTCGTCATGACCTACGGCCACCGCCGCAAGCCTTACGGCAACCAAGCACGCATCAGCTCGGACAACGGTCAGACTTGGGGCGAGACGCTGATTCTTTCTGGTGACGGAATCGGGGGTGATCTCGGCTACCCAAGCACAGTGGAACTGCCGGACGGCACGCTGCTCAGCGTGTGGTATGAAAAAATGACAGAGCCGAAACTCGCCGTGCTGCGGCAGGCGACATGGCGTTTGGAGTGATGCGTGTCCTAGGGGGCGTCCTTTGAGCGCAGCATCATGCTTCTGCCGATGGATTCCTGCTCCTCCTTTTGATCCCAAGTGCCTGCGGGCGGCGCCTTTCGCGGGGAATCGTGATTCCCGAAAATCAGGTTAGAGTGGAGGAAATCTCATGCCACCGCCTTCAACAACCGCGCTAGATACAGGCTCGCGGTCTTCCCGACTTCGACGACTTCGGCGTGTTGCAGTGTCTGCGGCCGCAGACCGGCAGCCCAGTTGGTGAGCATGGAGATGCCAGCCACTTCCATGCCGAGCGCACGCGCTTGAATCGCCTCCGGCACCGTGGACATGCCGACGGCGTCAGCACCGAGCCTGTGCAGCATGCGGATTTCGGCAGGAGTCTCATACTGCGGGCCGAGCAGCGCGGCGTACACGCCCGCATGCAGCTTCAAGCCGATCTCCACCGCCGCCGCGTGGATTTTTTCTGCCCAGGCCCGCGAATAGACCTCGCTCATGTCATGGAAATGCGGCCCGCCGAGCAGTGGCGTGGTGCCCTGGAGGTTGATGTGGTCTGTGATGAGCATCAAACCACCGACGTGGAAGTGCTCATCAATCGCGCCCGCTGCATTGGTGAGCACCACACGCTTCACACCGAGGCCGTGCATGAAACGAATGCCCGCTGTGACCTCTACGGCACTGAGACCTTCATACAAATGCCTGCGGCCCTGCGCGATGAGGATCGGTTTGTCGCGATGACGCGCCAGAACAAAGCGCCCCGCATGGCCCGGCACCGTGGAGGCGCTCAATCCGGGCACCTCGCAATACGGCACTTCGCATTCGATCCCAAAGGCCTCCGCCACACCTCCAAGGCCGGAACCAAGCACAAAGGCTGTTTCTGGGCGGGCGTTTTGAAGAGCAATGAGTGACATTTCGGTAATCATGGGGTCCGCACAATCCTTTGTGCACTATCTGGCGCTGATGCGCTGCTTCAAGTGTTCACTTCACCATCAAATAATGCCGCGTCTTGCCGTGCCTTTGTTTATTGGTCAGTAGCGGCAGATCGAGGTGAAAGAAGTGACGCAGCGTCTTGGTGTGATGCTTCAAAACAGCCTTGGCGGCCTCTTTGAGCGCCACCCAGCGCTTCCATGGATGATCTGGCGCATGACTGATGTGACGCAGCAGGCTCAGCCATTCGACGTAGGCGCGGGAGATGTCGCCTTCGGCGATGTCGGCTTTTAAAGCTTGGGCACCCGGTTGCTCAGGATGCAGCATGGCATCGAGAAGCTCCGCCGCACCTTCGCCGTAGTCGATGGGCAGGCCGTTTTCGAGGTAGCCGTGATGATTGACGAAGCCGTAGGTGCCGCGACACACGGCGGCGAGGCGTTCGGAGCCGCAATCGAGCGGCAGATCGAACTTCGAGCCGCTGCGCAGGTTCGCCATGTGATGCACGAGATCGTCCGCAGGATAACTTTCGTCCTCCAGCGCCGCGACGACGGCCAAACCTTCGCCATGCTGGAAGAAGCTGAAGATTTCGCCGCGACGAGTCGGCGCCCCCTCCGCGTCGATGAGTCCAAGCGTGCGCCAGGCGTGAATCGGCGATCCTGGACGCGGTTCGCGATCTGTCGTGGCCGTCTCGGGCGTGTGGATGCCCGTTTCGTTCCTCACCACGATGCTCCGTTCTTGCGGCGCGAAGAGAAGGCGTTCGTGACTGTCCGCATACGCCATCACCTCGACAGGTGAGAGGTCGAAACAGGCGAAAACCAGGTTCTCCTTCGTCACGGTGCCGATGAATTCAGGCGCAACGTCTTGAATGGCCTCCTCCACATTCGCGAGGATTGCTTTCGCCAGATCACCGGCATGCAGCACCGTGATTTCCTCCAGCGGCACCGTCTCCGCCTTGCGTGGCAGCTTCAGCAGGCGGCGGATCGACTTGGTGGGCTTGATGTCATCACCCACCGGCGTGCCGAGGCTGATCTCGACACCGTAGATGACTTGTTTCTCACGCCGAATCTTGCTCACGCGGCCGATGCCATGCGCAAACTTCGCCGCGAAGGCGGGCGCACCGAGCACGGCATGCACTCGGCTCAAAGGCACGCGTTGCAGCGCGTGTTTGTGTTGGCGCTCCCATTCGCCACATGAGTTCAAAATCTGCTTCTCCGTCGCTTCGAGGCCGAACAGGGCTTTTGCGTTCTCCAACTGCGGAGGCGCGATGTTCGGCTCCAATTCCTCCAATCCAAGCAGCGGCGGCACTTTGGCGAAAAGACGCTCGGAGAAGTGTTTCGCGGCTTCAAATGAGTTTTCCTGCTTCAACGCCGCGTGCTTCATCACTCGCAGGAAAATCGGCCACGCGAGCAAGGCGCTGCGATGCAGCCGCGCAGGCCGCGCATCGAAGATGGAAGGACTGTCGCGGCTGGTGACGACATGGCCTTTGTCATCAAGGCCCCGACGACCAGCGCGGCCATACATTTGCAAAAGTTCGTCGGGAGCGAGTTTGTGCTCGCTGCGGCCGTCGTGATAGGTCGTGCCGGCCACATGCACGCTGCGCACGGAGAAATTGATGCCTGCGGCGAGTCCCATCGTCGCCACGATCACGCGGAGTTGCCCCGCCTTTGCCAGCGGCTCGATCACCCCGGCGCGCGCACCATACGAAAGGCCGCTGTGATGAAAGGCGATGCGTTTTTCGATCAGCGTCGCCAAATCCTTGCCACACACAGCCCGCTGTTCTGGCGTGAGTTCCAGCGGATCACCCATCGGCAGATCGGCAGCG
>JAJTDU010000077.1 GCA_021298725.1 Verrucomicrobiaceae bacterium | reverse complement strand
GGCGGGCGAAGGCGAAGAAGTGACTACGGCCAAGTGCGCCGTCTATTCATCCCGGTCATGGCAAGACCAACGAACAGCAACAGCAGCTTCGACGGTTCTGGAACCTGATTCACGGTGACTGTCAAAGTCCCGCTGTTGTCGCCATAGCTCCCATGTGGACCGCAAAGTTAAAGCCATCAGCAAACCCCAAAAAGAGCCTCGCCGCTCCAGTGGGAATGGCGAAATGCTGGACACTGCCCGACCCCGTTCCCGTCAAACCATCGCCAATGAAAAACGCCTGATTCAACAGGGGAGCGACCGAGGCGAAGCCATCACTTGTAAAGTCGAGAATCGGCGGCCCACCGCTTGCTAGTTCAGTTCCATCGGTGTACACTCCAGTCAGAAACATAGTCCGGCTTCCATGCTGAATGCCAGAAATGCCCCCGAAGGAACTCATGTTGGTTGAACAACCGATATAAAGCCCACAATCGTGGAGACGTTCACTTTGCCACCAGTAGTGCAGGCAGACCGGTGAAGGAACTGTGTCCCATGGGGCTTCGATCAAGTGCTCAAAAAAACCTTGTGACTTCTCAAGGCAAATTGAGAAATTCTTTCATCCCCTTCAGGCCAACGCCTGAGTTGCCATAGAAGGCTCCTGATTTCAGGAGTTTGCCATCGGGAGAAATGATGACGTATTGCGCACCCTCAGTGTTGCCTGCTGGCATGTACTCTTGGACACTCTTGTGCTCCCGATCTAAGAGTACTAAAATAAAGTTTTCTTTGAGGAGCTTTTTTGTCTCTTCGAGGCCGAAATCATAAATCATCTCAAGTCCGGCGTTTCCCTTTTTTTTGGAATCCCAAAAGGCAAGAAAGACAGGTTTCTTGTCCCTCACTGCGCGTTTCATAGCAACGTCGAGATCATGTCCAGGTGAAACACCGAAAGCCGCACGGGCGTCAAAATCGGCGGCATGAGAACATAGAGAACCTACAAAAAACAAGAGTCATTTCATTCGGCATGTTGCACTCCACCACAAACCACTTTGCCGGTAAAGCAATATGTGGAGATTGCGGTATGCCTCGCCTCGTTCCGTTGCTCCTTTTCTGGTTCTGCCTCTCGCTCCTTCTTCAGGCTGAACCGCAAACCCTCACAGGCCGATGCGTTGGCGTTCACGATGGGGACAGCATGACCGTCCTAGCCGCTGGCAACGTTCAGCATAAAGTCAGACTGGATGGCATCGACGCTCCCGAACTCAAGCAGGCGTTCAGCACGCAATCTAAGGAGGCAATGAGCGGGTTGGTATTCGGCAAGGCTCTCACGTCGCAGGTCACAGGAAAAGACCGCTACGGACGAACGCTCGCCGTCGTCATGGTCGGAGGAGTGAACGCCAACCTCGAAATGGTGCGCCGTGGCCTCGCGTAGCGTTTCGACAAATACAGCAAGGATGAAGCGCTTCTGAACGCTCAAAACGCTGCAAAAGGGGCAAGGCGAGGCTTGTGGAGTGATCTCGCGCCCGCGCCGTCGTGGGAATGGCGGACGAAGGCGAAGACCAAGAGACACAAGCGGAAAACCGCCAGTGATGACAGCACAGAATACGGTTTGCTTTGCAGCTCTTTTTTTACATGTTGTGCTATGGAGAACCTTCCCGCGAGCCTCATAGTGCTATTCTGCCTTATGTCTGTGGTGGGCAGTCTGCGGGGAGAGACAATAGCGTGCCGCGTCGTTAATATCCATGATGGTGATACGATCACCGTCTTATCCCCCGCTGGTCCGAGAGTAAAAATCAGGCTTGATGGCATTGATGCGCCAGAATTGGATCAGCCCTTCGGTCTTGAAGCAAAGCAAGCCCTCAGCGGCATGGTGTTTGGACGAACCATCATATTGCAAATCACCGGGACCGACCGTTACGAACGGGTACTTGTCCTCGCTTATGTAGATAAATTCAACGTTAACCTTAGTCTCGTATCCGCTGGCTTTGCTTGGCACTATGCGGACTACTCGAAGGATTTCATTTTGGCTAAAGCACAAGTTCGAGCGCAAGCGGCACGAAGCGGTTTATGGCAGGAGGAAAATCCAACACCGCCTTGGGAGTGGCGAATTAAAGGTGAAAATGCTCTTCCACGCCCTCGCAGGGACTCCCCCACCGATCTGTTTGGCGCGGTGGACATGTCCCGTCCGGGTTGGTCCGACAGTGCCCGTCGCGCTGCCGAGGAGCATCAAGCTGCCGTGGATGAAGAACTCGCCATCAAGGACGAACGTGCCGCCCGTGTAAGGCAGCGGCGGGCGGAGCAAGCGTTTGATGATTTTCGCATCTTCGCACCATCTCGGAGTGTTGATGAGTTGCTTGAATTCATAGAACGAAGGCCGGAGATTATCGAATCAAAGAGCTTTGAAAATGTTCAGAAATACATCGAACTGCGGAAGTCGTCCCGGCCGTAATTTCTCACAAGCGGGCACTGGTTCAGTTTGTCTATGAAGATTCAAATTGTGGGTTCTTACCATCTTTAGGCTGACTGAACACGCGCTACGCTTGGCGAGTGAATAAGGCACGGCCAAGCATGCCAGCAGCCCAAAGCAGGGACCGTAATTTTTTGAAGCTCTTCCCCGGCTCCCCCCCCCCGCCTATTCCTTCTTCCCCTGCTTTCGTGCATTGGGCTGTTCAAATTTAACCTTTAGCCGGTGCCTGTGTAAGGTTCGATTTCGGGATGAATTCGTCTGGACGGTGATTCCCGTACGTGTTGTCCACTGTTCAAACCCAAGTAGTTACCCGCGTGCCGTGGGGTGCCCCTCCACCGTCGGCAGTGACGAGGGCACTGTGGGCGCACTGTCGAGGGCCTCTCCGTGCGAACACCCTTCAGTCTATCGCTCTCGCACGGCGGAGACAGCCACCGGGCAGCCTTCAATCTCAAAAGGGGTTCAGCTTCAAAAATGTCCGATTAATGTCCGAGTGAAAAAAATCACGCCATTCCCAAACCACATAACTCATTGATAATGAATGGCGCACCCGGCAGGGATCGAACCTGCGACCGGCCGATTAGAAATCGGCTGCTCTATCCACTGAGCTACGAGTGCTTATGGGCGACGCTCCAGATCATACTGGCACCTGCTCATTCGGCAAGGACGCACTCACTCGGGATGCAAGCCGAACATTTGCAGCACTACACGAAACATGTCGCCCAGCTTGGTGTGATAAGGGCGCGCTGGATGCAGAACGGTCCAGTCGCGGTGCTGACCGATGGCAGCGAGGCCTTTGGATGGATGCACGAGCACGGCGAAGCCCGCGTATTCGAGCAGTGGGAGATCGGCGGAGCTGTCGGAATAGCTCCAGCAGGTGGAGCGCTCCTTCTCGGTCAGTTCGGCCACACCGGGCACGGCTGCCTCCATGGCAGCGATTTTGGCCTCGTGCTTGTTGTTGCCTGTGACGAGCTTTGGCATGCCTGGAAAGGTGTCACCGATCTCAAACTGCGTGGCAATGCAGTAGTCAAAGCCGAGGGCGTGAGCGATGTCGTGTGCGTAGAAGTCCGGGCTGGCGGTGTTCAGCACGAGAATGCGGTGCTGGTGCTTGTGGCGGAGGATTTCGGCCTGCAGGTCGGCATAGGCCCATTTCGGCACGCAGACTTCGGCAAACTCATGCGCATAGCCGGCCAGTCGTTCGCGTGGCATGCCGCGTAGGTAGCTCAAAAACGCGCGCTTGGCTGTGGCGGTGCTAGCTAGGCCCAAAGCACGCGCCAGAGCCACCGGAACGAACAGGCCGTGCAGAAAAACACGCCACGGCTCGCGCTTGAGCACGAAATTGCAGAACAGCGCCTGTGTGTCGAAGGGCAGCAGGGTATGGTCGAGATCAAAGAAGGCGAAGGAACGTGCGGGCATGGCGCTGGCGAGATTGGGGGAAGCCTAAGCGCCGGGTTTCCATCTGGCAAAAGATTCCCAGCCTTGACGGATGGGACGCCGGACGGCAGTATGACTGCCCTTTCCCCCAAAAAACTCATGGCTCAAGAAACCACTCTCATCCTGCTCAAGCCCGACTGCGTCGCACGCGGCATCAATGGCGAAGTCCTCAAGCGACTCGAAGACGAGGGCTTTCGCATCCGCGGCTGCAAGATGATCCAGCTCACTGATGAGCTGCTCAAGGAGCACTACTCGCATATTGCCGATAAGCCGTTCTTCCCTGACGTGGCCACTTTCATGAAGAGCAAGCCAGTGATCGCCGTCGCCATCGCAGGTGAAAACATCATTTCTTGTGTGCGTGATCTCCTCGGCCCGACCGATTCCAAAGTGGCACCCAAGGGCACCATTCGCGGTGATTTCGGCACGGACAAGATGACCAACGTGGTCCACGCTTCTGATTCCCCCGAAGCTGCATCCGTGGAATTGAAGCGCTTCTTCAAGGACGGCGAAATTTTCAGCTATTGAGGCCCGCGACATCGCGGCTATACTAGGCTCGCGGTCTTTCCCACGCCGATGTGGTGAAATGGTAAACACAGCAGACTTAAAATCTGCTGGGAGGTAACTCCCTTGCCGGTTCGAGTCCGGCCATCGGCACTTTGCAACATAATGGAATCCACTATGCGTGGATTGCGGTGGTTCATGACGCGACGAACCGTAGTGGGCGACAATATCGGAGTAGTGGCGGCTTTGCATGATTGGCGGCGTGAACACCAACCACGAACGCGCCATGAACACCAACACCACCTCCCACACCTCTGCCCGTCAACGCTTCATCCAGAACCTAGCTGAGAGCGACCTCTTCCAGCACTACCAGAAGGCTTTTCACACTCTGACCAGCCTGCCGCTGAACCTGGAGTCGGTCAGCGAAGATATTCATATTGATCAAATCACCACCCGCACGGGCGTTGCAGGCGTCGTCGAAACCCAGGTGCCCGTCCGGGTCGGAAAAAACACCATCGCCATCATGCTGACTGGTGGTGTGCGCCTCCAGCCAGCCAGCGCTGAGAACTTTGTCCCGGTCGCCAAGGCCTTGCTTGATGATGACCGCTCCGCCGCAGAAATACGCAGCGCGAAGGTGCAGTTCGAGCAAGTGCCGGTCATGCAACCGGAGCGTTACGGCGCTGCGCTGGCCATCCTGCAATCCTTCGCTCTCCAGCTTGGTGACAGCGCGCACCGCCTCCTGTTTGCCACGGCCACTCACGAGCCTGAGGCTGTCCGCAACGCGAAGTCCTTCATCCACGCGCATTTGGCTGAGCCGATGTCCCTCGAAGCCGTCGCCAGCGCGGTGAACGTCAGCCCCTTCCACTTTTGCAAGCTCTTCAAACGCGCTACCGGCCTCACCTTCACGGATTTTGTGAACCGTGCCCGCGTGGAAAAAGCCAAGCGCATGCTGATGAAACCCGCTGCCCGTATCACCGAGGTGGCCTACGACGTCGGTTTTCAGAGCCTGTCCCACTTCAACCGCAGTTTCCGCCGTATCGCGGATGAATCCCCCACGGAATTCCGCAGCCGCATGAAGAGCGGTGCTCCCGCCCTGCTGGCCGCATGAGCCGCCGCACTTGACAGCTTGTCGCCATGCGCATCGCACCGCGATGTTTCGACGACACGGCCCCGGAGAGACGAACCTGAGCGCGTTGGGTGACCCTTTCCGGGGTTTTTTGTGCCCTGACGGGACGCGCATGCGGACTTGACCGCCCCGTCCCGTCTGCGCACAATCGCGCTCCCAACTTCCAACCTTGAACTGAGAACTTCGAACACTTTTATGAGCCGGAAAATTCGTTATGGCATGATCGGCGGCGGACGCGGCGCTTTCATCGGCGGCGTCCATCGCATCGCGGCGGCAATCGACCAGCAGATCGAACTCGTCTGCGGCGCTTTCTCCTCCAATCCCGAAAAATCCAAGGCCAGCGGCGCCGATTTCTTTCTGCCCGCCGAACGCTGCTACGGAAACTTTGAGGAAATGATCCGCACTGAGGCTCTGCTGCCTGCGGACCAGCGCATGGACTTCGTCTCCATCGTCACGCCGAACCACATGCACTTCCCGGCGGCCAAAGCAGCGCTCGAAGCCGGCTTCCATGTGCTCTCCGACAAGCCGGCCACCTTCAATCTCGCCCAGGCCAAGGAACTCGCGGAAATCGTGAAGCAGTCTGGCAAGCTCTACGGCGTCACCTACAACTACACGGGCTATCCTTTGATCCGTCAGGCACGCCAGATGATCGAGCAGGGCAAGCTGGGAGAGATCCGCAAGGTGGTCGTCGAGTATCCACAAGGCTGGCTTGCCACGATGCTGGAAAATACCGGCCAAAAACAGGCGTCCTGGCGCGTCGATCCCGCCATCTGCGGTGCCGCTGGTTGTATGGGTGACATTGGTACGCACGCCATCAACCTCGCCGAATACGTCACTGGCTTGCACATCCAAGAACTCGCCGCTGACCTCACCATCTTCCTCGGCAAAGAAGGCCGTCGCCTTGAGGACGATGGCAACGTCCTGCTGCGCTTCACCAACGGTGCCAAGGGCGTGCTGCACTCCAGCCAGATCAGCGTCGGCTGCGAAAACAACCTCAGCCTCCGCGTGTATGGCGAGTTGGGCGGTATTGAATGGAGCCAACTCGATCCAAACACGCTCATTGTCACCTGGCTGGACCAGCCGAAGCAGATCTACCGCACCAGCATGGGCTACCTCGGCACCGCCGCCGCCGCTGCCACACGCACGCCCGCCGGTCATCCCGAAGGCTACCTCGAAGGCTTCGCCAACATCTACCGGAACTTCACCAACCACATCCGCGCCATCGAAGCCGGCACCACGCCGAACCCGCTCGACATGGACTACCCGACCATTGAGGAAGGCGTCGCTGGCATGGCCTTCATCGAAGCCGTCGTGGCCTCCTCCGCTAACAACGCCGCCTGGACGCCGCTGGACTTCACGCCGACCACGCGTGCGAAGTATGGCGATCTGTCGCTGAACAGCGACCGCGGTGGATTGAGCTGATCCGTTGAGAGTCAAAAAAAGGCGCAGGCGAAACCGCCTGCGCCTTTTTCATATCAAGCCTTGGGAATCAGATCGACACCGGCTTCTTCGTCTTCGCGGAGGCGTAGATCGCGTCGATGACCTGCATCAGGCGCAGGGCTTGCTCGGGGGTGTTGAGCGGGGCGGCTTTGCCTTCGATGGCGTGGATGAAGTTCGCGGCGGAGCCGATGCGGCCCATGTCTTCACACGCTGGGGTGATGATGCTGCGGTTCACGCTGTGGCCGTTTTCCTGGACATAGAGCTCGCAGGTGTCGATGGCGGTGTTGTCGAGGCCGTCGATGCCGAAGAGACGCTCAACCTTGCCGCCGGCCTTTGTGCCCTGGAAGACGACGGAGACTTCCTCACGCTTCACCATTTCCGCCCAGGAGACCTGGAGGCTGAGCACCTGGCCGCCTTTGAAGGTGACGAAGCCGTGCGCGGCGTTTTCCACGTCGGTGGTGCCGTCAGCGCGGTCAGGGATGCCCCAGGGGCCTTTGAACTGCTTGTCGGTGATGAAATCGGAGAAGGTCTGGCCGAGCACGTGGGCGGGCTCGGGGTAGCCCATGAAATACATGGCGAGGTCGATCATGTGCAGGAGGTCGATGAGCGGACCGCCGCCGGAGAGAGCCTTCGTGGTGAACCAGCCGCCAAAGCCGGGGATGCCAGTGCGGCGGATCCACTTGGCCTGCGCGGAGTTGATTTTGCCCACGGTGCCATCGGTGATGTAGTTCATCATCGCCTGCGATTCGGGGCGGGCGCGGTTGTTGAAGTTAAAGAGCACCTTGCGCTTCGCGGCCTTGGCGGCGTCGATGATTTCTTTGACCTCCTTGGCGTTCATCGCCGGGGGTTTTTCAGAGAAGACATGTTTGCCGGCTTTCAGGCACTGGACGGTGAGCGGCTTGTGAAATTTGTTCGGCACGATCACGCTGACGGCCTGAATCTCAGGGTTGCCTTTGAGCATGGCATCGACGGACTCGTAGGACTTCGCGATGCCATACTTCTCCGCCGCCCGCTTCGCGGCACCAGGGGCCGCATCGGCCACCGCCACGATTTCCGCGCCTGCTTGGCGGAAACCCGCCGCGTGATACTGCAACATGCCGCCTGCTCCGATGATTCCGACTTTGATGGCCATAAAAGGTGATGTGTTAAGTGTTATAGGATAAAAATCCGGCGCGAGAATGTCGGGCGAGAGAGAGAACGTCAAGAATGAAAGCGATGAGCCCATCGCCGCCGAACGTTTCGTCATTAGGATTTCGACATTCATCATTTGAACGCTTCCTTCTCTATCAAAGCCACGTTTCCTGCCCTCATGCCCGTTACCATCCGCCCAGCCACACTCGCCGATCTCGACGCCATCAACGCGATCTACAATCACTACGTCGAGCATAGCACCTGTACCTACCAAACCGTGCCCACTACCGCGCAGGAGCGGCGTGACTGGTTTGATACGCACGGCCCCGAGCATCCCGTCATCGTCGCAGAAGAAGACGGCCAGATCATCGGCTGGGGATCGCTCAGCCGCTTCCACCCACGCCAGGCCTACGGCCACAGCGTCGAGGACTCCGTTTACCTGCATCACGAACATCAAGGCAAAGGCCTCGGCTCTCTTCTCCTCGGCAAACTCATTGAACTCGCCAAAAAGATCGGCCACCACACTGTCCTCGGTGGCATCGACGCCGATCAGCAGGCTAGCATCGCGCTTCACGCCAAATTCGACTTCATTAAAGTTTCCCACCTCAAAGAAGTCGGCCACAAGCACGGTCGCTGGCTCGATGTGATCTGGATGCAGAAGATGCTTTAGTGATATGGAGTGGCGACGAGTCGTCGCCAAAACCACCCCAATGCCGACGAGTCGTCGGCGCTCCATAGCATTGACGTTTGCAGCCGAACCCGCTAGAACCATCGCCTAGCCAACGTCTTCACGCCATGCACACGGATCCCGCCAAGCTCTCCCGCCGCCGCCTTCTCGGCACGACGGCCAGGGGCCTGTCCAGCGTGGCGCTGTCGTCCCTCATGGCCGAGTCACGCTCGCATTTCCCGGCGAAGGCAAAGCGTGTGATCTGGTTGTTCATGCATGGCGGGCCAAGCCATGTCGATTTGTTCGATCCGAAGCCCGAACTCATCCGCCATGCGGGCAAACCGCTGCCTGAGAGCTACGGCACCGTCGAGACGCGACGCAAGGTCGCGCAGAACCCGCTGCTTGCGCCAGTGAAGCCGTTTCGCAAGCACGGGCAGAGCGGCATTGGGATCAGCGACTTCCTGCCGCACATGGCGGGCATCGCCGATGAAATGTGCGTCATTCGCAGTTGCCACGGCGACAGCGTGAATCATCCGCAGTCGGTCTATCAGATGAACACCGGCTCCATCCAAATGGGCAAGCCGAGCATGGGCAGTTGGGTGTCGTATGGCCTCGGCTCCGAGAACGCCGACATGCCCGCGTTCGTTGTGTTGCCCGATCCCGGCGGCGGTTTGAAAGGCGGTCCTCCTGCTTGGGGCAGTGGCTTTCTCCCCGCGACTTATCAAGGCACCACCATGCGTGCCGGAGAAAGTCCCATCCTGCATCTGCACAGTCCGCAAAGCAGCGCCAGGCAGCGTGCCACGCTTGATCTCATCCAGCAGATGAACGCGCAGCATCAAGCCAAGCGCGAAGCCGACAGCGAACTCGATGCCCGCGTCCGCGCCTACGAACTCGCCTTCCGCATGCAAAGCGCCGCGCCGGAAGTGGTGGACATCTCCCGCGAAACACAAGCCACGAAGCATCTCTACGGCATCGACGATCCAAAGACCAAGGAGTTCGGCACGCGGTGCTTGCTCGCACGGCGCATGATCGAGCGCGGCGTGCGTTTTGTGCAGCTTTACTCTGGCGACACGAACGGCTGGGACGCGCACGAGAACGTCCTGAAGAACCACACCGAATACTGCGCCCGCACCGACAAACCGGTGGCTGGTTTGATCCGCGATTTGAAGCAACGCGGCCTGCTGGAAGACACGCTCGTCATCTGGGGTGGTGAATTCGGCCGCATGCCGATGAGCGAGAAAGGTGTGGGCCGCGATCACAATCCCTGGGGCTACACCACCGTGCTGTTCGGCGCAGGCGTGAA
Organism: Verrucomicrobiaceae bacterium; assembly: GCA_021298725.1. Taxonomy (GTDB): domain Bacteria; phylum Verrucomicrobiota; class Verrucomicrobiia; order Verrucomicrobiales; family Verrucomicrobiaceae; genus Prosthecobacter. The sequence goes on along the minus strand of JAJTDU010000077.1, from coordinate 718 downwards.
GCACGGCCACATTCACGGTGCCACGGACGAATTCGGCCTGCGTGCCGCCGAGGACAAGGTTCACATCCACGATCTCCACGCCACCATCCTGCACCTCCTCGGTCTGGATCACGACCGTCTCACCTTCCGCCTCAACGGACTCGATCAAAAGCTCACTGGCGTGGAAGAATGCCATGTCGTGAAGAAAATCATCGCATGAAAGCCGTCTGCATCGCCTTCACGCTGTTGCTGATCGCGAATCAAGTGCGCGGCGTCGCCATTCATGCCTCCGCCGATCCGGTGAAGGATGAACCGCAGATCACCGAGAAGGATCGCGACCATTGGGCCTTCAAGCCGCTTCTGGCCACTCCTGGCAAGACAGGCATCGACGATTTCATCAATCCTCAGCCGAAAGCCGATCCTGCCACGTTGATTCGCCGCCTCACGTTCGATCTCACCGGCCTGCCGCCGACGCCGGAAGAAATCACGGCGTTTGTCCTCAATCCTTCATCGTTCGAGTCCGTTGTGGACAAACTGCTCGCCAGTCCTCGCTACGGCGAACATTGGGCGCAGTGCTGGCTTGATCTCGCTCGCTTCGCTGAAACCGACGGTTTCGAATACGATGCCGAGCGCAACCGTGCCTGGCAGTATCGTGACTGGGTCATCGACGTGCTGAACCACGACCTCCGCTTTGATGAATTCGTGCAAAAGCAGATCGCGGGCGATTTGATGGGCGATG
>JAJTDU010000274.1 GCA_021298725.1 Verrucomicrobiaceae bacterium | reverse complement strand
TGGCCACGGACAACTTCGGCGGCGGCAAGGAGGCCGCGCAGGCGATGATCGAGGCGTTGAAAGGGCAGGGCGGCAAGATCGGCGTGCTCGATTTGAAGCAGGTCGAGTCCTGCATCCTACGCGTGAAGGGTTTCAAGGAGGTGCTCGCCGCGCACAACGCGAAAACTACGCAGAAGATCGAGATCGCCAGCGAACTCGACGGTGGCGGCGCGAAGGACAAGGGCTACAAGGCCGCCGAGGACATGCTCCAGGCGCATCCTGACCTCGTCGGCATCTTCGCCATCAACGATCCCTCCGCGCTCGGTGCGCGTGGGGCCTTGGAAAAAGCGGGCAAGGCCGGCAACGTCGTCATCATCGGCTTCGACGGCCAGCCGGAGGGCAAGCAAGCGATCAAGGACGGCAAGATCTACGCCGACCCGATCCAGTTTCCCGATAAGATGGGCGTGGAAGTCGTGCGCGCCTTTCTGCGCCACTCGAAAGGCGAGGAACTACCGCCGCAGATGCTCATCCCGACGAGTTTGTATCGTCAGGCCGATGGCGCAGCCGATGCGGCGCTGAAATAATCACGGGCGCGGCGCTGCCTGCGGCTCCCGCGATTTCAAGACCTCGTACTTGGTCAGTTCACGCCACTCGCCTTTCACGAGATTGCCGAGCACGAGCATGCCGATTTTCACCCGTACGAGGCGCAGGACTTCGATGTTGAAGGCCTCCAAGAGGCGGCGGATGTGGCGGTTGCGGCCTTCATCGAGGACGACTTCGAGCCAGGTGTTCTTTTCGCCGGTGCGGAGGATTTTCACGTCCTTAGCGGAGAGGTGATCGCCCTGCTCCTCGTCGAGAACACCGTGTTTGATCTGCGCGATCCGCTGCGCATCCACGTCACCGCTGATCTGGACGTGGTAGGTTTTGTCGAGGTGGGTGTCGGGATTGGTGATCGTGTCCGCCCAGACATTGTCGTTGGTGAAGAGCAGCATGCCCTCGCTGGCCTTGTCGAGCCGGCCGACGGGCGAGAGATGCGGCAGCTTCGAGTTTTCAAAGCAGGAGAACACCGTCTCGCGGCCGAGTTCGTCGGAAGCGCTGGTGACGAGGCCGCGCGGCTTGTTGAGCATGACGTAGATGCGCGGGGCCTGGTTGATGCTGACGTCGTCCATGATGATGACGTCTTTTTTGAGAACCACGGGAAACTCGGGGTTCTTCCGCACCACGAGGTTTACCTTGACCTTGCCCATGCGGATCAGCTCCGTGGCGCGGCTGCGCGAGCAGAAACCGAGCTTGGACATGGCGCGGGCAAGGCCAGTGCGGGTAGGGGGGGGCTGAGACATGAGTCAGGCTTAGCGCAAGTCGCGGCACTGTGCCGCGCATTTCTCGCGGACTATGCTCGTGGCTTCAAATCCCGCTCGATGTCCTCGCGATCGACGCGATTGCGCGCCTTGATCTTGTGATCGCGTTTATTGCGGCGCTCGACGGTCATCTGGCGCTTTTTGCGCTGTTTGCGGAGCTTGGCGATCTCGTCTTCGAGCTTCAAATAGCCTTCGTAGCGCTCGGTGTCGAGCTTTCCGGCCTCCGCTGCCGTGCGGATGGCGCAGCCAGCGTCGGTGCCGTGTTTGCAGTCGTTAAATTTGCACTGCCTAGCCAGTTCTTCGATGTCGGCAAAGCGTTCGCGCAGCGTGGTCTCGTTCGTCCACATCTGCACCTCCTTGATGCCAGGATTGTCGATGAGGATGCCGCCTTTCTCGAGCACGAGCAGTTCGCGGGCGGTGGTGGTGTGGCGGCCTTTGCCGGTGACTTCATTCACTTCATCGACCCACTGCCAGTCGTCGCCCAGCAGCAGATTGATCATCGCCGACTTGCCGACGCCGCTGGAGCCGATGAAGGCCACGCTCTGGCCGCGCTTGAGGTAATCCTTGAGCACCTTGAGGCCCTTGCGCTTCTTCACGCTGGTCACATGCACCTCCGCATCGGCGTTCAGGGCACGGATCGCTTCTGCGGCCTCTTGATTCTGCTTGTCGGGGTAAAGATCGCTCTTGTTGATCAACACCACCGCCTTGGCACCACTGCGGCCGATGACCAAGAAATAGCGCTCCATGCGCCGCAGGCTGTAGTCCGGACCGGCATCGGTGACGACGACCACGGCGTTCACATTCGCGGCGATCACCTGCTCTTCGGCGCTCTCGCCAGCGGCTTTGCGTGAAAAGCAGGTCTGTCGGGGCAAACGGGCGCGGATGATGTTGTCGCCGTTCTCGCCGCCGACTTCCAGCGCCACCCAGTCGCCCACGGCGGGCAATTCGGCATCCGTTTCGGCCTCGTGATACACCTTGCCGCTCAGGATGACCTCGAACTCGTCGAAACCGTTCGCTCCATCCTCCAGCAGCGCGCCGTAGCTGATCTTGTTGTCGCGGATCAGTCGCGCAGGCTTCCAGCCCAGCGCGTGGAATGGCTCGAAGTGCTTCGCGAAGAACTCATTCCAGCCGAGATCGGTGAGATTCAGCTTCATCGGCGCCACTGGTACATCCAGCGTTCAGAGATCACCTTCGTTCCGTCTTTCAGCTCCATCATGATCTCTAGCAGGTTCGTGGTTGCTGGCACGTCGAGCTTGAAGAAGGCGCGCCAGCCGCCGGTTTCGTTGTTTCGCATCACTCGCTTGTCCAGCACCTTGCCCTCGCCGCTGCTAAGCACCACGTCGATGTCTGGCGTCCAGTCTTTGGCCGCACCCTCGCCATTTTCGCCGCCTTTGGCAAAGTCGATGACATACAGGTGATCATCCGAGTCCATCACAAAGCCGCGACGTGAGCTGGTCACCTGGCAGAGCTTGCCTGGCTCATGCTGATCGAGCCAGAGCAGTTTGTACTCCACTTTGAGTGGTTCAGCAGGCGTGGCGGGCAGTTTTTTCGGGCTCCACATGGCCACGATGTTGTCCCAGGTCTCCTCGCCTGTGGAAAGCTCCACCAGCGTGACGGCTCCCGGAGCTTGTCCGTCTCGAAAATGCTCAGACGCAGATCACGACTGACATCCAGTGGTCGCCAGATCGAGGGACCGCCTTCGATCTCCACCTGCAAGCCGTCCGAGTCATGCACCTCAGGACGGAAGTCATAAGGCTTCGGGTGTGAGTTCTCACCGAACCAGAACATGCTCGAGAACGGGGCGATGCCGAGCATCTTGACCGCCTTGCGCAGATGCAGCGTGGCCTTGATCTTCATCTCCGTGCTCTCTCCAGGCGTGGATTCAAACTCATAAGCGCCGGTGATGCTGGGCCCATTGAGCAGGGCGAGCAGTTTGAAGGACTTGTCTCCCAACTTGGGCTGCTGGAACCAGAAATGGGTAAAATCAGGAAATTCCTCTGGTTCACCTCCGATCGTGTTCACCGCCACGCCTCGGGCGGAGATGCCGTAGCCGAGCTGGGTCGTCACCGCGCGGTAATAACTCGCGCCCATGAACACCATGAACTCAAACGGGCGCTTCACCAGCGAGTCGGGTGCCAGCACGCGAAAGCCCGCGTAGCCCTGCGGGTTCTTCGCGTCGGCAGGCACTTTCAGATCGCCATACTCGAAGTTTTGGCGATCAAACGGCACGTCCACCGTTTGTGGCCCCTTCATGTCGTAAAACATCACCGGCTTCTTGAACATCCAGCCGGGGTGGAAAAACTCGATGCGGTAAGTGTCGCCGAGGTCCGCAAACAGCGCCTTGTCCCGCAGGTAGCGGATCTGGCGATGTCCGTCATATTTCAGCCCTTCAAAAAACGGGTCGAGCTGCTGTGTCGGAGCCTGGTAGGGCTGGAGCGCGAGCTGCGCGGCCACTTTCTCCAGGTCTGCGAAGCTTTTCACCGCATCCGCCGCCACCTGGGCCGGGCACGGGGAGACGAGCAACGACAGAACCGAAAGCGGGAGAAGGAATTTCATGCGTGGGGGAGGTGGCTAGGATGCAGCACAGGGCATGCCAGTCAACCGGCGTGGCAGGAAGCTCTTGCCACACGGCGGGCGGATGCGGCATCATTTGCGCATGAGCACGACTTCACCCGCGAAACTGCTGCCGGTCTTACTTTTGAATGCCGCCTACATGATTGCGGCGGTCGCTGGGTCCGTGGCGCAGGGCAATCGCGAATTCATCTTCTACATCGTCGTGATGTTCGTGCTCATCGCGGTGATGAGCCTCGTCCACCGCCGGGTAAAGCTCACCAGCGGCCTGTTATGGGCGTTTTCCGCCTGGGGTTTGGCACACATGGCTGGCGGCCTTTGCCCGTTGCCCGCAGGCTGGCCTTACAACGGCGATCAGGCCGTGCTCTATAGCCTGTGGCTGATTCCAGAAC
>JAJTDU010000273.1 GCA_021298725.1 Verrucomicrobiaceae bacterium | reverse complement strand
GGCAAAGGCAAACCTCCCTCCAAGCCCGCCACCGCCTCCACCGACGAACCCCGCGATGTGCGTTACGACCGCCTCTATCCCGGCAAAGCCAAGCTCACGCTCGACGAGTATCTCGCCAGGCAATCCAATGGCGACGAAGCCAAAGAGCGCTTCACCAAGTTCGACAAGGACAAGGACGGCTTTCTTTCTCGCGAAGAGTTCATCAAGGGCGGCAAGTGAGTCCTTGGTTGGCAATCGTCATGGATCGCACGATAAAGGCTCACAGCCGTTCCGCGATGGCCGCCGCCATCGCATCTGCAGCAGGCGGATGGAAACGGAAGAACAGCTCGGGTTCCACGAGTTCTAGCTCCATCAGGGAAAGCTCTCCTGCATCATCCCACACCGCATCCACGCGGGCATAGAGCGGCACTTTTGGACAAGCAGCAACAGCCGCCTCCGCAATGGCAATCTCGTCTGCCATCGGAGTATGAGGGCGCACAGTGCCGCCGTGATCATCCTGCACGCGGAAGTCACCCGGCTTGGCGATCTTTCGCACGGCGTGAGTGCAACGACCACCAATCACCATCAGCGACAGTTCACCCTGCGTGAGCACGCTGCCGAGAAATGGTTGGACCATCATTGCTTCATCGCGCAGCAGATCTCGCAACACCGACTCATGTGCCTCCAGGTTCGTGGCGTTCAGCCGATAGGTGTGCCGTGCCGCGCCCGAGACTGACGGCTTCAAAATCGCCTCGTTCAATCCATTCGCCTGCATCACCTCGCTTAGCGTGGTTGTCTCCCCGCGCTCGATGAACCTCGTCATCGGCACATTCACCCCACGTTCCGCGAGGTCGCGCAGGTAGTGCTTGTCCACATTCCAGCGCACCAGCTCTGGTGCATTGAAAAGCGGTATCGAGTCTGCAACACGCTCCATCCAGGCCGAAAACTCCGCGAACCGCTCAAAGTAATCCCACGTCGAGCGAAACACCGCCGCACGAGCGCGATTCCAGTCAAAATCAGGATTCGACCAAGCCACCCGCGCTGTCCGCAGCCCTCGCGCCTCCAGCCCTGCCATCAAGAGCCGCTCCTCGCCGAGCAATTGCGCCTGATACCAGTTTGACTCGTCAGGCGTCTCGTAGCGTTCGTCGGTGAGGATGATGATATCGTGGTCTTCCATGTGATTTCAGTCTGTGCGCGGAGGCCTCGCAGGCAATCTGGAATTTGGGCCTCTTCGCGTAGATGGACGGAAACCATCTGCACGCTGATTTCACCGTGTTTTCACCGCATGAATGCGCTCAGTTGCCGAAGGAAGACATCGCATGACTTCCAGAGGGCGTTACGTTTACCTCCTCATGCTCCGCTTTCACACGTTCCTCCTCCTCGCCGCAGCGCTGATGCTCATCTCTTCAGCTTTTGCTCTCGAGGCGATCGAACGTGTGCCCAAATTCATCGAGGTCGCCCAGCGATTCCAAACCGGCTTCGGGCTCTCCGTGAAGCTCGCAGAGGTCGATGATCCGGTGTTTGCCAAGAATCAAGTCGTGACCGCGGTGAAGCCAGAGCATCTCGACCATGCGCTACAGATCCTCACTTGGGTAGAAGCTGAATTGAAACGCTATCCGGCTGGATTCATCCAGAAGCACGGTCCCAAAAATCTCGTCTTAGCGAACGCCTACACCTCCAGGTCCGCCAAAGGTGCTGCGGCGACTTATTCGCCGACCTTCATTAACGACAGAGCCACTGATGCGATCCTGGTGACCGTGCCGACGACAGTGACTCCTTCACTTGAAGTCCTTGGCCGTGGTTACATCCACCGCACACTGTTCAATCATTTGCTTGCGGACATAAAGTCGCCCGATTCACCGCTCGCCCTAGCACAATGGAAAACACTGGAGTCCGATGACTCGATGCTCGAAACCGAGAGCGCCAAACGACTCACCAAGGCAAGCAACGCTCGAGAGGGACTCTACCAGGTGCTGTGGGATGCCTGGGAGTTCAACGAACTGCTCACGCTCGCCAAAACTGACCCCAAGCTGAAGCAGCGCATCGACATGGTGAAGGCTTGGATGACGTCGCTCGATCAGCAGTTCAATGAAGCTTTCTGGTCCGGGCTTGCCACGATTCCCGAGCATCAGCGCACCATTTGTCTCAACGACCTCACGGACACGCACAGCCATGACAGGATCAAAGCCGATCCCGAGATCCAAAGCGACATCCGCAAGCTGGAGAAGCAATGGGGCTTTAAAGTGCTGTGGGAACCCGGCTCACCCGCACCACCCATGCCGGTGAAGGTGCGGCTGGAATACTCCTACTTCACCGATAAGAAGCTCACTGAGTTCAAAGCGTTCATGCGCATGTGTCGTGAGCAGTTGGAGATCTATCCTGCGCAGATCACCGAGCGACTCCATGTGAAGAACCTCTACATGCTGGACACCTTTAATTTCCGTGGCGCTGGCGTCGCTGGACAAGGCATGAGCTGGTTGCCCTAAGCTTCATTCGCTTATGGCCTCCGCACCTTTGATCCTGCGGTTGTCAATTCCATGGACTTCCTTCGCCGCACCATTCACCACGAAGTGCTGCACCTGATGGACCGCGAGTTCTCCAAAGAAGGCGGACCGATCTACGGCACCCATTGGGACAGCCTCAACCAAGAGGGCTTCCGCTACAAAATCGGCAGCCCGGGCGCTGCCAGCGGCCCCAGTGGACTGCGGTTCTACAAAGACAACACGAAGTGGCAGGGCTTTGCTGAACCCTACGGCATGAACATCGCCACCGACGACCGCGCCACGCTCTGCGCCCGACTCATGACCGCGCACGTCGCTGATGAAGGACGTGGTGATCAGCCCTTTTTCGAAAAACTTAAAACCGACAAAATCCTCAAATCCAAAGCTGACCGCCTCATTCAGTTCTTCCAGATGCTCAAACGCGACCTGGCAATTTCGGAGCCGAGCCGGCTGTATTCGCATCTTGAAAGTGCGTGCCCTTCGCAAAGTAGTCGTCACCTCCATCTACCTCATGAACCGCCTCCACTTCAACCTCTGCCTCACGGCTATCCTGTTCACCGCCCACTCTTTCGCCGCCGATGACTTGAAGAGAGTCGCTGCCGCTTTGGATGGCTACCGTTTTGAGTTTCCCTGCCGCGATCCCATGCCGGAGAATCCCAAACCCGGCGCGGATGGCATCTCTGCCCGCATGACGGATGACCCAAAGACGAACGACAAGTTCACCGACGTCAAGACCTTCGGTGGTGAGGCGGGGAAGCGTTACAAAGTCACCCTGCGTGTGCGCGGCGTGGTGGAGCCGATGATGTATAAGGACGGCCAGCAGTTCGGCGAGCGCTTCTACATCGGCGGCGTGCCGAACAACAAGACCTACAACATCTACCAGCTCAGCGTGTCGTCACCCGCACAGCACTTCTTCTTCAATCGCGACGACAAGGTTGGCCATCGCATCTTCACCATCGACTACACCGCCACCGTCGAGATCGACGGCGGTGCCACGCTCACCCTCCACGGCGATGGCCAGAACGGCCACATGATCACGAACTTCGCCAAACTCGTCGTGGCTGATGTGGCTCCAGCGCCGAAGCCCTTCAACGGGCAGTTCATCCAGCTCGATGTCGTCGATGTCACCGAGGTGAAATAACTTCCACCTAACTCTCTGCACCTGACTTATGCGCTCTCTTCATTTCCTCCTCGCTCTCACCGCCCTCGCACTCCCCGCCTTCGCTCAGAAGGCGAAGGAGAAAAAGCCGGATCGTCAGCAACCGCCCACGAGGCCGTTTGATGCGCCGAGTGCACCGAAGTTCACGCGGTTGGATGGTAAGCCGGGTGTGAATGCGCCGGTGGATGTGGACGGGGATTTCGTCATCGGGCCGGACTATGTCACTCCGCCGGAGGCGAAGGTGGTCGAAGGCGTGCCGCAGGGCATGGTGAAGCAGTTCGTGATGGAGTCGAAGGACTGCAAGCTCTTCAATCCCGGCATCGCGCGTGATGTTTTCGGCACGGTGGACCCGAACAACCCGAAGACGCTCATCGTGGAGACACATCCCATCGACTACCAGCGCTTCGTGACGGTGTATGTGCCAGCGCAATACATCGCGGGCACAGAGGCTCCATTCATCGTGGGACATGACGGGCCGCGTGCAAAGGTGGACATGACGCTACCGCACATCCTGGATAATCTCATCGCGCAGAAGCGTGTGCCGGTGCAGATCCTGATCCAGATCTCCAGCGGCGGTGGCGATGCGCAGGGACATGAGCGCGGTCGTGAGTATGACACGATGTCTGGACTGTATGCGGAATTCATCGAGAACGAGGTGCTGCCGCTGGTGGAAAAGAATGCGGGCGTCAAACTCACCAAGGACCCCGAAGGCCGAGCCACGATGGGCAGCAGCTCCGGCGGCTCTGCGGCGCTGGCGATGGCCTGGTATCGCACCGATTTGTATCATCGCGTGCTGACCACCTCGGGCACGTTTGTGAACCAGCAGTGGCCTTTCAATCCCGAGACGCCGGATGGCGCGTGGGGTTTTCACAGCAAACTCATCCCGGAGAGCCCCAAGAAGCCGCTGCGCATCTATTTGGCCGTAGGAGATCGTGACAACTACAACCCCAACGTCATGCGTGACGGCATGCACGACTGGGTGGAGGCAAATCACCGCATGGCGAAGGTGCTCAAGGCGAAAGGCTACCCTTATCAGTATGTCTATTGCCTGAATGTCGGTCACGGCCTCGGCCCGGCGCGGTCACAAATCCTGCCGCAAGCGCTTGAGTGGCTGTGGAAAGGGTATGTGGCGAAGTAATCCGAGTTGTTCACCTCTTCTAGCATGAGCACTCCCTTACTCCATCGTCGTGATTTCATCGGCGGCTCCATCGCTGTTGCAGCCTTGTCCGTCGCCGCTTCGGCCGATGTGCATCAACCAGATATCTGCATCTATGGCGGCACGGCGAGTGGTGTGATGGCAGCGGTCACTGCAGCGAAACAAAAGCGCAGTGTAATCATTATCGAGCCAAGTCGATGGCTAGGTGGCATGACGGGCGGCGGCTTGAGCCATGTGGACTGGGGACGCGAGAAGGCGGTAGGCGGCACCGCGTTGAGCATCCTGTCGAAGAACTACGACGATGCGCAGTATCGGCAGGTATTTCGGGAGCTGGTGAAGAAATACCGCATCCGCGTGATCTATGAGCATCGCGTGAGCGCGGTGCAAAAGGACGGCGCGAGCATCCGCAGCATCACGCTCGATCATGCGCCACCGGATGCGGTTGGCTGCCCAGTGGCGACTCCAACGAAGGCGGGTGCGATGACCGTCATCGCAAGGGTTTTCATCGACTGCTCGTATGAGGGCGATCTCATGGCGCGGGCAGGTGTGAGCTACACCTGGGGCCGCGAGAGTCGCGATGAGTATGGCGAGTCGCTCGCCGGTGTGCGGCCGAATCTCGCTGTGTATGCCATCGACCCGTATGTGACGCCGGGCGATGCGAAGAGCGGTTTGCTGCCCTTTGTGCAGGACATGAAAGCGCAGCCAGAAGGCAGCGCGGATCGCCTGACGATGGGTTACGGCTTCCGCTGGAAGTTCAGCAAAGAGCCGGAGCGCCTGCCCATCCCTGCGCCGGAGCACTACGACCCGAAGCAGTGGGAGCTGTATCGTCGCGGCTTCAAAAACAAGGCCAAGATCGACGAGGGCCGCCGCATGAAGGGCAAGCTCGGCTTCTATGAACTTGCAGGCGGACGCATCCACTCCATCGGCCAGGGCAATCTCGCACGCGCTTTGCTCGCCCCGACCAACTACGGCAGCAACTCTGAGTATCCCGATGGCGACTACGCCACCCGTGCCGGCATTTTTGACGACACGCAAGGCTGGCCGCACCAACTATATGTCCGAGAGGCCCGCCGCATGAAGTCCGACTATGTCGTGACTCAAAAAGACCTCGAAGGCAGCACCGATCCCGCGGACAGCATCGGCCTCGCCTCCTATGGCGTGGATGACTGGCCGTATGCCACATTGGTCCACAAGGGCAAAGTGGCGCTGTACGGCGGCGAGTTCTCCATGCTCTACCTCGATGACAAGCACGAAGGCATCTACAAGATCCCGTATGGCGCCATCACGCCGAAGCAGAGCGAGTGCACGAATCTCCTCGTGCCCGTTTGCGTTTCTGCCAGCCACATTGCCATGACTTCCATCCGCATGGAACCCGTCTGGATGATCCTCGGCGAATCCGCCGGAGTCGCTGCGGCGATGGCCGTGAGCGAAGACACGCCCGTCCAGCAGTTGCCGTATGAGGCAGTGAAGAAGAAGCTCGTGGCACTGAAGCAAAAGTTGGAGCGTCCTGTTTAGCTGGGAAGTTACACACACGTCACCACCTCGCATGGCTGTTCGTCCACCTGATGGAAGACATACTCGACCTAGCGAAGAGATTTCCGCATGCAGCTCCTCACTCAGCCCCCAGTCGATCCCATCCCTGTGAGCGTGGTAGAACTGACGGCCGCGCTCTTTTTGACTGCAATGCGGCAGCCGCGCACGGCCGCTGGCTGAGTCCGTCTATTCCAGCGGGACTTCAAAGTACTCCAAGGCCCACTCACGCATGTAGCGCACGCGGATGGGCACGAAGCGGTAGATGATAAGTTCGGGATTGTCGATGCTGCCGAGGTAGGTGCGCAGCAGTGGGCTGGCGGCCCAGATTTCCTCCAGTAGCGGTCGATCGGTGAGGATCTCGGCCTGTGCCGTTATGCGCACCTGATTGTCCTGATCGTCTTTGTAGCAAAGTTCGGCTTTCGGATTGGCCTCCAGCTCCTGGGTTTTGCCGTAGCGACGCAGATTGGCGACATAGAGGACGAATCCATCCGTGCGCACGGGCGAGACAGGTCGCACACGCGGCTGGTCCCCATCCACGGTGGCG
>JAJTDU010000076.1 GCA_021298725.1 Verrucomicrobiaceae bacterium | reverse complement strand
TGCGCTTCGGCCTGGATGCCTCTGGACGCTCAAAACGCGGCTGCTGTGGCAGTTGGTCAGGCACGCGGGACGGACTTTTCAGGCGCTCGCGCATGGCGGCGATCTCAACGGGTGAGCCAGCGTTTTTCCAACCGTGATTGACTTCGGCGCGGCCGACTTTTTCAGCCAACCGACGCGGTGGTGCGGAAGAACGGTCACTGAATGGCAAGGCGAAAACGTTCAACGAATTGCCATGCACACGAGAACTCAGATGCTCAGGTGATTGACGGCGCGGATCACCCTCAAACTGCTGGCGGCGATCCAACTGATAGCGCTGAATCGGTGATGCGCTGTAACGCGCCTGCTGGTCATAACGCAGGCCACCGTTGTGCGCGCCGTTGTTGACGTACGAGATGTGGGTGATGTTCGTCGTTTGGTTGATGATCTGGACGTTCTGCCGACGATCGATGAAGACGGTGTTCAGCCGGTGCTCGCCAAAGTCGCGGTTCTCAACAAAGCGGTAGTTGCCGGGGCCGATGTCGTAATAATCGTCCACCCACATGCTAAAGCGCGATGGCGCGGAGAAACAGTGCCTCCGGTGGCAGCGGTGCCCAGCCGACGTAGCGCGGGCTGTGCCGCCATGACACCCAGCCAGGCCCCCACTCGGTGCCAGGCACCCAGATCCAGCCATGGCGCTCCACATTGGCCCAACGGCCATAATGATACACGGCCCATACCCTCAGCGTTCACCATTTGATGCGCCCCTGGTGGATTTGGTCCTGCAGGCTCAGCTTCGACCACAGAAATTCCTCGGCGGCATCGATCGCCATCTCATCAAGAAAGCGGTGCAGCGTGATGGCCACGAACAGCCGTGCGGCCATGCTAAAATCAGGATGCAGGTCTTCAAAGTGACGCAGGTGGTAGATGAGGATGGCGCGCAGGTGCATGAGCTCACGCAGCACCTCGGAGAGCTCATAGCCCTGCCGCTGTCGTGTGGAGCCGTGCTCCTCGGCGTTTTTGGTGGTCTGCTCGGCCACGGTCGTGCTGCCGTAGCGGCGCAGCGTGCCAACCAAGTCATCAAAGATTTCAGGCAGATGATTGGTGATGGCGGCCGTGTTCAGAGACCGGGTCGCCAGAATTTTCTTGTCGGCACGCACGCGCTCCCGCCACTCGGTGAGGATCGCTTCTTTTTGAGTGCCTAGATAGTCGGCAAGACCGCCGTTGATGCTGTTCGGATCTGCTTCGAGTTCAGTTGTCATAATGCTGGGTGGATGTTGGGGGTTGTGTGCTCATGCCGCCCGCGTGGCTGCCACGCTCTCGGTCGGATAGGTGATGATCTGGGACGCCGTGCGTCGTCTGGATAGATCAAACACGGACCACCTGCGGTGCCATGGGGTGTAACCCGGCTTTTTCGCTCCGGCGCTTACGGTTCAATGCGCACAGACGTGCCCACCGGTGCCGATTCGAAAAAACGCTCTGCCATGATGGGCGGCTAGCGGATGCCACCGAGACACCACTCGGCGCACCGCTGAAGGGTGGGTGAAGGTGCTCAAGCCAGCGTGAGCGCTATGCTGTCTCGAAGCAAGGGGTGAGGTTACCGGACATCACACCCACAGTAGGGTTTCACCCCATGGAGAGACTGCGGCAGATGGTGGAGGCTGCGAGAACAAATCATCGGCGGAGACTTGCGCAGCGCATTCTCACGCCGCCATGAGGATGAAAAAAAACCAACAGAGCCAACTGGAACTGAAACGCACCAAAGCTGCGTGCGCGAAGAGTGCGCGACGGCATCACCAAGCTCTAGGCGAGTCACTGGAACTGCAAAAGCATCTGCGGGAGCTGACGCACCGAGTACTAGCCTCTCAGGAGGCAGAGCGCGCCAAGATCAGCCATGAGCTGCAGGATGAAGTGGCCCAAACGCTGCTCGGCATCAACGTGCATCTGCTGGCACTCAAAAAAGAAGCGCGCAGCGGTGCCGTGGGCTTGAAAAATGAAATCACCCGCACGCAGCAGTTGGTCCTGCGTTCTGCGGAGTCGGTGCGCAAGTTCGCGCGTGAGCTGGAACTTCAGCAGCCCACTTAACGCGCCCCCAAGCATGCCACCGAGCCCGAAACCATCCGCCCGCAAGACATCCGCCAACGCGTCTGCGAGGGGGGCGTTTCCCGTGGTCGCCATGGCGGCCTCGGTCGGCGGTTTGAAGGCTCTTTCGGCCATTCTGAGTGTCTTACCGGCAGATTTTCCGGCGGCCATCGCCATCGTGATGCACCTCTCGCCGGACCATGACAGCGTGCTGGCTGAGATCCTGGACCGCCGCACGCTGTTGGTCGTCAAAAAAGCGCACACGGGCGATGTCCTCTGCCAGTCCTGTGTGTTTGTGGCTCCGCCGAACCACCATCTGTTCGTGGCGGACAGCGGTCGGCTGGAGCTGTCATCGTCGTCAGCGGAAAAAGTGCATTACGCGCGACCTTCTGCCGAGCCGTTGTTTGCCTCGGTGGCGGCGGTGTACCGGAAGAATGCCATCGCGGTGGTGCTCACTGGCGGCGATGGCGATGGCTCCTTCGGCGTGCAAATCATCAAAGACCACGGCGGAAGGGTCATCGCGCAGGACCGGCCCACGTCGGAGGATTTTTCCATGCCGAGGACCGCCATCGAGACAGGTGATGTGGATTTCATCCTGCCGCTGGATGAGATCGGCCCCAAACTGATCGAGCTAGTCGGTGCCGCTCGTGCAAATGAGCCGAAGCAATACTGTTCAACGACTGCAAAGCAGGTCATGCTCAAGCACAGGACTTAAGCGCATGAAAAAAACACTCCCGCCACCCCGCCGACGTAAAACTGCCGCTAAGGTGGCTTCTAAGGCCAGCGCCACGTTTCCCATCGTCGGCATCGGCGCATCCGCAGGCGGGCTTGAGGCGCTGGAGCAGTTCCTGGCGCGGGTGCCGCCGGGCAGCGGCATGGCGTTTGTCATCGTCCAGCACCTCGACCCCACGCGCAAAGGCATCATGCCGGAGCTGCTGCAACGCGCCACGGGCATGAAAGTCATCCAGGTGAAGAACCGCACCCCCGTGCGGGAAGACTGCGTGTATGTGATCCCGCCTAACAAGGACATGTCCATCCTGCATGGCGTGCTGCACCTGCTGGCACCGGCTTCCCCACGCGGGCTGCGGCTGCCGATTGATATTTTCCTCCGCTCCTTGGCGCTGGACCAGCAGGAGCGCAGCGTCGGCGTCATTCTCTCCGGCATGGGCTCGGACGGCACGCTGGGGCTGAGAGCCATCAAGGAAAAGGCCGGTGTGGCGCTGGTGCAGGAGCCTGCGACGGCGAAGTTCGACTCCATGCCGCGCAGCGCCATCGACGCCGGGCTGGCAGACATCGTGGCTCCTGCGGGCGAGCTGCCGGGCAAGATTTTCGCCTACTTGCAGCGCAAGCCGCTCATCGTGCGGACGGAGTTGGTGTTGGAGGATAAGACACAAAGCGCCCTTGAAAAGGTGATCGTCCTGCTCCGCGACCACACGGGGAACGACTTCTCGCTCTACAAGCGGAACACCCTCTATCGCCGCATCGAGCGGCGTATGGGCATCCACCAGATCACCAAAATGGCGCGCTACGTCCGCTACTTGCAGGAGAACTCCCAGGAACTCGATCTGCTGTTCAAAGAGCTGCTCATCGGCGTGACGAACTTTTTCCGCGATCCTGCGGTGTGGGAGGAGCTGCGCACCCAAGTCATCCCCGCACTGCTCGCTAGCCGTTCACCTGGCCATGCGCTGCGGGCCTGGGTGCCCGGCTGCTCCACCGGTGAGGAGGCTTACACGCTCGCCATGGTGTTTCGGGAGGCGGTGGAGGCGCTGAAGCCCAAGGCTAGCTTCGTCCTGCAAATCTTTGCCACCGACTTGGATCGCGACGCCATCGACAAAGCCCGCCACGGCGTGTTTCCGCCCAACATCACCACTGATGTCTCAGCCGAGCGGCTGAAGCGCTTCTTCACCAAGGAAGACCACGGCTACCGGGTGCGGCGGGAGATTCGCGAGATGGTGATCTTTGCACCGCAGAACATCATCATGGACCCGCCCTTCACCAAGCTGGACCTGCTGAGCTGCCGCAACCTGCTCATTTACCTCACCGCCGAGGTGCAGAAGAAGCTCATGCCGCTGTTTCACTACAGCCTCACGCCCGGCGGGCTGCTGCTGCTCGGCAGCGCCGAGACCGTGGGCAGCAGCACCGATTTGTTTGCATCAGTCAGCGCCAAGGCGCGGATTTTCAAACGCACCGAAACCGTGCAGCGACCGGTGCAGGTCGAGTTTCCCGCCTCCTTCAAGGTCGGCAAGCCCTTCGGGCCTGAGTCGGCGCAACCCGCCAAGCCCTTGGCCAGTTTGCAGTCCCTGGCGGACCAATTGATCCTGCGCAGCTACGCGCCGCCAACGGTACTGACCAATGACAAGGGCGACATCTTCTACATCAGCGGCCGCACCGGCAAATACCTGGAACCTGCGGCCGGCAAGGCCAACTGGAACCTCTTTGCCATGGCGCGTGAGGGCCTGCGCTACGAGCTGGCCGGAGCTTTCCCCAAGGCGCTCAAGCAAAAGGAAAGCGTGCTGCTGCACGCGCTTAAGGTCGGCACCGACGGCGGCACACAGTGCGTGGATGTCAGCGTCCAGCGGCTCGACGAGCCAGGGCCGCTGCACGGGCTGGTGATCATCGTCTTCACCGATGTGGCCATGGCGGTGACCACGCACACGTCCAAAACACCCGCCCAAAACGCACGGCTGACCGCCTCCGAGCGTGAGCTGCAGCGGGTGCGGGCCGAGGCGCGGATCACGCATGAGGAGATGCAGACCTCCCAGGAGGAGATCCGCTCTGCCAACGAGGAATTGCAGTCCACGAATGAAGAACTCCAATCCACCAACGAAGAGCTGACCACCTCCAAAGAGGAGATGCAGTCTCTCAACGAGGAGCTGCAAACCGTGAACGCCGAGTTGCAGGCCAAGTTGCAGGAGCTCTCAAGCAGCAGCAATGACATGAAGAATCTGCTCGATAGCACGGACATCGCTATGCTGTTCCTCGATCGGCATCTCAACGTGCGGCGCTTCACCCATCAGGCCACCAAGATCATCAAGCTCATCCCCAGCGATGTGGGCCGCCCGATCACCGACCTTGTCTCCAATCTCGACGACCCCGCCCTGTCTGCCGACGCATGCGAGGTGCTGCGCTCGCTGGTGCCGAAGGAAAAGCCCGTGTCCACGCCGGACGGCCGCTGGTTCAGCGTCCGCATCATGCCCTACCGCACACTCGATGACCGCATCGACGGCGTCGTCATCACCTTTGCGGACATCACCGTCGCCAAGACCTTGGAAGCCGAACTGCGCGAGAAACAGGCCGCGCTAGAGCAGCGCGTCGTCACCCAAACCAAGCGCAAACCATGAAAGGCAAAATCGACGCCCTGCGTGACCGTGCCGAGACACGGCTGCGGAAAAAACGACCTGCCAAACCGGCGGATGAGCCGCAGCGGGTGTTGCATGAACTGCAGGTGCATCAGGTCGAGCTAGAAATGCAAAATGCTGAGCTGCAGGAGACGCGGGACCGCTTGGAAGTGCTGCTGGAGCAATACACGGACCTCTATGACTTCGCCCCGGTCGGCTATTTCACCCTCACCGCCGAGGGCGTCATCAATCTGGTCAATCTCACGGGTGCGCGGCTAGTCGGCATTGAGCGCGCCCGGCTGACCGGCAGTGCCTTTGCCCCCCTGCTGACCCCCGAGATGCGGCCCAAATTCAAAGCTTTCCTCCAGCAGGTCTTTGCCAGCCAGCCGAAGCAGTCCGGCGAGTTCACGCTGCTCCATCGCATCGTGAACATCGAGGCCCAGCGCTCTCCCGACGGCCGCGAATGCCGCGCCGTGATCAAGGACATCACCAACCGCAAGCAGGCGGAGGATGCCGTGCGCATCTCGGAAATCCGCTACCGCCGCCTGTTTGAGGCCGCGCATGACGGCGTGCTCATCCTTGACCCCGTCACGCGCAAAATCACCGACGCCAATCCTTTCATGACGCAGCTGCTGGACTACCCGCATGACCAATTGGTGGGCAAAGAGCTGTTTGAGATCGGCCTACTGGAGGATGAGGCCGCCAGTCAGGAGATGTTCCGCAAGCTCAAGCGCCAGCACGAGGTGCGCTACGAGGACCTGCCGCTCGAAAGCAAGACCGGGCGGCATCAGGAGGTCGAGGTGGTGGCCAATCTCTACCAGGAAAACGGGCACGCGGCCATCCAGTGCAACATTCGTGACATCACCGAACGGAAGCTGGCGGAGCAGAATCTGCGGCTTACCAGCACCGCCATGGAGGCTGCGGCCAACGGCATTTTTATCACGAACCGGGAGGGCATCATGCAATACGTCAACCCGGCATTCACCGCGATGAGCGGTCATGCGGCGACTGAAGCCATCGGACAGAAAGCCAGCCTCGTGAAGTCGGATGCGCATGACGACGCGTTTTATCAAAACCTCTGGCAGACGATTCTCTCCGGCTGTGTCTGGAGCGGCCAGATCACCAACCGTAATAAATCAGGCCATCTGTATGTCTGTGAGCAAACCATTTCCCCCGTAAGGAATGCCAGCGGCATCATAAGCCACTTCGTCAGCGTGCAGCGTGACATCACGGATCGCATGCGGGCAGAGGAGGTCGAGCATCGCAGCCAGGCGCTGTTCTCTGCCCTCATCGCCCAGGCACCGGTCGGCGTTTATGTGCTGGACGCGCAGTTCCGGCTGCAGCAGATCAATGCCACCGCGCTGCCACAGTTCAGCGGCATCAGCCCACTGCTTGGGCGTGATTTTGCCGAGATCATCCACATTCTCTGGCCCCGGCGCGTCGCGGCCAAGACGGTGAAAATTTTCCGGCACACGCTGAAAACGGGTGAGGCTTACAAGTCCCCAGAATTTAACGAGCGCCGTCGTGACAGCGGCGCGCAGCAGATTTTCGACTGGCAGATCCAGCGGGTGACGCTGCCGGCTGGCGAGTTCGGGCTGGTGTGTTTTTTCAACGACATCACCGAGCGCAAAAAGGCCGAGTGGGTGCGGCGGCGGCTGGACGTGCTGACCGCCTCCAACCGCAAGCTAGAGGAGGAAATCCTCCACCGGCAGGCGGTGGAGGAGGCGCTGCGCCAGAGCGAGAAGCAGCAGGGCGAGCTGCTGACGCAGTCCCGCGCCATGCAGGAGCAGTTGCGGCAGTTGTCCCGCCAAGTGCTGCAAGCGCAAGAGGAGGAGCGCAAACGCATCAGCCTTGAGTTGCATGATATCATCGCGCAGACACTGACGGGCATCAATATCCGCCTCGGCACGCTCAAACAGTCCGCCGGGCTCAATGTGAAGGACTTTGGCCGCAAGATCACCCGCACCCAGCGGCTGGTGGAGAACTCCGTCCACCTCGTGCATCGCTTCGCCCGTGAACTGCGCCCGGCGGTGCTCGACGATCTCGGCCTCATCCCCGCCCTGCACGCGTATTTGAAAGGCTTCATGGCCGACACTGGCATCCGCGTCAGCCTCCAGGCCTTTGCCGGCATCGAGCGGGCGGACTCAACGCTGCGCACCGTGCTCTACCGCGTGGCCCAGGAGGCGCTGACCAATGTAGAGCGCCATGCGCATGCCACCCGCGTGGCAGTCAGCATCGCGCAACTGCCGCAGGGCCTCTGCATGAAAATCACCGATGACGGCCGCGCCTTTGATGTGGAGCGCGCCTTGAAGGGCGGCAAGCGCCTGGGCCTGCTCGGCATGCGCGAGCGCCTGGAGATGGTCGGCGGCAGCTTCAGCATCACCTCCTCTCCCGGCAAAGGCACCACCATCGAAGCGCGGCTGCCACTGCCCAAAGTCCGCGTCAAAAAAATCCCATCCACACTCCAATGAATCCCATCACCGTGCTGCTGGCCGAAGATCACACGATCGTGCGCGAAGGCCTGCGCAAAATGCTCGAACTCGAGGGCGGTTTCGAAATCGTCGGCGAGGCGCAAGACGGACGGCAGGCGGTCGCCCAAGCACAGAAGCTGCAGCCCGATGTGGTGCTCATGGACATCGCCATGCCGCTGCTCAATGGCTTGGAGGCACTGCGGCAGATCATCCACGTGCGCCCCACTGCCAAGGTGCTCATGCTCTCCGCGCACAGCGACGACGCCTATGTGAAAAACGCGGTGGAATCAGGTGCCTCCGGCTTCCTGCTCAAGCAAACCTCCTCCCACGACGTCTGCCGGGCCATTCGTGAGATCCATGCCGGGAAAACCTGCTTCACCGCCGCCGTGGCCAAGCGTCTCAATCATCACCGCCTCAAATCCCGGAGCCGTGGGGAACTGTACTCGAAAAAAGACGCCGACATTCTCTCCTCGCGGGAGATGGAGGTGCTCCAACTCATCGCCGAGGGCAAAGCGAACAAGGAAAGCGCCGAGGTCTTGCACATCAGCGTCAAAACCGTGGAAAAACACCGCCAAAGCCTCATGGACAAGCTCAACATCCACGACACCGCCGGCCTGACCCGCCACGCCATCGCCACCGGCATCATCGAAAGCAGCGTGCAGGTCACGATTGTCTAAGCTCACAGCCGAGCATCCCGATCTCATCGCCAGGACGAAAGCCGCGATTGCGGAAATACTTCGTTGGCGGTTTTCAACATTGATGCGCTTTCGGCTCTACATCTCACCTCTCACCTCGGGAGGTATTTCGTCAGTCTCGCCGTACGCCGCGAATGCACCGACTTCCCGGATAAAACGCCTGCGCTCGGCAGCCGGCCGGAGCCTCAGTGCGGCTTGATCTGGAGCTGATTGCTGACGTTTTCAGGTCGTCCGGCCTTCATGGCGATCTCGCCGATCCGGCGCTTGCCTTCGATCGTGTTCACATGGCCGCGCAGTGTGGTCTGAGCGTTGAGCGTCACGACCTCCACATTCTTCGCCTGCGCGGAGAGGGAGCGGTCAGCCTGAATGGCCTGGAGAATGCGGCGCGTCTTCTGCTCGTCGCGGAAGTTCACGCCCTGCTCCATCGCGTGGACGTGACTGGCATTGCCCTTCTGCACATTCTGCTGGGAATTGCGACTTTGGTTGGTCTGCACCTCGCGGTTCACATAGGCCTCCTGCTGGAAGGAGGTTTGGTTACCTCCGAGCCACTTGAAACGCGGCTCACCTGCCTGCTCCACCTTGGTGTTGTCCAGCACGAAGCCGTTGTGCCGCGCATTGTATTTCAGCGCTCGGGGTTGGATCACCCGGTTGCGCACACCGCTCATCGCGTCTGTTCCGACCACGACATGGACGATCTGGCCTTTCGGCAGATCGGTCATCAGGGTGCCCACCCGGCCGATGTAACTGCCCTGCGTGTCTTTGACCGAAAGCCCGAGGATGCTGGCAAGTGTACGCACATGCCCCATGCGCAGAATTTCGGCGTTTTTGACGATCTGCTGACCGTCGAGAAAGAACCAAGGCACCTCGCCGAAGTAGCGGCTCACCTCAGCCACCCGTGCCTCCTGCGTGGCAGCTTTCATGTGCGATGAGTTGAAGCGGGGGGCCGCGTCAAACCGAGCCTTGCTCACATTCAGACGCAGCACCTGCGCAGGCTGGTCCATGCTGAGTGCCCTCGGCGGCACGGCGGTAAGTCTGGCCCCCAAGCCAAAAAAACCACCGCCAGAGGTGATGACCACCTCGACCAAACGCGCATTCTCCACATCGGCGGTGATGAACTTGACCCTGCCGAGCCGCTCGTTTTGCATGTTCCAGACTTCGAGGCCGATGAGCTCCGTGAAGCCCTCCGCCGCACGGTACTGCGCCACATTACGTCCGGGGGTGGTTTGACCGGGCACAGTCTGTGCCT
>JAJTDU010000075.1:22878-35602 GCA_021298725.1 Verrucomicrobiaceae bacterium | reverse complement strand
CGTGTTCTGGAAGGAAGATGAAGGCTTGCACAAGAAATGCAAAAGCGCCGGTGGCTGGGACACGCATGGCAACAATTTCAACTGCCTGCGAGACAACCTCCTGCCGCAGTTCGACCGCGGCTTCTCGGCCTTCCTCGAAGACCTATCCTCACGCGGATTGCTCGATGAAACGCTCGTGCTCGTCACCAGCGAGATGGGCCGCATGCCAAAAGTGGGCGACCGCCGCAGCGGCGGCCCCCTCGGTGCCGGTCGCGATCACTGGACTGCCTGCATGAGCGTGCTCATGGCTGGAGCTGGCATCAAAGGCGGCCAAGTCGTCGGCGAAACCGATGCGCGGGCTGAATATCCGAAGGACAGGCCGATCCACCCCGAGGACATCACGAAGACCGTTTATTACGCCATGGGCATCGACAACCTCGAAGCCAAAGACAAGCTCGGCCGCGCCTACAACTTGCTCGATGAAGGCAAGCCGCTGACTGAGCTGTTTGGTTGATTGCCAATCCATACTTTATGCACCGTCTCATTCTCGCGCTCCCGTTTTTCGTCATCACGATTCACGCGGAGGATTGGCCGCAGTTTCGTGGTTCCAACGGCAGCGGCGTCTCCGCCTCGAAGAACATTCCTCTCGAATTCTCTGCTGACAAAAACATCGCGTGGAAAGCTCGGCTCGGTGACGGTGTCGGCTCCGCCATTGTGAAAAACGGTGTCGTCTATGCCACCGGCATGGCGGGCGCGGCCAAAGTCGCGCTGCATGCCTTTGACGCGGCCACTGGAGCGCCGAAATGGAAGTCGGAGTTCGATACCGGCACGCTTCCGCGCATCACACCGCCGAATAGCCACGCGGCCTCCACTCCCGCCACGGATGGCGAGCGTGTGTATCTGCATTTCAGCACTATCGGCCTGCTCGCCTTCGATTCCGCGACCGGAAAAGAAGTCTGGCGCTACTCGATGCCACGTCCGGCTTATTTGATGGACTGGGGCGCGGCTGCGTCGCCCATCGTGCATGAGGGACTGGTCATCTTCTGCCAGGATGACGACCTCGCGCCCTTCCTCGTCGCCGTCGATGCCAAAACCGGCCAAGAAAAGTGGAAGACACTGCGCAAGGACATGCTCGCTGGCTATGCGCTGCCGGTGTTGTGCGAGGCAAATGGCCGCACCGATCTCGTCGTCGCCGGCAGTGGCAAGATGAAGGGCTACGATCCTGCCACCGGCAAGGAGCTATGGACCTGCAATACGCTGCTGCGCACCATCATGACCTCGCCCGTGGTGCATGACGGTGTCATCTACATCGCCGTGCAGAGCTATGGCGATGCCACACGCACGCTGAAACACGCGCTGCTCGAATGGCTGGACACCAACCAGGACAAAATCCTTGCCCGTGATGAGACGCCGAAGGAATTTCACGAGCGCTTCGATGCTTCCGACAAGAACAAGAACGGCCTCATTGATGCCGACGAGATCGACACCGCTTTCCAAAGTCCCGACAACATGGCTGCTGGCGGAAACATCATCCAGTCCATCAAAGGCGGCGGCAGCGGTGATGTGACCAAGACACATTTGCTCTGGAATCTGGATCCCAAGACGCCCTCGAATCTTTCCTCGCCGCTCCTCTTCAACAACCGCCTCTATCTGGTCAAAAGCGGCGGCATGTCGAGCTGTTACGACGCGAAGGATGGCAAAATGCTGTGGGATCGCAGTCGCCTCGGTAATTTCGGCGATTACTTTGCCTCGCCCGTTGCAGCAGACGGTAAAGTCTTCATCGCAGGCAAAAACGGCTTCGTCGTCGTGCTCGATGACGGGCCGGAATTGAAGGTGCTCTCCAAGAATGACATCGGCGAGGAAATCATCGCCACCCCGAGCATCGCTGACGGTCGGCTCTATGTGCGCACCCGCGAAAATCTCTTCTGCGTGGCTGCAGGCAGCTCGAAAACCGCACTGGCGGAGAACGCAGCGATGCCCACCACCATCGAACTCACCTCGCAGCTCGTCAGCGGCTCGCGCGTGTGGAATGGCTACACCGGCAATGCAATGGGCCAGGAGTCATGGAGCGAGGCGGATCTTGAGCAGAGGCTCACGCAACTCAAAAAGCTAGGCTACACCACTGTGGCGATTCCGAAGGAAGTTTCGCCTTTCACGTCGATTCGCGTCGATGGCGACACTGGTGGTCGCAAAGCCTTCCGAGGCACGAAAATCTTCGAAAATCCCGACGTGGTCACCATCACGGCCCGTTTCCGTGAAAAGGCCGCGAAGCTTGGCTTTGAGATTGTCACAACGGAGCCGGTTGCAGCCTCAGTGCTGCCGAAAAATGACTTCCGTGACGAAAAAGCTCTCAGCGACCTCGTCACGCCGATGTGTGGCGAAGGCGTGGCCGAGCGCCTGTGGCTGGGCTTCCAGGCCATTGACAAAGCCGGGCAGCTCATCGCGCAAAACGATTCCCAGCTTGGCGTACCCACCCCGGACATGCTGCTGCGTCATTTGAACGCGAAGGGAACTCCGCCTGCCTGGCTCACCGAAGTCAAAACGCTCTACACCACCGCGATGAATGAGATGTATCGCGCCAACACCCGTGCTCGCGAAGGCTCGCGCAGCTTCACGCTCTACAACGCGAAGCGTCTGGAGTTCACCTTCCATTTCATCAGCGCCATCGAGTCGCTCTACAAGTCCCACGAACCCACAAACCGCTCTGAATCCCTGGAAGCGGCGATTGAGTCCGTTTATAACTCGCTCAACTCCTATTCCGACGTGGCGCGGGACTCCAGCGACCGCGGCACCATCGCCTTGCTGAACGAATACGGCTACCGCGCTTTGCGGAAAGTCATCCAGGGCGGGAAGTGAAGAAGTCCATCGGGCTTCGTTCATGGCGCCAGCGTTTTTGAGCACTCCAGGACGCTGCCGCGCACGCCTCGATCACATCGGATGTGGCGATTGTGCTTCGGCTGCTTTGATTACCAGCCGGCATGAACTTGTGAAGCAAGCAGCATTGGCGTCATGGACCCCGATGCCGCAGTAGCATAATCTCATGAATCAATCCAACGAGCGCGGCCATGCCAACCACGGCTGGCTCGACAGCTACCATACTTTCTCCTTCGCCGACTACTACGATCCGGCGCACATGGGCTTCCGCAGCCTGCGAGTCATCAATCAGGACGTCATCGCCGGTGGTGCGGGTTTCCCCACGCACCCACATCGCGACATGGAAATCTTCAGCTACATCCTTTACGGGGCGCTGGAGCACAAGGACAGCATGGGCAACGGACGCGTGCTCAAACCCGGCCAGATCCAGCTCATGAGCGCCGGCAGCGGCGTGACGCACAGCGAGTTTAATCCTTCGAAAACCGAAGGTGCATCGCTCCTGCAAATCTGGATCCATCCGCGTCAGCGTGGCCTGAAGCCCAGCTACACCGAATGGCACCCGAAACCCGAGCATGAAACAGCCGAGAAGGTGCTTGTGATTTCCAGCGATGGCCGCGAAGGCAGTGCCACCATCCATCAGGACGCCGACATCTACCGCCTGCGTCTTGGCGCAGGAAAATCGACCACGCATGAAGTTCACGCCGGTCGCGGCGCCTGGCTCCAACTCATCAAAGGCAGCATCAGTGTGAATGGCGCGCCGCTGAACCCTGGCGACGCCGCCAGCACCGATGACGCGGGCATCCTCACCCTCGCCGCCAGCGAAGATGCAGAAGCTATTCTCTTCGACCTTGCTTAATCCTGGCTCGGCCTCGCGAAGTGATCCATCACCTCAATCTCTCCAGCAGTGCCTCCGACACCCACCAACCTTGGGCCTTCAGGGCGAACGCGAGTTCGTAGGCATCTGCGAGAGCACCTCGCCTCGATGAACCAGATGCTCATCGCGCATCTGCACAGCGACGACTTCTTCGATGTCGCGCATCATCCGGTGGCCGAATTCGTCGCGGAAAGCATCACAACGCTTGCCACCTGCACTGACGGCACGTGGCCAGCGCCTCACGGCACAGGGCGTGCTCGATCTCGACCGCACCCAGTTCAGGAGCGTTTACGGCTCCGGCCGATTCTTCCGCTTCCTCGGCAAACACATTGTCAACGACCACATCCACCTTCACATCAAGCTCCACGCCGACCTCCAACCGTGACACAGACAATCCTGTCTGCGCCCAATCAAAAAACAGGTAAGAGTGCCTGCTTCACTGCTACACCAATCATCACTCGAAAACTCCACCACTCCATGCAACTGCTCTCCCCACTCACCGCTGGCGCTTTTCAGCTCAAAAACCGTGTTCTCATGGCCCCGCTCACGCGTTGCCGTGCGGATGCCGATCACAATCCCACGCCGCTCATGGCGGAATACTACGCACAACGAGCCAGTGCCGGTTTGATCATCGCCGAGGCCACGATGGTGATGGAAGGCAATTCCTCCTTCTGGATGGAGCCTGGCATTTACTCCGACGCTCAGGTCCAAGGCTGGAAAGCCGTGACCGATGCCGTGCATGCCAAAGGCGGTCAAATTGTGCTCCAGCTCTGGCATGGCGGTCGCGCCTGTCATCCGCTGCTCAATGGCGGAACCCAACCCGTCGCCCCAAGCGCCCTTCCGATCACCGGAGATGAAGTCCATACGCCTGAAGGCAAGAAGCCCTACGTCACCCCGCGTGAGCTGCGTGACGACGAGATCCCCGGCATCGTTGCGGGTTTCAAAAAGGCCGCCGAGAACGCCAAAGCCGCCGGATTCGATGGCGTGGAGGTCCACGGGGCCAATGGCTACCTGCTCGACGAATTCCTCCGCGACGGTGCCAACAAGCGCAGCGGCCCCTACGGCGGCCCGATTGAAAATCGCGCCCGTTTGATGCTTGAAGTGCTCGACGCCGCCATCAGCGTCTGGGGCGCGGATCGCGTGGGACTGCGCATCTCGCCGCTGAACAGCTACAACAGCATGATCGACAGCGATCCCGTCGGCGTCAGTACCTACATCGCCCAGCAATGCAGCACGCGTGGCATTGCCTACCTGCACATGATGCGTGCTGACTTCTTCCAAGCTCAGCAAGGCGATGTGATGACGCCTGCCCGCCAGCATTTCAAAGGCGTGCTCATCGGCAACATGGGCTACACCGCCGACGAAGCTGAACAAGCCATCAGCGAAGGCAAACTCGACGCCGTGGCCTTCGGTGTGCCCTTCCTCGCCAATCCCGATCTCCCCGCCCGCATCGCCGCGAAAGCGCCGCTGAATGCTCCGAATGCCGCGCGGTTCTATTCGCCCGGTCCCGAAGGCTACACCGACTATCCTGCGATGTCGTGAGCACATAAAGCGAGACTTCATCTCGCAATGGCGGCGACAAAAACCGCCACATCAGCTTACAACTTGGATAGTCGTTCTACTTGAATCCGCGATTCCTACAACGAGTTCGACATCTCCACCGCATCCCTTGATCTCAAAGCCTTTCTCGCCGAATCCCAACTCAATCCATCTCACCTCCATTCCGCTCATGAACACCCTCGACGCCATCGCCGCCCGCCGTGCTATCAAGCACTATGATCCATCCCACCGCATGACTGAGGAGGAGATCAAAACCCTCCTCACGGCGGCTTTGCAATCTCCCACGGCCTTCAACATCCAGCACTGGCGCTTTGTCACCGTGATCGATTCCGAAGTGCGGAAGCAAGAAGGACGCCCCGCAGCCGGTGCAGGACTTCCTCGTGCCCGCCATCGGCCAGTATTATGACGGCCGAGACCAGGTGCAGCGCGACGAATGCATGCGCTCCTGCGGCATGGCCGGCATGACGATCATGCTCGCCGCCAAGGCCATGGGCTACGACTCCTGCCCGATGGACGGCTTCGACTTTGACGCCGTCGCCAAAATCATCGAACTGCCGGAAGATCACGTGATCTCGTTCATGATCGCCGTGGGCAAAGGCACCCAGCCAGCCTGGCCGAAGCCAGGGCAGCTTCCTTATGACGAAGTGGTGATTCAGAATACCTTTTAAGGTGAGCGACAACGCACGCTCCACACGCTGGGCAGCCGCGATTCCGTGGCTGTTTGTGTTGCTGTGGAGCAGCGGATTCATCGGGTCGAAGCTGGGGGTGCCGTATGCGGAGCCGTTCACCTTTCTGACGCTTCGGTATTGCATCGTGTTGGCGATCTTGGTGCCCATTGCGCTCGTTTCGCGTGCTCCTTGGCCGCAGGGAAGGGGACAGATGCTGCATGTGGCCTTTGCGGGCTTGCTGATTCATGCGCTTTACTTGAGCGGCTGTGTGTGGTCGCTGCGATTGGGGCTGCCAGCAGGGATTTTGAGTTTGATCGTGTCGATGCAGCCGCTGTTTACGGCTGCGTTTGCAGGCGCAGCGCTCGGTGAGCGCGTGCTGCCGAGACAATGGACAGGACTGGTGCTTGGATTCGTCGGCACGGCGCTGGTGGTGGCACACAAGACGGGCAGCGGGCTGACGTTTCTCATGGCCGTGCCAGCGATCCTGTCACTGATCGGCATCACGGTAGGGACGATGTGGCAGAAGCGGCATTGCCCGGCGTTTGACCTGCGCACGAGCACCGTGGTGCAGTATGCGGCGAGTTTGGTCGTGACGTCGATGCTTGCCTTCACCACGGAGACGATGCGTGTCGAATGGAGCGGTCAGTTTGTCTTCGCGCTGCTGTGGGTGGCGCTGGTGCTCTCCATCGGCGCGATCAGCCTCCTCAATCATCTGATCCGCAGCGGCACGGCGGTGAATGTGGCAAGTCTGTTTTACACCGTGCCTGCCGTGACGGCGCTGATGGCCTGGGGCATCTTTGGCGAGACGTTGACCGGTTTGTCTCTCATCGGTATGGCCGTCGCCGTGCTTGGCGTGTGGTTGGCGCGGGGGCGCTAGCTGTTGTAGGCCTTGATCGACACGGGGTCGATGTCTTTTGAATCACTACCCCCGTGCCGCGCTCCACGGTGTGCTTTCAGTCCGCCGAAGTCCGGCCAAGGCGCTTCTTCAGCCCTTGGAAGGCGGGAATGAGAACGTGATTGGCGAGTGGATCAACCAAGGCACCAATGATGACGCCGAGCAGCCCTGCGATGCCAGCACCGACGAGCCAGGCGAGGAATGATTGGATGGGCGGAACGATTGCCGCCACGATCTCGGCGGCATGATGCACCGCCTCTTCCGGCGCGTGGACGCCGAGCTCATGCAGGCCGTGGATGAGGATGCCGCCGCCAACCCAGAGCATGGCCACCATGCCCACGAGGCTGAGCATCTTCAAAAAAAACGGCATGCCCAGCACGATGCCACGCCCGAGGGCGCGCACCGGCGCCTGCGAGGCTCGCGCCAGGGCCACACCCGCGTCATCCGCCTTCACGATGACGGCCACAGCACCGTAAACGAGGAGCGTCATGCCCGCTCCGACGACTCCCAGCACCATGGCTTGCAACCAAACTGGCGAAGTGGCAACGGAGGCGAGCGTGATGGCCATGATCTCGGCCGAGAGGATGAAGTCCGTGCGGATGGCACTGCTCACACGCTCGTTTTCGAGTGCTTCTGCTGTTTGCGCCACCTGGACCTTCTCCTTGGGATCTGCATGGCCCGGGCGCACGAGGTCCATGACCTTATGATAGCCTTCCAGGCATAAAAAAGCGCCGCCCGCCATGAGCAGCGGTGTGATGGCCCAGGGCGCGAAAAAACTCAGTAAGAGGGCTCCAGGCAGCAGCAGGAGCAGTTTGTTCTTCAGGGAACCGTAGGCGATCTTGGCAATGATCGGCAATTCCCGCTCCGCCGCGAGACCGACGACGTAACGCGGCGTGACCGCCGCATCATCAATGACGATGCCCGCCGCCTTGCTGCCTGCCTTGGCTGCTTGCCCAGCGGCATCATCCAGCGATGAGGCGGCCACCTTGGTGAGTGTGGCAAGGTCATCCAGTAGAGCGATCCAACCAGAGGTCATATCCTGGCTCCTTTCGAGAGGCGGTAAGTCAGTTTGAGCATGGCGATGCTTCCTTTTGTATGCGGCTGGAGGGAGGACTCAAGTGGCGAGGCGCGATTCTTCGAGACACCCCGGCCTACTGGAGGCTTCAAATCTCTCGCAATGTGGCATTCTGGCGTTGGATTCCTTTGTCCGCTACGTTATGAGCCAAGTCCGTCAACCCAACGCATCACGCTCATGCACTCACGCCGCCATTTTCTTCACTCTGCCCTGGGGCTTGCTGCCCTGCCACACCTCACGCACGCAGCAGCCTCTGGAGGGATCAGCCTTGGCTTCAGTCTTTATGGCATGAAGACGCTGCCGCTGAGTGAGGCTCTGAAAACCTGCGCAGAGATCGGCTATGCGAATGTCGAGTTCGCTCTGAATGCAGGCTATCCCACCGAGCCGAAGGTTTTCACGGCGGAAGCACGCCAGGAGGCTGCGCGGCAGCTTTCTGCGCTGAAACTGGACCTACCCTGCCTGATGGTGAATCTCAGCCTCACCGCTGACGACAAAGCTCATGCTCAGGCACTGCAAACCATCCGCGATGCAGCGCAGGTGGCGGTCGATTTGAATGCGGAACGGCCAGCGATCCTCGAAACGGTCTGCGGTGGCAAGCCAGCGACTTGGGAGCAGCAGAAGTCCGGCATGGCGGAGCGCCTGCAATCCTGGGCCGAGACAGCGGAGAAGGTGAAGACGACAATCACGATCAAGGCGCATGTCGGCAGCGCGGTGAACTCACCCGAGCGCCTGCTCTGGCTGCTGGAGCAGGTCAAATCACCAGCCATTCAGGTGGCCTATGACTACAGCCACTTTGAGCTGCAAGGCATCGGCATGGAGGAAAGCATGAAACTGCTGCTGCCGCGCACGAAGTTCATTCATGTGAAGGATTCGGTCGGCGAGCCTGGGAAATTCCAGTTCCTGCTGCCCGGTGAAGGGCGCACCGATTATGTGAAGTATTTCAATGCACTGAAACAGCATGGTTACACAGGCCCAGTGGTGGTGGAAGTCAGCGGCCAAATTTTCAACAAGCCTGGCTATGAACCCGTCGCCGCCGCGAAGAAGTGCTACACGGTTTTGGCTGATGCTAAGGCGAAAGCCATCTGATTCCGGCGGCCTTGCAGTCCTTTTCAGTCCTGGTCTTGATTCCGCCTGCCGCTGGATGGTGGGCGTCGGATTAGCTTGCTCATCCGCCGCGTCGGCCCTTGCAGGATTTTCACACGGAGTTTCTGGCTGATCCGGCGGCACACCAAGCCGCCGGGGAGCGTAGTTCAACGCCGCCGCAACTGGTGCAGGTGGTGATGTTTATTTGGAATTCAGCACTGCAACGGGGACAGACGGGCAGTTTGGAAGCAGATGGCGGGTCGTACTTGGTTGCGGCGATGTTTTCGCGGCGGAAGAAAGCTTGCAGCGCCTCGGCCTCGACGGAAAGCGCCTCGTTTTGCGACCAGCCAGGTGTGTAGCGGGCCTCGCGCCAGAAACGGCGGGCGGATTCAAGCCAGATGTCGTCTTTGATGAGGCCGCGCCAAGCGAGGGGATGGGGTAGTTGATCATCGCCCACAAGGCAGACCGCATCGGCGGCGCGCAAGGCGAGCTGGGGCATGAAGGCGATGCCGAGCGCACGCCAGCGGCGGTGAGGAATGCCAAGCTGCATGCCGCGTGTGGCGCGGAGAAAGAGCCATGACTGGATGAACTGCAGGAGCAGGAGCACACTGGCAGCGGCGAGGACGATGAAACCATCGCCAAAACGATGGTAGATCACGCTGATGACGCCGAAGCACCAGACGAACAGGATGTTGGCGAGCAAGCGCAGCGATTTCGTGCGCTCTGCGGCGCGGGTGGCGGTTTTGGCGGCGGCTTGGGGGGCGAGTGTGGCGTGTGCGTGCTTGAGGAAGGCGCTGCGGCGTTGTTCGGGCGTCAATTCACGCCAATCGATGAGTCGTTGCGCCCAGAGCTGCGCCTGAACGGGTGAGTTCAGCCGCAGACGCGTGGCGGCATCGAGATGCAGCGTGGATTCCTCGGCCTGCGGCGCGAGTTTATCCCAGGCGATGGATACGTATTGGCTGTCGGTCAGCCGCACACGCAGCGCCTCCAGTTCTGGCACGAACAACCAAGGCAGGCCGAATGTGTGTGCCAGATGCGGGGGCAAGGCGGAGAGCAGCAACGGCGAGCCGCTAGCGATCTGCAAACGCGACCAGGGCCGCAGCACAGCCCAGCGCGATTTTTCCGCGCCTGCGGCCATCCATGCGGCGGAGGGTGCGAGGCGCAGGCACTCGATGAGATAAAGCAGTACGAAGACCGCGAAAAGCGTCTGGCCGTCGGTCATGGGTTGGCAGCCTGTTGAGTAAGAGGTTAGAAGTCAGAGGTCAGAAGTGGTCCAGGTGACACTTCTCACTTTTTTATCTCTGACTTCTCACGCCGGGAGGTTTTTCGACAGTCTGCTAGACTGAAGGCGGCGGCTGACGCCCGCCGAAGAGTGAGCTGAACAATTTTTTCAATCCGGCAAGCACGCCGATGACGATGAGGATCGCGCCCTTGCCCAGTTTGGCGAAAAACACGCCGAGCTTCGCGAACAGGCCCATCTTGGCTGCGGCAAAGGCACCGGTGCCGGCGATGAGCGCGGTGAGGCCGTATTTCGCGACTTGATCGCCCTCGCGGAACTCCGCGTAGCGCTCGCCGTCGATGTAGCTGTAACCGGCGATGATCTGCTCGTATTGCGGCAGCAGCGCCTGCAGCTCCTCAGGATCGCAGATGAGCTTGGCGCTCATCACGCCTTTGCGGCCAAGGAGCTTGGTGTTGTAGTTCACGGAGACGCCGCCGTCGGGGAGGGATTTCACCCGCAGCGCCCACTCGAGGTTGTTGGTCTTGGTGTTGTAGCGCGGCGGCACGGCCCAGCCGTCGAGCGCCAGCTCGGTCATGCCCATCTCCTTGCGTTGCTCGTTGGCGGCGGCCTGGCCTTCGCTCATGCTTTTGAGCAGGGCGTCGGCGTCGATCTTGTCCTTTTCATCGTCCTTCACATAGCCGGATTCCTCGAATTCGAAGAGGATCCAGTGGCCAAGGCCCTCGGTGGTGAGGACGCCGAGTTCAATGCCGGAAGGCGGATTGCCAAAGATCTGCTTCAGCTTACGGGCACCCTCGCCCTCGGTGAAGCGGTAGCCGTTGGGGATGAAAATTTGCGCCTTGTCGCCGAGCTTGCCGGTGCCTTTGCGGGTCCAGCCGAAGGACTCGATCTCGGCGAGCACCTGCTGCATTTCCTGATCATCCTGTGGCTCTTTCGAGGGCTGGGCAGGCGCACCCGCAGGAGCGGGCTGCTGGGCGTTGATGGTGGAAAAAACTGCCAGACAGGCCAGCAGCACAACAGGTGAGGTGAAGGAGCGCTTCATGCGGTCGAAGTGTGGCTGGGAAAGCCTGCGCACGTCAAGACATGCTTTTAGGCGGATTCGCGTTTGGCAGCCTGCGACGGCTGCGGCATGCTTTCTGCGTTTCAAACGTCCGCGCTTATGTCTGATCCGAACACCGCCACCTTGAACGCACCACGCCACAGATCAGGCTGTCTCGCGGCATTGCTGCTGACGTTTCTGGCGGCGTTGATCATCGGCGGTTTCGTGGTGTGGAAGGCGGTGGACTCAGGCTTCGGCATGAAGTGGCTGGCAGAGAATTTTCAAAAGCAGACGATCACCGAGGCGTTTCGGGAAAACATCAAACGCATCACCTCGACGAATGGGGATGTGCTGGAACTGGCGGTGTTGGACACGGAGGAGACGATCACGCGGTTCGATTCTAAGACGCTCTTCGACGTGGTTTACCTCGGCACTACGGAGTCCGAAATCCGCGCGATGGTGGTATACCGTTATCATTTGAAGCTTTCGGACGAATGGCGGCTGAATGTGGCAAACGGGCGTTGCACCGTCGTGGCACCTGCTGTGCGCCCCTCGCAGCCGCCAGCCATTCGGACTGAGACGGTGGAGAAAAAGTCGGCGGCGGGCTGGTTTCGTTTCAATGCGGTGGAAAGTCTGGCCGAGTTGGAGAAGGGCATGACCGCCGTGCTTGAGCGCCGCGCGACTGCGCCGGGAAAAATTCGCACGGTGCGGGAGGCCGCGCGGCAGTCGGTGGCGAAGTTTGTGCAGCAGTGGGTGCTCAAGGAGCAGAAACATCACGAACAGGGCGGCATTCGCGAGATCGTGGTGGTCTTTCCCGATGAACCTGCAGCAGGGGATGCAACTCAGGCTTCGAAGCTACCGGCGACGCTGAGCTTGGCAGTTAAAGCGGACTGAGGGCGCCTTTCAGGCCATCAACCTTCAACGATTCATTAGGCTGTAGGCCAGAGTGCGGTTAGAAAACCTCGCGCATGATTTTCACCGACATTGAACACCTTTCCCCACGCAGCCGTGCTGCGGTGGAGTCAGCGGGGTATCGGTTCACCCGCTGGGCGGCGGCCCGCCAGGTTTTGGGCCAGCGATTGATGAAACAGCGTCTGGAGGCGGGGCTTGGTGAATTTTTGGAACGCTGGGGCGCTGGGGCGCTGCTTGTGGAGAGTGTGCCAGAACTGCGCCTGGGTTTTGGTGTGGCGCAGGATCAAATCTGGCTGCAAGACGGCCCGCTGGATCTGCCATTGGAGCGTGCGCTGCTGCATCTGCCCGCGTTGCGCGGTTTTTGGCGGCAGGAACTGCGCCAGCATCATTTCGATGAGCTCAGGAGCCTCGTGCCGCAGGCGTGGATGATGGACGACTCTGCCGTGCCGCCAGGTGCGGTGATTCATGGCCTGGGGATCACTTCGTGGGAAAAATGGCTGACTTTCGGGCAGCGTAGGCCTGTTCTGG
>JAJTDU010000075.1:0-22850 GCA_021298725.1 Verrucomicrobiaceae bacterium | reverse complement strand
CGTAGGCCTGTTCTGGCGTTGAAAGACCGTGTTTTGTTCGAGCAACCGGAGGCGGAGTGCCTGCTGAGTGCTGTTTATGGACGCAACGACCGGCTCAAAGTTGTTTTGCGTGCTATTGAAGCGCCACCTTGACGCGCGACACGCTTCCGTGCCACAGTCATCCTTCTTATTCTAATCATGGCACGCGGCTCCAACGTCACTCTCTGTTCCTTTTGCGGTAAAAGCCATGCGGAGGTGAAAAAACTCATCGCCGGACCGGGCGTGTACATTTGTGACAACTGCATCCATGTTTGCAAAAACATCCTTGATAAAGAAGCCACGAACGATGCCGATGGTAGCAGCCCCGCGCTGCTGGTGCCGCGCCCGGCGGACATCGCCGCGCTACTCGACCAGCATGTGATCGGCCAGCCGCAAGCGAAGAAGGTGCTAAGTGTCGCCGTTCACAATCATTACAAGCGCATCCTGCACTCCCAGCAGCAGGCCGCCCGCAAAGTCGGGGCGCAGAAGAAAATCACCGCCACGCTGCCTGATCCGAATGATGTCGAGATCGAAAAAAGCAACGTCCTGCTCCTCGGTCCCACTGGTTGCGGCAAGACGCTGCTGGCCAAGACGCTGGCGCGCATTTTGAACGTGCCCTTCAGCATCGCCGACGCCACCACGCTCACGGAGGCCGGTTACGTCGGCGAGGATGTGGAAAACATCGTTCTGCGCCTGCTTCAGGCCGCCGATTACGACGTGGCGCGGGCGGAGATTGGCATCATTTACATCGATGAGATCGACAAGATCGGTCGCAAGACCGAGAACGTCAGCATCACGCGGGATGTCTCCGGCGAGGGCGTGCAGCAGGCGCTTCTGAAAATCATTGAAGGCACCACCTGCAACGTACCGCCACAGGGCGGGCGCAAGCATCCGCAGCAAGAGTACATCCAAGTGAACACGGAAAACATCCTGTTCATATGCGGTGGAGCCTTCGTGGGCCTCGACAAAATCGTCGAGCGCCGCCGTGGTCGCAAGACCATGGGCTTTGTCGGCACCCATGAGGAACCGGCGATCGAAGCCGCCAAAATTCGTCAGGGTGTAGAGCCGGAGGACCTACTGTCGTTTGGTTTGATTCCTGAGTTCATTGGCCGTCTGCCCGTGGTCTGCGCTTTGGAGGCGCTGACCGAGCAGGAACTCATGCGGGTGCTCACCGAGCCGAAAAACGCCCTCATCAAGCAGTACGCCAAGCTCATGAACATGGATGGCGTGGAGCTTTCCATCACACGGGATGCCATGCTCGCCATGTCGAAGGAGGCCGTCTCACGCGGCACCGGTGCGCGCGGTCTGCGCAGCATCTTTGAGCGCATCATGCTCGACGTCATGTATGACGTGCCTAGCCGTCTGGATGTGCGCGGCGTGACCATCAACGAAGGCGTCGTCAAAGGCGAGCGTGCTCCGCTCATGCGCAAGCGCATCGAGCGCAAAGCGGCCTGATCAGGATTGGGGAGCTTTTTTGTTACAAAGTCGAAGAGAAAATTCTACTGGAGCATTGCCATGCATTCGCGCCATACTCCTCGGTCCTTACCATGAGCACCTGCATCTCCTCCCGCCGTCATTTCATTCAGAAGATCGCCACCGCCGCTGCTGCCGCCGCTGGTTCACGTCACATCATCGCGGCAGACAAGGAACCGCCCTTCAAAATCTCCCTGGCCGAATGGTCGCTAAATAAGGGCATCTTTGGCAAGGGCAACGCGGAGCGGCATGAGCACCTCGACTTCGCCAAAATCGCCCGCAGCCTCGGCATCGACGGCGTCGAGTATGTAAACCAGATGTTTTTCGACAAGGCCGCAGACGCTGCCTACCTAGGCGAGATGAAAAAACGCCAGGAAGGTGAGGGCGTGAAGGGGCTGCTCATCATGTGCGACCGCGAGGGCAATCTTGGCGATCCTGATGAAGCGAAACGCGCCAAAACCGTCGAGAACCACCTCAAATGGCTCGATGCCGCTGCCACACTCGGTTGTCACAGCATCCGCGTGAATGCCGCCAGCGATCCCAAGCTGACCTGGGAAGAGCAGATGAAGCTCGCCGCCGACGGACTGCACCGTCTCTGCGTCGAGGGCGACAAGCGCGGCTTGTTTGTCGTCGTCGAAAATCACGGTGGCCTTTCTAGTAACGGCCTCTGGCTCACCGGCGTGATGAAAGCCGCCGACCACGCCCGCGTCGGCATCTTGCCGGATTTCGGCAACTTCTACACCGACCGCAACAAAGGTGAGCTCTACAACCCCTACAAAGGCCTGCGTGAGTTCATGCCCTGGGTGAAACAGGGGATGAGTGCCAAAGCTTATGATTGGGACACTGGCGCGGGAAAATTCTACACCGAGGACCGCCGCGAAGGCCGCGAGATGACCCTCGATTTCCAGCGCCTCATCGAAATCGTCGTGAAAGCCGGATACAAAGGCTACATCGGCATCGAATACGAGGGCGACAAGCACCCCGAGATCGAAGGCATCAAACGCACCAAGCAGGCGCTCGACGAAATCGCTTCCATGCTCTGATTTTTCAACCGCCACTCAACTCAAACACACATCCTCATGCCTACCGACGACACACCCATCGCCTCCGCCACGGCGGAAACCGTTCTTTGGAGTGGCCATACCTCCCAGTGGGTGCACTTTTGGTATTACCTGTTCTGTGTGGTGATCGCCGTTGGCATCGCTGTGGCTGCCACCGTTTTTGGTCTGGCCACCGCCGGTGTTGGCGCACTTGGTTATGCGGCACTCATCATTCCTGTTTTGATGTGGCTCATCCGCTGGTGGGTCACCAAATGCACCGCCTATGAGCTGACCAGCCAGCGTCTTCGCATTCGCACCGGCATTCTGAACAAGAAGGTGGACGAACTGGAGCTCTTCCGCGTGAAGGACTACAGCATGGAACAGCCCTTTCTTCTGCGCCTTGTTGGCCTTGGCAACCTTACTATGGTCACCTCCGACGCAACCACGCCCACGGTCTCTATCCGTGCGATTAGTGGTGTTGAGGCTGTTCGCGAAAAACTCCGCAACGCCGTCCAAGCCGAGCGCGACCGCCGCCGTGTCCGCGAACTCGATGTGGATGGCAACAGCGAGTCGCTGAGTTAAGGCGCGAGTTTTTCTTCGCTCACGACACTGGCCTTGCAGTCCTTGGTTTCGATGCGCAGCTTCATGCGCCCCAATTCTTTTTTGTAGCTCCAGCCGACTTCCGCTTCCCACGTGGTCGCGCTGGTGGGTTGGAATTTACGTAGCTGGAGCACGAAGGCCGCGAGGCGCGTGTCGGGATCGGTGATGGTGTGGTCGGGCTCGATGGCTTTGAGATCCTGGGCGTTGACGAATTTAAGCTTCAGATCGGCAAAACGGGCGGTGAAGGCATCTGAGGCGGGTGTCATGCCGTCGCGATTGATCTCGCCGAATACAATGGCGTGGGTTTTGGCGACGCCGGGGTTCAGATCCGGCAGTTGGCTGATGAGATGGCGCACGGCGGCTTCCCCCGCCTCGCATTCATAAAAATCCAGCGGCAGAGAAGTCTTGTCTGAGGAATCGCAGGCGGTGAGACCGAGGCAGAGCGTGGCAAGGAGAGCGTGGCGGCGTGTCATGTTTGACTTCATGGCATGGAATACGCAGCTTGGCAATGCAGCGCCGCTCTCCATGATCTCGTCATGTTCGACATCCGCGAAAAACCCAACATGGTTGAGAGTGCCTTCCTCATCGGCGCTTATTTTGACCGCCGCCATAAACAGGAGGCCTTCGATTTGCTCGAAGAGTTGGCCGAGTTGGTGGAAACACTGGGCATCAACATCATCGGCAAGGAACTCGTCTTTTCCCGCGAGCACACGGCCCGGTACCTGATTGGCAGTGGCAAGGCGGCGGAACTGATGAAGCAGGCGAAGGACATCGGCGCTGATTGCATCGTCTGGGACAATGAACTCAGCCCTGGACAGCAGCGGGCGTGGGAAAGCGAGGGCAACATCTGCGTCATCGACCGTCACGAGGTCATTCTCGACATCTTCAACATGCGCGCGAAGACGCGTGAGGCGCGGCTTCAGGTGGAGCTGGCGCGGATGGAGTATTCCATTCCGCGACTGACCCGCATGTGGGCGCATCTTGACCGCCAGGGCGGTGGCGCAGGCGGCGGCCAGGGCGGAGCTGGTGCGGCGCGTGGTGAGGGTGAAACCCAGCTCGAAGTGGACCGCCGTCTCGCCAGCAAGCGCTTGGACAAACTGCGCGCCGATCTCGAAGACGTGAAAAAGCAGCGCGACACGATGCGCAAGGATCGCACACGCGTCTTCGTGCCGCATGCGGCCATCGTCGGCTACACAAACGCGGGCAAGTCCTCGCTGCTGAACAAGCTCACCGCCGCCGAAGCCTATGTGGAGAATAAGCTCTTCGCCACGCTCGACACCACCACGCGACGCATGGAATTGCCGGACGGTCAGGCGCTACTCGTTACGGACACGGTCGGCTTCATTCGCAACTTGCCGCACGATCTGGTGCAGTCCTTCCGTGCCACGCTCGAGGAAGCCACGCAGGCCGACTTTCTCCTGCATGTCATCGACGCCAGCTCACCACAGGCCGTTGAATTTCACAAAACCACCACGCAGGTGCTCGCGGAACTCGGTGCGGGGGACAAACGTGTGCTGTTAGTGCTCAACAAGGTCGATCTGGTGGACGACGTGCGGCTGATGGAGCTGAAGCGAGCGTTTCCTGAAGCTCTGGCGATTTCCGTGAAGACCGGGCAGGGCATGGACGAGCTGCTGCATCGCCTGGACGAGTTTTTGATCGACCGTGTGGTGCGTTTGGAGCTCGACCTGCCGCTGGACCGCATGGATCTCGTCGCTCTGGCGCATCAGGAGGGCAAGGTGCTCAGCGAGGACTACGACAGCGGCCGCGCGGTGATTCAGTGTGTGATCCCGAAGCGATTCGAGAGCCGCTTTGCCGCCTTTGTGCCCGGAGCGCCAGAATTGGCTGGTCGAAAAAAAGGGAAGAAGTAAAAAAGGCCCACCCATCTCAGTTCTCTCCCACTCATGTTCTCATTCACTAACAAAACTGTCATCATCACCGGGGCCGGCTCCGGTATCGGCCAGGGCATCGCCGTTCTTTTCGCCAAACAAGGCGCGCATGTTGAGGTCTTCGACCTCAAACAGGAGTCCGCGCAGGAAACCGTGGATCAAATCCAAGCCGCTGGCGGCAGCGCGACCGCCACCGCTTGCGACGTGGGCGATTACGCCGGTGTGAAGGCCCTGTTCGACGCAGTCGCAGCCAAACATGGCAAGATCGACATTCTCGTGAACAACGCGGGCATCGCCCACATTGGCACCGCTTTGACGACTGCCGAGGAAGACATGGACCGCCTGCATCGTGTGAACATCAAAGGCGTGCACGCCTGCGCCCAGGCGGCACTGGCGCATATGACCACGCGCAAACACGGCGTGATCCTCAACATGTGCTCCATCGCGGCGCAGATGGGGCTGGCAGACCGTTTCGCGTATTCGATGACCAAAGGCGCGGTCCTGATGATGACCTACTCCATCGCCAAGGACTTCATCAAAGACGGCATCCGCTGCAACTGCATCGCTCCCGCCCGCGTCCACACGCCCTTCGTCGATGGGTATCTCGCGAAAACCTATCCAGGCCAGGAGGCCGAGATGTTTCAGAAGCTCAGCGAGGCCCAGCCCATCGGCCGCATGGCCAAGCCGGACGAGGTCGCCGCGCTGGCGCTCTACCTGTGCAGTGACGAGGCATCCTTCGCCACTGGCACGAATTACACGCTCGATGGCGGTGCCGTGAACCTGCGCTGATGCTTGTGCATGCCGGATAGGCAAGATCACCGACCAGATGCGCCAGCTCGCCGCCCGAAAGGTGGAACGTCGTCGGCAGCTTGCCTGCGGATACCCTGTTTGCACGCCATACAAACACCAGCGGTCGCAGCAGCCGTGGAAGGCAGAATGGTGGCACCACAATCTTTGCAAGGAACTCGTTCGGACATGCTTCAATGATTTTGGATTGTCAGCTCGATGTCGACAGAAATACAATCAAAACCCGAATCTGGAGATTCGGGCTAAATTTGTTGCCTCACCGCGAACGAAACACGTCACTCATCAAACACTCGACCATCAGCGTTTTCAGCCCGAGGCCTTGCTTCTTCACTTTCTCCTGGAGCTGGTCGAGTGGGAGGTCGTCGGCGAGCTCCATGGTGCGTCCGGTGGTGTAGGTGAGGAGTTGGCGGATGAGGTGGCGGGTGAAATGATCGGCGCGGGTATCGCGGATGACGCGTTTGAAGCCGGCGAAGTCGGTGTAGGTCTCGCCAGAGGGGAATTCGCCGGTGGTATCGATTTCGGCGGGTTTGGTCTTCTTGTTGGCGGCGGGGTATTTTTTGCGCCAGCGGCCGACGGCATCGTAGGCTTCGAGGCTGAAGCCAAGCGGGTCGATCTTGCGATGGCATTCGGCGCAGGCGGCATCGGCGCGGTGTTTGGCGAGGCGGTCGCGGATGGTGGTGGCGCCGCTGACATCAGGATCAATCGCGGGCACGACATCCGGCGGCGGTGGCGGCGGGAAACCCAGAAAATTCTCCGTGACCCACACGCCACGCGTGACGGGCGAGGTCTCGACGCCGTTCGCACTCACGGTGAGCACAGCGGCCATGCCGAGCAGGCCTCCGCGATGGTTGTTGCCCTTAAGGCTGACTTTTTGGAAGCCATCGGCGAAGCGCAGGGTCTTCGCCTCCGGCAGTTCGTAGAGTTTGGCGAGTTTTTTGTCCACGAAGGTGTGCTCGCAGTCGATGAACTGAGCCACGGAGCCGTTGTTTTTGAGGAGATCGCGGAAAAAGAGCCGCGCTTCGGCTTTCATCGAACTGGGCAGGTCTTCGGCGTAGTAGGCGCGGTTGGTTTCGCGCGGCGGCGGCTGGGAACCGAGGTCGCGGAGGTTCAGCCAACTGTCGATGAAGCCGTTCACGAAGCCGTTGATGCGTTCATCGCTGAGCATGCGCTCGATGTGTTTTTTGAGCTCGGCATCTTGCGTGAGGTTGCCGGACTTGGCGGCGGCGAGCAGCGCTTCATCCGGCGGTGTGGCCCAGAGGGCAAAGGAGAGGCGGGTGGCGAGATCGTGAGGCTTGAGGGCCTTCGCGGACTCGTCGGTGATCTCGCTGAGATAGAGGAAGCTCGGTGAGCAAAGGATCAATTTGAGCGAATCCAGCGCGGCCTGGCGCGGCGCAGCCTTTTCGGCGATGCGTTTCTCGTAGAGCACACGAATCGGCTTTTTGTCCTCCTCAGTGAGTGGACGGCGATAGGCTTTCTCGGCGAAGGCATTCAATTGACCGAGCGCCTTGGCCTCTTGGAAGCCGTCTTTGCCAAACACAGCCAATTCTTCGGCGCTGGGCTTTTCTGGCACGGGGCCGTGAATCTTGATCTCGCTGATGCGGATGTGCGGGAGCTTGCCTTCCTTTAAAATGTGCGCACGACCGACTCCTGAGGAGCCGACATCGCTTTTGAACTCATCTTGGTACTTTTTGTTGATCGTGACGACCGAGGCGCGGGATTCAAAGGGGCCGTTCGGGAAGATGAAGCGCGGTGTTTGCCCTGCTTCGAGCCACACGCGGAACTTGAACCACGTCGGCGTGTTGTCTGGCACGACGGCGGTGGCGAGCAGTGGCTCGATGGCCTGTGGGTAATGGATGTGGCCTTTGGTGACATCGCCCGGCACGACGCCGAGGATGAAGGGCTCGGAGAAGTCGATGCCGAAGATGGCGGGATCGTAATGCGTGTCGCGATGCAGTGCCGTGGCCTCGACTTCGAGATCGTAGAGGCCGGAGACGGGCACGCCTTTGAGGAAGTCCTCGATGTGGCCGTAGCCGCCCTGGCGCGTGTCGGTGTTCGGCTGCTCGCAGAGATCGAGGTAGCGGTAATTGAAGGCGCTTTTGTGTGAGCCTTGCAGCTCCTCGTATTGCACGAAGTGGCTGTTGAACTTCCAGTCCTTCGGTGGCGTGGCCGGTTTGCCGAGGCGGGTCTCGACGAGGCGGTTCGCGGACTGGAAATACTGATCCACGAGGAAGCCGGAGGTCACGAGCGACTTACCAATGGTGTCCATGTGCTCGGTGGTCTTCTCCTTCGGAAAATCCGCTGTGAGGCCCAAAGTGTCCACACGACGGCCAAACAGCACCGCGAGTGTGTTTTCATACTCGCGGCTGGAAAGGCGGCGCATCACCGTGCGGCTGCCCGTGGTCTGGAATTTCGCATGTGCGGCCACCGTGCCGTCACGCAGCGCTCGGATCATCGCGATGCGCTCATCGTCCTTCGGCTGATCCGCCTTCTTCGGCGGCATCTCCTTTAGCGTGAGTTGGTCGATGATGTCCCGCGCCTCAATGAGATCGGCGACCGACTTAAACGGCAGCGCGAACGCGTCAAAAGCTCGGTCACCCTTCTGCGCATCCGCGTCATGACACTCCAGGCAGTATTTGCCGAGGAACTGCTGCACGAGCTTCGGCGGGTCGTCAGCGGCATGAGCAAAGGAGGTCGCCAGCGCGAAGCATAGTAGCCCTCTCGCTCCGCGAGAGGAGCGAGACGTTCCGAAAGCAGTTTTCATCTTCAAATTTTGGAGGCGTAAGGTGTTGGCGTCAGCGCTCAGCTCATCTTGCGGAGCAAGATGGCTACTTTGCTGGCGCGATGAGGAGACAAGAGTTTTGAAGTTCAAAATCGAAAACGGCTGAACGTGTGCGCGGTATGTTTTGAACCGCTAATGGGACGCTGACATGACGCTCATGATCTGAATTCTGATTTCTGTTATCAGCGTCCCAAGAGCGTCGAATCAGCGGTTAAAATCCTCTCATCAAGCAAACCGTCCTGTGCTGCTGCCAAACGAATCAATCTCCACGCCCATCTTCTGGGCGATATCGACGAAGAGATTGCACAGCGGCACCTTGTTGATGCCTTCACGCGGGACTTCGCGGTATTCGCCGTGTTTGTAGCCGCCGCCAGCGAGAAGGATGGGCAGGTCGGAGTTCTTGTGCGAATTGCCATCGCCCATGCCGCTGCCGAAAAGCACGGTGGTGGAGTCGAGTAGCGTGCGCTCGCCGTCGTTCATCTTCGCGAGGCGGGCGACAAACTTGCCGTAGTGCTCGATCTGATACCGCTCCAGGGTGATGAGGTTCGCGATGGCCTCAGCGTCGTTGCCGTGATGGGACAGGCCGTGCCAGTCCTTCTTGATGCCGAGATGCTGCGGCATAAAGTCACCGCCGATCTCCAGCGTGGCGATGCGGGTGCTGTCCGACTGCAAGGCGAGCGCGATCATCTCATACAGCAGCG
This sequence comes from Verrucomicrobiaceae bacterium, assembly GCA_021298725.1. Taxonomy (GTDB): domain Bacteria; phylum Verrucomicrobiota; class Verrucomicrobiia; order Verrucomicrobiales; family Verrucomicrobiaceae; genus Prosthecobacter. The sequence goes on along the minus strand of JAJTDU010000075.1, from coordinate 13,546 downwards.
GCAGATCTTCGACGGCGTTGCGATTCGCAGGCTTGTCGAAGGGCGCTTTTGGCTTCGGCTGGTTCGTCCAGCGCTGGCGCAGTTCGAGGCGCTTCTCCACATCGCGCACGGAGGTCAGGTATTCGTCGAGCTTGGCCTTGTCCTCCTGGTTCACCTTCTTGGAAAGGCGGTTCGCCTCCTCTAGCACGGAGTCGAGGATGGAGGCCTGCACCTGATTCTCCTGCGCCCTGCGAGCCTGACGGTCCTTCGAGTCGGTGACGAACAGCTTCTCAAACAACTCCGCCGGATTCGTCACCGGCGGCACACGCACGCCCGACTTCGTCCACGCGATCTGGCAGCCACCATGAATGCCGCCTTCAGAACCGACGGTGAGCGACGTTCCGGCCGGAGGTCGTCGGAAACAGGCTCTTCGTCTGGTAGCCAAGGAGGTTCCCAATCGCCACAAAGCGCTTCGCGCCCATTCCAGCGCCTTTCGCCACCTGCACGGAGCCGCCGGTGGCCCCTTTGGCCAAAAGCGAAGACATACTCGGCAATGCCAGCGTGGTGCCAATCGAACTGAGAAGGAAATGACGACGATTCATGAGGAGTTTTGGGGGCCGAAGGGAACGATCAGGGAGGCCAGATTGTTGCAGCAGAGAGCGGGCCAGAGCCAGCGGTGAGTGAAAACTCGCAACATACGGCCTGACGGCCCTGTGTCAGGCTCCGCCCATCATAAAATGCCTGTGGCGGTTTCTTCTCTTGGCTCTTTCCCCGCTGCTCTCCGCCTGGGCGCAGCCAAACATCCTGCTCATCCTCGCACATACCACGACTCCGCACCTTCGTAGCAGGAGAGCGTGCGGTAGGAATGATCGTCCGTTTAGATGAGGAGGATGTTCGGCTTCTACTGTCTGAAAGGTTGAGGTTGGAGCAGGTGGCGGATGTGGATAGATGCGTAGAAAAGGTAGGCAGCAAGCCAGGGGAGGGCGTGGTGAGAGGGCGCCGATGGGGTCGAGAGTTTCTGAAAAAAACTTACAACAATTCTTGGTGCGGAAATTGCATTGCACCAATGACTGCGCTTATCTTGCTGCCGTTTACCCCTCCCGAATCCGTGCATGCTCTGTATTACATCGCCAAAGGCCAAAAGACCCTCGGCCCCTGCTCCAAAGACGATCTGCGAAATTTTCTCGCGTATGGTTCGATCCGTGACAGCGACTTGGTGAGGCGCGATGACGACGAGCTATGGCGGCCGGTTTCCTCGCTGCTAGAACTGCATGCTACGGGCGAGGTCGTGGCCGACGGACTCATGGTGAAGCCACTGCGGCGACGCGTCGCGCGCTACCGTGACTACAACCGCGTGCCTTATGAGCAACGAGGTGGAGCGGTCCTGCGGCGGATGATTTTTGGCTTTCTCCTCATGCCGCCGTTGCTGTGGTGGGCGGCGGTTTCAATTTACTCAGACAATATTTTTCGAAGTTCGAAGGACGAGAACGGCTACCTCAAGATCTGGGGTCGTTGGGTGGAGATGGTGGTGACGATCATGATCATTGTTAACGCCCTCGCTTGGTGGGCGGGCATCATTTACGCCTCGTGGATTTTGGGGCCGGGACTGGCCGAGCTGTCGAAGGGCATGGGCGAGGCCATGGAGGTCATTCGTGGGCTTTGGAGAGACATTCGCGGGTCATAGCACCTTTTCAGGCCGGACTCGCCGGGCTGGCAAGACGCGAATTGTTATTCTCTGTGCAGGATTCGGCATCCCGGGCCAGGGCTGATACGGCGGCACGTATCTTCGCGTTGCTTGCGGTATGAAAGCCATGCTGCTCATTTTTGACAAAATCCTGCGTGAGATGCTGCAAACCCTCGAATGCTACGTCTCCAGTAAAAATCTCTGGGGAGACATCACCCTCGCTGCCCTGAGCAGCCGCGCACGCCTCTGTTTGCGTGAACTGGGTGTTTACTTCCCTGCTTCGCGTGTGCCGCTGCCCTTGGGCAGTTTCATAAGGCTATCGCCGAGTTCGGCGCGGATGGTTTCAGCATGCTGTTGGAGTTTGGTGACTTGGTCAGGGAACTGGGTGGCGAGGTTTTTGGACTCGCTGAGGTCGGTGTAGAGATCGTAAAGCTCGGGCTGCTCGATCTTGACCTGCTTGTAGAGCACGGGGATGCCGCCTGTGGCTTGGGGCTGATCGGGTGGAAGTGAACGGTAGCCGTGCGGGAGTTGGAGCTTCCAGCGTCCATCGCCGGAGGTGATGGCCTGGAGTTGGTTTTGCTCATAGTAGTAGGCGTAGAAGTCGTGCGGGTTCTTCGCGCCGGGATCACCGGCGACGATGGGCCAGCAGTTCATGCCGTCGATTTTGTGATCGGGCAGTTTGGCGTCAATGACATGGGCGATGGTGGGTAGCACGTCGATCGTCATCATCATGGTGTCGGTGGTGGTGCCAGCAGGGATCTTGGCGGGCCATTTCATGATGCCGGTGACGCGGGTGCCGCCTTCCCAGCAGGTGCCTTTGCCCTCGCGGAGCGGTCCGGCGCTGCCCGCGTGGTCGCCATAGCTGAGCCAGGGGCCGTTGTCGGAGGTGAAGATGAGCCAGGTGTTGTCTTCGAGGCCGTTCTTTTTGAGTGTGTCCACAATCTGGCCGACGGACCAGTCCACCTCCATCATGACATCAGCAAAGAGTCCTTTGCCGGACTTGCCTTTGAATTTCTCACTCACAAACAGCGGCACATGAACCATGCTGTGTGCGAGGTAGAGGAGGAAGGGCTGGTTCTTGTTGTTCTCGATGAATTGGACGCCGCGCTCGGTGTACTCAGTGGTGAGGCGGGTTTGATCTTCCGGCGTGACCTCCGCATCGACGACGGTGTCGTTCTCGATCATGGGGAGCTTTGGGTAAGCGCCTTTGTTCGACTGCGGGTGGTAGGGCCACATGTCGTTCGAGTAAGGAATACCGTAGTATTCATCGAACCCGTGTTTCACCGGCAAAAACTGGGGCAGGGAACCGAGGTGCCATTTACCGACGGCGGCGGTGGCGTAGCCTTTTTGCTTCACGAGCTCGGCGATGGTCATTTCAGCGGAGTGGATGCCGTGTTTGGCCGAGGGGCCGAGAGCACCGTGGATGCCGACGCGGTTCGGATAGCAGCCAGTAAGCAAAGCCGTGCGCGAGGCGCTGCACACCGGTTGGGCGACGTGAAAGTTCGTGAACTTGCGGCCTGCAGCGGCCAGTTTGTCGATGTTCGGCGTCTGGTAGCCATGTGCGCCAAAGCAGCCCACATCGGCGTAGCCCATGTCATCCATGAAAATGATGACGATGTTCGGCAATGTCGCCGCCTGGCTTGAAAATGTCAGAATGAGAGCCGTAAGAAATGATAAAAGGTGCGGGCGCATGGTGGATGAAGCGACTCATCCAAACGCAGGTTGACGCCTCGGAATTCCACCCTTTTTCCGCTTGCCGATTGAGTTGATACCCGTATTATCCGCGTCCTTCCCGGACAGAATTAGCGTTTTCACGGCGAGAGTGGGGCCTTCCCCGCTCTTTTTTGTCTGCGGGTATCACGATTTTCTTATGATCAGCGAACTTAAAGCCCTTTTCGACTACTACGAGAAAGAGAAAGGAATCGACCGTGGAAAAATGGTCGAGGCCCTCTCACAGGCATTGCTCGCCGCCTCCAAGAAAAGCATTGGCCCTGCGCGTGAACTGCGCATCGACATTGATCCCGACAAAGGGACGATCAAGGCCTTTGCCAAGCTGCTCGCCGTCGAGACGGTCTCCAATCGCTGGGAAGAGCTGCCACTTGCCACGGCTAAGCGTTTCAAGAAAGACGCGGTGATCGGCGACGAGATCGAAGTTGAGGTCACGCCAAACAACATGGGACGAATCGCCGCCCAGACCGCCAAGCAGACCATGCTGCAGCGCCTGCGGATGGCCGAAAAGGAGAACCTCTATGACGAGTTCAAGGATCGCACCGGTGACGTCGTCAGTGGTGTGGTGCGTCGTTTTGAAAAGTCGGATGTTGTTGTCGATCTGGGCAAGTTCGAAGGCGTGATGACCTCCAAGGAGCGCGTCTCCACCGAGGATTACACTCCTGGCGACCGCATGCGCTTCTATGTGAAGGCAGTGGAAAAAGACAGTGGACGTGGGCCGGAGATCATCCTGTCCCGTGCGCATCCGAATTTTGTGCGCCGCTTGTTTGAATTTGAAGTCAGCGAGATCGGCGACCGCACCGTGGAGATCGCCAGCATCGCCCGCGAGGCGGGTTATCGCACGAAAGTGGCCGTGCACAGTGGTGACGAAAAAGTTGATCCCGTGGGTGCCTGCGTGGGCCTGCGTGGTGCGCGTGTGAAGAACATCGTGCGTGAGCTGAACAATGAGAAGGTGGACATCATCCGCTGGAAATCTGATCCCGCCGAATTCATCCGTGAGGCGCTTAAGCCCATCAAAGTGCTCACGATCCAGGTCAACAACGAGAAGAAAGAAGCTCGTCTGACCGTCAGCGAGGAAGACCTGTCGAAGGCCATCGGCCGTCGCGGCCAGAACGCGCGCCTGACCTCGCGTCTGGTAGGCATGGATTTGATCATTGAGAAAGATCAGCACGCCGCCGAGGTCTTTGAAGGCCAGATGGGCAGCGCGGTACATCATCTTGTGGATGCTCTTGGCATCACCGAAGAAACCGCACGCCTTCTGACCCAGGGCGGAATGGGCGACCTAAACACGCTGACCTCTGGCGTGGACGTGGCGGACATCGCCGACGTCCTCGGCGGTGACACCGCGCTGGCTGAGCAGATTTTTGAAAAAGCCCAGGCACATGCTTCCCCCGAGAAGTAGCTCCAGTGCCGCCATGAAAACGATCCACATCAACCTACAGCCGCACGAACCGCCAGCCCCCCGCTCCGCTCGCCTGACAAATTTTACACATGCCCAGCAAGTCCTCACCCTCCAAGCCACGCAAAACCTCGGACGACATAGTCGTTGAGGCGCCGGCATCTGTCGAAAGCGCCAAGCCTCACAAAGCGGAAAAGGACAAGGTGCTTTCGTTGATCGAGGACAAAAAGCCCAGAATCCGGGCACCACGAAAAGATGGTGCCGGACTACCCCCACTGGGAGCTACCCAAGCACCGCAGGAGCCGAAAAAAGAAGAAGTACCCGCCGGCCCCGCCAAGCCCACCTTGGACGAGCGCAAAGCCGCTGCGTTGAATCTCTTTGAGGACGATGACAAGCCTAAGGTACGTCGTCGGCCTGCCGATGCGAATCAGCAGAGCGCCCTGCCACCGATTTCGTTGCTGGCAGAGGACAACACGCCGAAACCGATCGTTCCGATTGTTCATGCCCCGCCTGCCGAGGTGCCGGTGCCAGAGTTCGAGGTCGGAGAGAGCGGTGAAAAGATCATCCATCTCAAGGCACCCATCGTGGTGAAGGATCTGGCGGACAAAATGGGCCTCAAGCCCTTCAAAATCATCGCGGATCTCATCGCCTTCCAGGTTTTTGCCAGCGCCGACAAGGCCATCGACATCGAGATCGCCGAAAAAGTATGCGAGAAGCACGGCTTCAAGCTGGAGCGTGAAAAACGTGAGAAGGGCGGCGGCGTCCACAAAGTCGAGGAAGTCATCGTCGAACCCGTCGCGCAAGTCGTCGCGGAGGTTGCCGAGGAAAAGCTCGAACTCCGCGCTCCAATCATCACTTTCATGGGGCATGTCGATCACGGCAAGACCTCGCTGCTTGATGCGCTACGCAAGACCCAGGTCACCGCCGGAGAGGCAGGGGGCATCACCCAGCACATCGGTGCCTACTGCATTTTCCATGGCGGCAAACCGATCACTTTCATCGACACTCCTGGTCATGCTGCTTTCTCCGCCATGCGCGCCCGCGGTGCCAATGTCACGGACATCGTGGTCCTAATCATTGCTTCGGATGACGGCATCATGCCGCAGACCAAAGAGGCACTCAGCCATGCCAAGGCCGCCGGCGTCCAGCTCATGGTCGCCATCAACAAATGCGACCTGCCCACGGCCAACGTCCTGCGCGTCAAAAGCCAGCTTCAAGACATCGGACTCGCTCCGGTGGACTGGGGTGGTGAGATCGAGTGTATGGAAGTTTCGGCCAAAAGTGGTCTTGGCCTCGACAACTTGCTCGAAACCATGTCCCTCCAGGCCGAGGTGCTGGAGTTGAAGGCTGATCCGAAGGCCGATCCACGCGCCACTGTCATCGAGTCCTCCATGGTCGCCGGCAAAGGCCCCGTGGCCACGGTTATCGTCGGTCAAGGCACCCTCAAAGTCGGCCAGCCATTCATTTGCGGCCCCTACTGGGGCAAGGTCAAGGCGCTGATCAATGATCGTGGTGAGAACATCAAGGAAGTCCTCCCCGGCATGCCCTGCGAGGTCATCGGATTCAGCGACATGCCCCATGTTGGCGACGAGGTCGTCGTGATGAAAAATGAGCGCGATGTCAAAACGCTCAGCGAAGAGCGCCTGAGTGACATCCGTCAGAAAAAGCTCACCGTGCCCCGCCGCTCCACCCTGGAGCATCTTTTTGCCAGCATTGACGACAGCAACAAGAAGGTTCTGAAAGTTGTCCTCAAGTGCGACGTGCAGGGGTCCGTGGAGGCCATCGCCAAGTGCCTCACAGACATCAAGAGCGACAAGTGCAACCTCGACATCCTGCACAAGGAAGTGGGGGCCATCAACGAGTCCGACGTGCTGCTCGCCAGCGCCTCCGACGCCATCATCCTCGGCTTCAACGTCAAGGTGGAGAACAAGGCGCTTACGACCGCGAAGCGTGAGACGGTGCAGGTCAAGCTCTACTCCATCATTTACGAACTGATCGACCAGGTGAAGGAGTCCATGCAGGGGCTGCTCGACCCGCTGACCCGCGAGAAGGTCATCGGCCACGCTCGCGTGAAGCAGGTCTTCAAGGTCAACAAGGGCTATGTCGGCGGCTCTGTCGTCACCGACGGTATCATGAACCGCAAGCAGCGCGCCCGTGTGCTGCGTGACGGTCAAGCTGTCTATGACGGTGGCTTTGAAACGCTGCGTCGCTTCCAAGATGAGGTCAACGAGGTCCGCAACGGTCTCGAATGCGGCATCAAGCTCAACGGCTTCAGCGATTACGAGGAAAACGACGTCATCGAGTGCTACGAGCTCGAAAAAATCGCCCAAACTCTCTAAGCTTAGGGCAAAGAGCAGAGGGCAAAGAGTCCTGAACTCCTAGCCCTTTTTCTTCGCCCTTCGCCCTTCGCATCATGAGCCTTCGAGTCCAAAAAGTCAGCGAACTGATTCGGCGTGAGCTGAGCGTGATCCTCGAGAAGGACTACCGCTCTGAAAACTGCCTCGTCACCATCCATGAGGTCAGTCCTACCCCTGACATGCGGCAGTGCTTTGTCTATGTCGGGGTCATTGGCAAGCCGCACCAGCAGGAAAACGCCATCGAGAAGCTCGTCAAGGCGCGCGGATCCCGTGAAGTTACGTTGCAGTCCGCAGCTCTTCTTCCGCCTCGACAAGTCCGTCGAGCGTGGTGTTCCGCTCCTTAACATCATCGACAACCTGCCGCCGCCGCTCCCTGATGAGCCTGCGGAGGAAGCGAAGATGGGCTGAGAACCGCGATTTGCGGCAAAAAGAGAGAAAAAGTTGGAGGCGCGGAGTTTTCCCGGCACAATCCGCCGCACTGATTTTCTTTCTCCCGCCATGCCTCTCTCCGATCCCTACGCGTTCCAGCTCGCCGGTTTCAATGAAGGCGATGTCGATGAGATCCTTGCTGATCTCGACTACCTGCACCGCAACTCACGGTGGACACATCGGAGGGACCAGATCGAGCGCATGATCGTGGAGTCCCCGGTGATCCTGCTGGACTTTCTGCGCAGCGTGCGGCCCGATGTGGTGCGCAGCGCCATGATTCCGCGCCGGGTGAAGGATGCGGTGTTGCGCACAAAGGCGGCTGTTTGAGTTGTTGCGCCTGCGCTGAGTTCCGCCACATTCGGCCTCCCCCAAAGTTCGGCTATTTGTAGGCCGAGCGCGTCTTTCCTCATCATGTTCAACTGGATCATCAGAAAAATCATCGGCACCAAGAACCAGCGTACTGTGCGCAGGCTCACTCCTACAGTGACCGAGATCAACCGCATCGAGGCGCAGCTTCAAAACGAGCCTGAGGAAGCGCTGCGTGAGCGCACCCAGAAATGGCAGGCTCAGTTCCGCGCCTTTCATACACCACCGTTCCTCGGCGGGGTCAGCCTGCGCATCGCCGATGAAGCGGCTGTGGACGCCTGCCTGGAGCAGGTGGAGCAGTATTTCGCTTCTTTGAAAAAGCATTTCCCGTCCTTGGAGGACGATTACATCGCCCAGGGCCGGTGGCGCTCGGCGGGGTTTGATGAGAAGAAGCAGCGCATCGACCGCGCCCGTGAGGCCTGGAACCACATCCAGCCGAATTTTGATGCCATCGAGCAGAAGATGCTGAACGACCTCCTGCCGGAAGTTTACGCCGTGGTGAAAAACGCCGCGCGTCGGATGTGTGGCCGCGAGATCGTCGTCTGCGACCAGCCGCTGGGCTGGAACATGGTTCACTTTGACGTGCAGCTCGTCGGCGGCATCGCCCTGCATCGTGGCATGATCGCTGAAATGGCCACCGGGGAAGGGAAGACGCTCGTGGGAACGCTGCCTGTGTTCTTGAATGCGCTCACCGGGCGCGGTGTGCATGTCATCACGGTGAATGACTACCTTGCCCGTCGTGACAGTGAGTGGATGGGTAGTTTGTACAAATTCCTCGGCCTCACCGTTGGCTGCATTCAAAACGACCAGCCCAGCCACATCCGCGCCGAGCAGTACCGCTGCGACATCACCTATGGCACGAACAGCGAGTTCGGCTTTGACTACCTGCGTGACAACGGCATGGCCTCCAGTAAGGAGCAGCAGGTGCAGCGCGGCCATTACTTCGCCATCGTGGATGAAGTGGACTCCGTGCTCATTGATGAGGCGCGCACACCATTGATCATCAGCGGCCCGGTCATGGCGGCGGAGAGCAATCATCAGTATGAGCGCTACAAGCCACTCGTGGATCAGCTCGTGCGCCGTCAGAACACGTTGTGCAATCGTTTGATCACGGAAGCCAAGGAGGCCGCCGCCGCCGGAGTGCTGGAGCAGGCCGGTTTGAAGCTCTTCCAGGTTCACATGGGTCAGCCGAAGAATCGTGCGCTTGCCCGTTGCATGGAAGAACCGGAACTCCGTCGTGCGATGGAGAAGGCCGAGCTTTCGCTCTACGCCGACACGCAGAAGGTCGAGTTCTTCAAGCTCAAGGAGGAGCTGTATTACTTCATCGAGGAAAAGAGCCACGACGCCGATCTGACCGAGATGGGGCGCAATTTCCTCAGCCCTGACGAGCCGGACGCCTTTGTGCTCCCGGACATCGCCACTGTTTACTCCGAGATCGATGGCGACACCTCGCTTTCTGAAGAAGCTCGTCTGCGCAAGAAGACCGAGATGCAGGATCGCCTCTCCCACCAAGGTCAGCGTATCCATCAGATCAGCCAGCTTCTGCGCGCCTTCTGTCTCTATGAGAAGGACGTCGAATATGTCGTCGAGGAGAATAAAGTCATCATCGTCGATGCGCAGACGGGACGCAAAATGGCCGGACGTCGCTGGAGCGATGGTTTGCATCAGGCCGTGGAGGCCAAGGAAGGCGTGCAGATCGACGCCGAGACGCAGACGCTCGCCACCATCACGATTCAGAATTACTTCCGCCTTTATCAAAAGCTCGGCGGTATGACTGGCACGGCGGAAACGGACGCGGCGGAGTTCCACGACATCTACCATCTCGATGTGCTCACCATCCCGACCAATCGTCCGGTGAAGCGCAAGGACCACAACGACAGCATCTACAAGACACGCCGTGAGAAATTTGCAGCTGTGATCGAGTTGATCCGTGAATTGAACGCCAAGGGCCAGCCGATCCTCGTCGGTACCGCCAGCGTCGAGGCCTCCGAAATGGTCTCCCGCATGCTCAAGCTGCAAAAGATCACGCACAACGTGCTCAATGCGAAGTACCACCGCCAGGAGGCCGAAATCGTCGCCCGCGCCGGTCATCGCGCCGCAGTGACGATCTCCACCAACATGGCCGGTCGTGGCACCGACATCAAACTGGGCGAAGGTGTCTCCGAACTCGGTGGTTTGTTCGTTCTGGCGACGGAACGGCATGAATCACGCCGTGTGGACCGTCAGTTGCGCGGACGCTCCGCGCGTCAGGGCGATCCGGGCGAGAGCAAGTTCTTCCTCAGCTTTGAAGATGACCTCATGCGCAACTTCGGTGCCGCCGAGCGCATGACGAAGATGATGGAGCGCTTTGGCATGAAGGAAGGCGAGGAATTGCAGCACCCTTGGCTCAACCGTAGCGTCGAAACCGCGCAGAAGCGTGTGGAACAACGGAACTACGTCTGGCGCAAGCGCGTCCTCGAATACGATGACGTGATGAATCAGCAGCGCGAGGTCGTCTATGAATGGCGCAACGACGTGCTCAACAGCAACGACACGCGCATCCTCATCAATGAGGCCGTGGAGAAAGGCATCACCGAGCGCCTGAGCGCTTTCGTGCCGAAGGATCTCAAGGACGACACTGAGGCTGATTACGACAACCTGCTCCAGTGGGTGAATACCACGTTCCCCATCGGTCTGCGTGAGTTCGATGATGGTTTCAAAGCGCTCGACTTCGATGCCAAGTCCGCCTGGTTGAAGGAAAAAATCCTCAACGCCTACGAAGTGAAGGTCGGCAATGCCAATCCGACCGCCTTGCAGGAGATCGAGAAGATGATTTTGCTCAATGCCATCGACCGCCTCTGGCAGGAGCATTTGTACGCGCTGGATGCCTTGAAGGAAGGCGTCAGCCTGCGCACCTACGGCCAGAAAGACCCGCTGGTGGAGTTCAAGCAGGAAGCCTTCACGATTTTCGCGGAGCTAATGAACAACATCAACGGTGAGGTGCTTGGCAACCTCTTCCGCAGCACTCAGCAGCTTGCCGCGTTCGAGCAGTTCCTCGCCCAGCTCGCCTCCCAAGGCAGCACCCCTGCGCCGCAGCAGCGCCGTGAGGAAATCGAGGAGGAGGCAGAAGAAGCCGCGCCGAATCCTGGGCGTGATGGTCCACGCCTGATCATTCCTACAGTAGCCGCCAAACCGAAGCCCAAGGACACCAACGTCGGTCGCAACGACCCATGTCCTTGTGGCAGTGGGAAGAAGTACAAGCAGTGCTGCGGACGCCTCGCGTAAAACAAGGCCGCGCTGACTGCGGGAGCCGTGCAGGCATGGTTTTCCATGCGCCTGATCTCACGGTTCATCCTTTTTTCCTTGGTGGTGGTGCTCTCTGGCTGCGGAAAGCCGGCGGCGGACGTGGCTGTGTCCCCCAAGTATCACAAGGACGGCATCGCGTTTCATCATCCGGGCCACTGGAGGGTCACTGAGACCACGGCGTAGCCAGGGTTTCATCATGTGAGTGGCGAGACGCCACGCTCAACGAGTCTGCGGACGCCTTTTCTGCGACAGCCGCCGAGGAAGCGCCTGTCGGTGTCGTCTCCAAGCGCAAGTTCGCCGAACTTGATCCCCTGGAAGTCGGGTCACTGGCGAAGGAAACCTTCGTCACTGAGGTGCTCTGGTAGATGGGGGTGAGGACTAGGCCAAGGCAGAGCCAAGATTCAGCTAGATCGTCTCCACAGTCAGCACCGCAAAGTGATTCGGGACTGCTTTGTTTTTTTAAGCGACCAATTCTTTGAAGTGGTGGCTCGGGACGGGATCGAACCGCCGACACTAGGATCTTCAATCCCATGCTCTACCAACTGAGCTACCGAGCCTCTGACTTCGAGGGCCGCTAAAGGAGCATGCTTCAATCATGGCGCAACGGGTTTTTTGCCTTGCCTCAAGATTGATTTCAGTCGCTCATTTTCCCTTCGCTGACAATGCGATGAGTGTCCACCCGGCCATGAGGCTCAGGCCGCCTAGCGGTGTGATGGCACCGAGCCATTTGATGCCGGTGTAAGCGAGTAGATAGAGCGAGCCGCTGAAGATCAGCACGCCGAGCAGGATCATGCGCCAGGCCCAGACCATCGTCGGCTTGCTGCTGGCAAAGAGAGTGAGCAGCAGTAGCACGACGGCATGCGGCAGGTGGTATTGCAGCGCGGTTTCCCAGTGCTCCAGCTCACCGGCGGCCTTGAGTTTCTCATGCACCGGTCCGTGGGCACCGGAGGCACCGAGGGAGATGGCGAGGAAGCCCAGCAGGGCGGAAACTCGGAGTCGCAGGGGATCGGGGGACATGGTGGCTGGATACGTGATGGAGGAATGACGAATGACTAAATCCGAATGACGAATGCTGCTGAGCTAGTTTTGATTTCGTTTTCGGCTTAAACCTCCAATTGAATGCCCAGTTCGATGACTTGGCGGGGGGGGAGGTCGAAATAGCCGGTGGCGGGGCGGGAGAGGCGGGAAAGCATGACGAAGAGTTTTTTGCGCCAGGCGGCCATCTTGCCTGGGCCATTGGTCAGCAGCACTTCGCGGCTTTGGTAGAAGGTGATGCCGTTGCGCTTGACCTTCGTCTTCTCGCTCATGGCTTGGCAGAGGTCGTTGAACACATCGGGTGACTCGGCGAAGCCGTAGCGCAAAAGGATGCGGTAGAATTCGTCATGATACTCGCTGATCTCGTGGCGCGTCTCGTCCCGCACATATGGAGCATCCTCAAAGCGCACGGTGAGCAGGACCACCTGCTGGTGCAGCGCCTTGTTGTGCTTCAGATGGTGCAGCAGCGCCAGCGGCAGTCCGTCAGCGCTGGCAGACATGAAGACGGCGGTGCCGGGCACCCGGATGATGCGGTCTTTCTTGATCTCATCCACCAGGAACTGCACGGGCAGGCGACCACGCTGCATGGCCTGGAAGAGGATGGCGCGTCCATCCGTCCATGTTTTCATGATGATCCAGATGCTCAGGCCAATGACGAGCGGGAACCAGGCTCCGGCCATGAACTTGAGCAGGCTGCCGGAGACGTAGCCGATTTCAGGGATGAGGAAGATGATGACCGGGATGCCTGCTTTCCAGAGCGGCCACAGCCAGACCACGCGGGCCACGAGGAAGAACAGCAGGCTGGTAAAGGTCATGTCGAGCGCCACGGAGAGGCCGTAGGCGGCGGCGAGATTGGTGGAAGACTCAAAATGGAAGACCAGCGCGAGGCAGGAGACCATGAGGAGGTAGTTCACCTGCGGCATGTAGATCTGGCCGCGCACGTCGGGATTGGTATGGATGATCTTCAGACGCGGCAGGTAGCCGAGTTGTACGGCCTGCTGAGTGAGCGAGTACACGCCGGTGATCATGGCCTGGGAGGCGATGATGGTGGCCGCTGTGGCCAGGAGCAGGACGGGGATCAGCGCGGCTTTCGGCACGAGGCTGAAAAAGTGGTGATAACCGGGCTGCAGTGAGGCATTCACGTCTGAGAGGACGAGCGCTCCTTGCCCGAGGTAGTTCAGCATCAGCGCCGGCAGCACGATGAAGTACCAACTCCGCACCAAGGGGGGGCGACCGAAATGGCCGATGTCGGCATACATGGCCTCACACCCGGTCACGGCCAGC
>JAJTDU010000001.1 GCA_021298725.1 Verrucomicrobiaceae bacterium | reverse complement strand
AGACAGTGCCACACAGCCTCGGTGGCCATGGCGTTTATCGTGATACCCACGAGAAATCCAATCAGCAACGGCTCAGACTCACACGCAGAACTGACACGTTTTAGCACCAGAATGCTGCGCGTGGCCTCCTGGCTGTCTTTGGCATCCACGCCTGCCCGTGCGCGCAGTGTCAGCGTGCGCGCCAGCGTTTGTGCAACCGTGTAATGCGGCACTTGCAGACTAAAGAGCATCTCTGGAATCTCACGCTCACGCATGCCTGGCGTAAACATCGCCTGTGAGCGTTGCGGCACTTGCTCCGTGAGTTGTTTGAGCAATGGGAACTTCGCATCCAAAGCATTCAATAGGTCCCGGCTGGTCGATGGCGCATCCGCAGGCAGGTCAATAAACTTCGATTCACGCACAAATCTCACCCAATCGGCCGTGGCGGTAGCCTGACCCAAAGAAACCCCGTTCGAGGCGGGAGCCTTGTTCTGGGTGCTCCATTTCATCGTTTCGAGCGCCTGCCTCTTTGCCCCAGGCTCTCCTTTGTTCGCATCCTCTTCGATCACTGCGGCAATGCCGCGCAATGGCTCGATGGCGAGCAGATTTGCCTCTTCAGGCGGTGTTTCGGGCAGCAGTTTGCGAAAATCGAGCGTTTCACCTTCGCGTTCAATTCGTGCCAGTGTTGCGGCCCAACGACGTTTGCCGCTCCAGTTCGTCCACACATACAAAAGAACGATGAGAGTGACGAGCGTGATGAAAAGCCAGAGCAGGATGCGTGTGACACGCTTGAGGGTGAGATTGCGGAGAATAGTCATAAAATTATCAGTTGGCGGCTAGCAGGGCTTCAATGGAGGCGGCACGTTGCTGCCACAGCATGGTGGGAGCCGCTTTGCTCCATGAATCAGACGATGGTGTGGCGGGTTCGGCGGGTGTGGTGAAGTACATCACCATGATCGCCGCCCAGGCCACGCTCCAACCGGCGACGAGCCAGCGCGGCGTGCGCGTGGCCGGCTTTGAGCGTTGCAAAATCTCGTTGCGCCACTCTTCCGGCAGCTCGCGCCGATTCAGCGCACGCAAATCGTTTTCAAAGGCATCTAAGTTCGTGTTCATGACGGTTTCAGTTCATCGTAAAGCGGTCTCAGCTCGCTGCGCAGCTTCTCCAGCGCGTAGCGGTAGCGGCTGGCCGCCGTGTTCAGTGGAATGCCCTGTACTTCGGCGATTTCCTCAAAGGTCAGCCCGTCCCACAGCTTCAGTTGCGCCACGCTGCGCTGCTCCAGCGGCAGCCCTGCGAGTGCTTGGGTGAGACGTTTTGCCAGTTCCGCTTGGTCGGGGTCTTCCTGCGCTGCGAATATCTCCGGCGGTGTCTCTTCCTCCGCCCGCCGCCGCACTCGATGTTTCCGCAGCCAGTCGATGGCGTGATGATGCGCCAGACGCAGCAGCCAGGCTCGCAGGTTCAGCACCCCGACCGGGATGCTCTGCCGGTCCAGCTTGATGAACAGCTCCTGCAGCAGATCCTTCGCGTCCGCCTCGCCGCCCGTGAAGCTGGTGAAGTAGTGAAACAGCCCTGCCGCGTGGGCGTCGTAAAGTTCGGGCAGTGTTGGCGTGGCGGGCATGCGGTAGGCAGTTTCACGGACAGGACGCATGGCGGCGAGATTTTTGTCTGAACGTAAAACGAGTTTTCCAACTCGTTGGGAATCGGGTTGGAAAACCCGATCCACACCCTGCAAAATTAGCCTTGTAATCCCTTCGCACGGCAGCATTCTCACACCCAACTTTTTTCAATTATGCCTCCTCCTAAACGCAAAGGCCCATCTCGCAGCGGCCCCAATCGCGGTCCATCCCGCGGCAGCCCACCCCATCGGGGCGGCCCGCCGCAACGTTTCGCTCCCCCACCGCGCCCGCCGGAGCCTGAGCAGGGTAAGGCTAAGGAAGAGGCCATCGAACTCGACGGCGTCATCACCGCCGTGCTCGCTGGCACCATGTTTCGTGTGAAGCTGCGGAATGCGACGGGCCACGAGGTTCTCGCCCACATTTCCGGCAAGATGCGCAAAAAATTCATCCGTCTCGTCATCGGCGACGCCGTGAAGATCGAAATGTCCCCCTACGACATGGACAAGGCGCGCATCGTTTACCGCATCGGCTGAGTTCTGCGCCACGCACCGCGATCATGGCCGGAGACATCGTTTATTTCGACCTGGAAACACGCCGCACGGCCAATGACGTCGGCGGCTGGGGCAACAAGCACAAGATGGGCATCTCCGTGGCCTGTACCTTCAGCACGCGGCAGAACGAGTACAGCATCTACACCCAGGACGAGACCGCAGCGCTCATCAAGCAGCTCAAAAACGCGGATCTTGTCGTCGGCTTCAATCACATCGGCTTCGACTACGAGGTGCTCAAAGGGCACGACCTGCTCTTCGACGCGGCCGATCTGCCGCACAGCCTGGACCTGCTCATCGACCTCGAAAAAGCCCTCGGCCACCGCATCAAGCTCGACGCCGTGGCTGCCGCCACGCTCGGCATGGGCAAGACCGCCGACGGACTCGATGCGCTGAAGTGGTGGCAGCAGGGCGAAGTGGCCAAGATCGCTGAATACTGCTGCTACGACGTGAAAGTGACCAAATGCGTCCACGAATACGGCGCGAAGCACGGCCATGTGAAATACCACGACCGCAATGGCCGCGAGCAGAGCGTGAAGGTGGACTGGAAAGTGGATTGAGGCGGCTTGGGAGAAATCTGCGTAGCCTTCGTGTCGTTCTCCACCTGTGCCATGACCACGCCTGACTTCCTCCACGTTTCACGCCGCCAATTTTTCCGGCAGTCCGGCCTCGGGCTAGGCTCTGCGGCGCTGGGATCGTTGCTGGCCCGGGATTTACCGGCTGTGGATGCTCCACGCCCCCATTTCGCGCCCAAGGCGAAAAACATCATCTACCTGCACATGATCGGTGCGCCTTCGCAGCTCGATCTGTTCGATTACAAGCCGTTGCTGCAAAAGATGGACGGCCAGAAGTGCCCGAAGGAGTTAACCAAGGGCAAGCGCTTCGCCTTCATCGGTGGCGAGATGGCACTGGCGGGCACGGAGTTCAAATTTCAGCGCCACGGCCAGAGCGGACTCGAATTGAGCGAACTGCTGCCGAATCTCGGCACAGTGGCGGACGACATCTGCGTGGTGAAGTCCCTGCACACGAACGAGATCAATCACGCCCCGGCGCAGATGTTTCTGCACACCGGTTTCGGCCAAGGCGGACGGCCCAGCCTCGGTGCGTGGCTGACGTATGGTCTCGGCGCGGAGAATCGTGATCTGCCAGCCTATGTGGTGCTTTTGTCCGGCCCGCCCGGCGGCGCAGGATCGACGCTGTGGAGCACCGGTTTCCTGCCCAGCGTTTACCAAGGCATTCCATTTCGCAGCAGTGGCGAGCCGGTGCTTTTCCTCGGCAATCCCCCAGGTCACCGTGCCAAGGACCGCCGGCGTGTGCTGGATGCCGTGAAGGCGCTCAATGAGCAACAGCTTGGCGTCGTGGGGGATCCCGAGATCGCCACGCGCATCAGCCAGTATGAGATGGCTTACCGCATGCAGACCAGCGTGCCCGAACTGATGGACATCCAAGAGGAAAACCAAGCCACGCTCGACATGTATGGCGCACAGCCTGGCAAAGCCTCGTTTGCCAACAACTGCCTACTGGCCCGCCGCTTGGTGGAGCGGGGCGTCCGCATGGTGCAACTCTTTGACTCCGACTGGGACCATCACGGCGGCCTCAAACAACGCCTCACCGCGAAAGCGAAGGACGTGGACCGTCCGATGGCCGCGCTGGTGCGTGATTTGAAGCAGCGTGGGCTGCTGGACGAGACCCTCGTCATCTGGGGCGGTGAGTTTGGCCGCACCCCGCTGCGCCAAGGCATCAATGGCGACGGCACGAAGACCTCACCTGGTCGCGATCATCACAAAGACGCCTACACCATGTGGATGGCAGGTGGCGGCATCAAACCCGGCACCGTTTATGGCAAAACCGACGATTTCGGCTTCAACGTGGCCGAAAACCCCGTCCACACGCACGACTTGAACGCCACGCTACTGCACCTGCTCGGTCTCGATCACGAGCGCCTCACCTTCCGCTACCAAGGCCGCGATTTCCGCCTCACGGACGTGCACGGTGCGCTGGTGGGTGGCATCATGGCCTAAGCCTCTGACTTCTTTCCAATAAACATAAAGGCTGTGGCATGAACTGCTGGCGTGGGTTCTGCGTGGCGGTATCGTCCCGACCTGTCATTCGACAGGCAAGCTTTTCACCCCTTTTATTTTTTCATGTGCGGCATCGTTGGATACATCGGCAATCGTCAGGCTAGCTCGATCCTGTTGGACGGGTTGCGGCGCCTGGAATATCGCGGTTATGACTCGGCAGGTGTGGCCCTTTGCGGTGCTAGCGGCCTGCATGTCGTGAAAAAGGCCGGTCGGATCGACAACTTGCGGCTAGCCGTCGATGAAGCGAGGCCAGAAGGCACCATGGGCATCTCCCACACCCGCTGGGCCACACACGGCCCGGCCACGGATGAGAACGCGCATCCGCACGCCGATCAGGGCGGCAAACTGGTGCTCGTTCACAACGGGGTGATCGAAAACTATCAGACGCTGCGCGATCAACTCACCGCCAAAGGCCACACGTTTCATTCGCAGACGGACACAGAAGTGCTTTCCCACCTCGTCGGCACCTACTTTGACGAATCCACTGAGAAGGACGGCACGCAGCGGCTCGTGAACGCGCTCAAGGCCGCGCTGGCCCGCGTGAAGGGCACCTACGGCCTCGCGGTGATGCATGCGGACCTGCCTGGCGTCATCATCGGCGCGCGGCTTGGCAGCCCGCTCATCATCGGCCTCGGCAAACATGAACATTTCCTGGCCAGCGACGTAGCGGCGGTGGTCAATCATACTCGGGATGTCGTGTATCTTAACGATTACGACATCGTCACCATCACGCGTGATGGCTACGACGTGCAGTCGCACCAAGGCGTGCACGCGGAGGTGAAGGTGAGCCGCGTGGAATTCAGCGCCGATGAGGCGGAGAAGGGCGACTTCCCGCATTTCATGCTCAAGGAGATCTACGAGCAGCCGAACTCGCTCCGCAACGCGATGCGCGGTCGTCTTTCCCGCGATGAATGCACCGCCGTGCTCGGTGGCCTGAACATGTCCCCCAAGGAGTTGGTGCAGATCGACCGCATCATCCTCGCCGGCTGCGGCACGGCTTATCATGCGGCCATGGTGGGCGAATATTTGATCGAATCCCTCGCCCGTGTGCCGACGGAGGTCGAGATCGCCAGTGAGTTCCGCTACCGCAATGTGCCGACCAATCGCAACACGCTGCAGTTCGTCATGAGCCAGAGCGGCGAGACCATCGACACGCTCGCCGCCATGCGTGAGGGGCAGCGCAAGGGCATCCGCTGCCTTGGCATCGTGAACACCGTCGGCAGCACCATCGCGCGTGAGAGTGACGGCGGCGTGTACATCCACGCCGGGCCGGAAATCGGTGTGGCAGCCACGAAGACCTTCACCTCGCAAGTCACCATCCTCACGCTGCTCAGTTTGCTGCTAGGCCGCATTCATCACCTTTCCAGCGTGGATGGCCTGGAAATGATCGACCAACTCGAAGCCATGCCAGACAAAATCGCCACCATTTTGAAGCAGGCAGACAAGATCAAAGCCATCGCCGAGAAGCATGCGCATGCCGAGGGCATGCTGTTCATGGGACGCCAGATGAACTACCCTGTGGCGCTCGAAGGAGCGCTGAAGATGAAGGAAATCAGCTACATTTACGCCAGCGGCCACCCGAGCGCGGAGCTGAAGCACGGCGTCATCGCTTTGGTAAAGCCAGACATGCCGAGCGTGTTCATCGCTCCTGGAGATGCCGTCTTCGACAAGAACATCAGCAACATCGAGGAAGTGCTCGCCCGCAAAGGCCCCGTCATCGCCGTGACGACTGAGGGCCGCACCGAGCTGGAGCGTCTGACCCAGGACGTGATCTACGTGCCGGACTGCCCTTCCTACCTGACACCGATCCTCAATGTGGTGCCGTTGCAGCTGCTTTCCTATTACATCGCCGTCGCGCGTGGCTGTGATGTCGATAAACCAAGAAACTTGGCGAAAAGCGTCACGGTGGAGTAGTAGTGGGCGGTCAACCAGCCTCCTACGTTTCTCGAAATGCCAGCCATTCCCTTCCGCTTGAGCCGCGCTGTCTGCCTCGGCGCGCTCAGCATCTGCCTTGTTCCTGCCGCTGCGTTGGACCCTACGGAACCGAAGGCCACCGTTGCTGCCACCACAGAGCCTTCGCCAGCGGATTTCCTCGACTCGATCGCGCAAAAAACCAAGGCCCGCTGGCGCCTGCTGTTTCGGCCGCCGCCTCCCACCCCACCCACGGACCGCGGACGCACAGCGCTCATTCTCGGCACCCTTTTGGGAGACAGTTTTCTCGTGCTTCAAGCCGGTGACGCACAGCAGTTCCGCAACAACAACCAAGACGTGCTCACCTACTGCCGCACGCTCGGCCTCGGTGAAAAACTTCTGCCCCGGCTCATGACGCAGGGCAACCTCGCGGAGCAAAACGCGTGGAAGGATCTGCGCCAGGAGATTGTGGATGGCCACCAGCAGGCGCTCAAACTGCTGCGCGACCAGAGGGACGATGATCTGGCGCTGCTCATCGACATCGGCCTGGGGCTGCGTTTGTTTGAGATCGCCACCGCTCTCATCGTCGCTGCACCTGAGGCGGATGTCAGTCTGCTTTGTGCCAGCTCCCCTTCCCTGCTGCGGGACCTACAGTACGACTTTGGCCACCTCAGCACCCCCAAAACCGAGGAAGCCCTCATGCTGCGCGTCGGCACACTCATCAATGAAGTCGCTAGGCTGTGGCAGGACGCGGAGAAAACCCCACTCACCCAGACCCAGGCTGCCGAGACGAACGATAAGCTCAAAGGGCTGATGCAGGAGATGCAGGGCAAGTAGCCGCCGCATCCACGCAGGATTGGCAAGACGCCACAAACCGATGCAGCATGGGGTCATGACATCCCGCATCCTCATCATCGGCCAGGGCCTCGCCGGCACAGCTCTGGCGTGGCGTTTGTGGGAGCGTGGGGTGCCGTTTTTGATCGTGGATCGTGATGAAGCCGTTACCAGCTCGAAAGTGGCCGCCGGATTGATCACACCCATCACCGGCATGCGCCTCACCGTGAGCTGGCGCTATGAGATCTTTTATCGAGAGGCTTTGTGCTTCTACCGCGCCTGTGGCAAGCGGCTCAAACGGCGCTTCTTTCTCCCTCGCGGCTACGTCCGCCTGCTCAAAAACGAACCAGAGATCGCCAAATGGCACAAACGCCGCCGCGATCCCGAGATGCAGCCTTTTCTTCATCGCCAGACGCCCGCACTGAACGCCAAGGTGCTTCACCAGCCCGAAAACGGCTTCCAGCAGCGTCACGCCGCCTGGCTCGACACCAACAGCTACCTTGAATCCAGTCGCCGCTTTTTTGAAACGCTCGATTCATACACCACCGCCGATGTACAACCCGCCGACGTGCAAGACGATGCCAATGGCGTCGAATGGAGCGGCCAGCGCTTCTCTCACGTCATTTGGGCGCAGGGTTGGCATGCGGAAAAGCATCCGCTCTTTCACTGGGTGCCGTTTCAGTCCGCTCTTGGAACCATTCTGACCGTTCAGGCCGATCTCCAGGGCGAAAAACGCATCCTCAACCGAGGCTGCTGGCTGCTGCCGCATTCAGACGGCACCCTTCGAATCGGCTCGACTTACGAATGGCAGTTTGCCGCGCCCAACATGTCCTCTCCCGTCGCATTGGGCGAGCTTGATGCGAAAACGCGCGCCCTGCTCGCGGTGCCGATCAAGCTTCTGGCCACGCAAACCGCTGTGCGCCCCATCATTAAAAACCGCCAGGCTCTCATGGGCACGCATCCCAGCCATCCCCGCGTCGCTTTCTTCAATGGCCTCGGCTCCAAAGGCTCGCTTCGCTCTCCCTGGCTGGCGCGTCATCTCATCGACCATCTGCTGGATGGCTCACCGCTTGATGAGGAGCTGGATTTGCTACAGAACGAAGTCTGAAACACACCTGAAAACAGCGGATGTTCCGCCGCACGCCCATGGTGTGGAAGTGATCGTCGGCTTCCTGGATGCAGCCTTCTTGGTTGATGCACAGGCCCTCGGCCCGGCAGCGCATCGTGGGCAAAGGCGGACGAGTTGCTTTTCCACGAGCTGGTTGGCCGTCGAGACGATCTGGTGAAGGGTCAGCGACTGCCCATCTGCCGCACCCATTCGAACGGCATTCCACTGTTCCGCTCAATTCTGCAGTGCCAGGCGCAGTATTCACGAAACAACCCGCCCATGGATGCATCTCGTTGCACAAACCTTGGTGATGCCGGGTTCAAGGACATGGAGATGCGCATTGAGATCGGCCCAAAGCCTAGCATGATGCGTGGTATGAAATCCAGGTCGTTTGCCTTCCAACTGCCACGCCCGCGCGGGATTCCGGGTGCGCTGGCGCTGGGATTGATCGTGGTGCTGGTCGTGGGGGCGGTGGCGCTGCTGCTGCTTTTCAGCGCTGCCATGGTGATCACCGGGCTGGCGGTTTCAGCCTGCGCGGCGCTTTATTTTGCGGCTCGGCGGAAGCTGGCGGGAGCTTTCCCCAAAGCGCGTCAGTTTGAGGCGGCCCAGCCCTCCACATCCATGGTTGTCGCCCGGGAGATCGAGGTGGAAGTGCTGCCAAGGAAATAAAACCGTAGGCTGGATGGGTTAGGCGCAAAGGCCTACGAAAACAGGAAGAATGACCCGACTTGAGGAGGCTGACACCTGCTCAAGCCACTTCGCCTTGCCCAGCTCGGAGCAAAAAAAGGGACGCCTCGCGGCGTCCCTTCGTGGTTGATCGTTGGAGATGGTGATCGCGGAATTACTGGCCGCCGGGGCGCCATTCTTCGGTGGCGAACTTGAAGGCCTGCTCCAGGCCGACGAGGTCGGTGCTGGGGCGGAGGGCTTCGAAGGCCTGGCTTTCCTTCTGGATGTCGGCCTCGTTGTAGTTCATGGCTTTCACGGAGAGGCCGATGCGGCGCTCCACCTTGTCCACCTTGATGACGCGGGCTTCGACTTCGTCGCCCACATTGAGCTTGTCCTTCACCTTCTCGATGCGCTCCTCGCTGATCTGCGAGATGTGCACGAGGCCGTCGATGTCGTCTTCGAGCTCGATGAAGGCACCGAAGCTGGCGATCTTGGCCACGCGGCCCTTCACGACGTCGCCCACCTTGAAGCGGGTGTCGATGATGGACCATGGGTCGGTGTCGAGCTGCTTCATGCCGAGGCTGATGCGCTGGTTGGCCTTGTCGATGCCGAGAACCACGGCGTCCACTTCCTGGCCCTTCTTGAGGAGTTCGGAAGGATGGTTGATCTTGCGTGTCCAACTGAGGTCGGAGACGTGGATCATGCCGTCGATGCCTTCTTCCAGCTCCACAAACGCGCCGTAGGCGGTGAGGTTGCGGACGGCGCGCTTCATCTGCGTGCCGATCGGGTAACGGGCGTCGATATCGTCCCAAGGATTGGTGTCGAGCTGACGCACGCCCAGGCTGATCTTGCGCTCTTCCTTGTTGATGCCGAGCACAGAGGCCTCGATTTCCTGACCGACGGAGAGAACATCCGAAGGACGGGCGATGCGCTTCGTCCAGGAGAGTTCGGAGACGTGGACGAGGCCTTCGACGCCTTCTTCCACTTCCACAAACGCACCGTAGGCGACGAGCTTGGTGACCTTGCCGCGCACACGCTGGCCGACCGGGTAGCGGGCCTCGATGTTTTCCCACGGGTTGTTCTGAAGCTGCTTGAGACCGAGGGAGACGCGCTCTTTCTCGCGGTTGACCTCAAGGATCTGCACTTCGATTTTCTGGCCGATGCCGAGAAGCTCGGAAGGATGGTTGAGGCGGCCCCAGGACATGTCCGTGATGTGGAGGAGACCGTCCATGCCGTTGAGATCGACGAACGCACCGAAGTCGGTGATGTTCTTGACGATACCGATGACCTTGTCGCCAGGGGTGACGCCGTCGAGGAACTTCTGGCGCTGTTCGGCGCGCTCGGCCTCGATGACTTCGCGGCGGGAGAGCACGATGTTTTTGCGCTCGTCGTTGATCTTGACGATCTTGAACTCGAACACCTTGCCGACGTACTCGTTGAGATCCTTCGGCGGGATGATGTCGATCTGGCTGCCAGGCAGGAAGGCTTCGACGCCCACGTTGAGCATGAGGCCGCCTTTGACGACGCTCTTGATCTTGCCCTTGACGAGACCGCCGTCCTTGAACACGGCGTAAATTTTCTCCCAGTTCTGACGATGGGCGGCCTTCTCCTTGGAGAGCACGACCATGCCTTCGTCGTTTTCGAGGCGTTCGAGGAGGACTTCCACCTCATCGCCTACCTGAATGTCTTCATCTTCAAACTCGTTGGAGGGGATGGCCCCTTCGGACTTGTAGCCGATGTCCACGAGGATGACCTGCGGTTTGATTTCGAGGATCTTGCCTTTGACGATGGATCCTTCGGAGAGCTCGCGGAAAGAACCTGCGATCAGGTCTGCGAGAGTAGCTGTTGCGCTCATTATGCTGTTACGGGTTGCGAGTGTTTGGAGGGAAACCGCTCGCGAACCTCCACTCCTGAGGCGTACGGCGGGCTTTCGTCCCGCAGAACCAAGAGGCTCCCGGACAAGAGGGCCGAGATAGTCGGGGAGGAACGCTGTTTGGCAAGAGGGAAAATCAGCTCCTTCCAGCCGCTGGAAAACAGGCTTCCCATCCACCGGGGCGCATGTCAGCATCCCACCACCATGAAGCATTTTACCACCCTGGCCTTGGTTTGGGCCTTCTCCACGCTCTCCGCAGCTGCCCAGACTGCCCCATCGTTGATTTCCCCCGAGATCCGCGAGGATCACAGCGTCACTTTTCGTCTGCGGGCACCTCAATCCCAAAATGTGGCGTTGCGCGGCCAGTGGGACAAAGCGCAAGTCACCATGACCTTGGATGCCGACAAGGTTTGGACCCTCACCGTGCCGAAGATTCCTCCTGGTGTGTGGGAGTACAGCTTCATCGTGGACGGCTTGACGATGATCGATCCGCTCAATCCGGCGCAAAAGCCGCAGCGCAAGCCCACCGCGAGCATTCTGCACATTCCGGGCACACCGCCGAACGTGTGGGACTTCCAAAACGTGCCGCACGGCACCGTGCATCAGCATGACTACCTCTCGAAAGCCCTCGGCACACAACGCAGCGCGTGGGTTTATACCCCACCGGGTTACGAGGCCGATTCGACCACCAAGTACCCGCTGCTGGTCCTCCAACACGGTTCCGGCGACCGCCACGAGGCTTGGGTGGTGCATGGCAAGGCGCATTGGATTTTCGACAACCTCACTGCTGCCGGCAAAGCGAAGCCGATGGTCGTTTTGATGCTCGACGGCCATCCAATGGGCCAAATCCCACGCGAAATGGCCGAGAAGCGCGCCGAATCCCTCCAGGCCTTCAAAAACGAGCTGCTGCAAGACGGCTTGCCCCTCGTCGAAAGCCACTATCGCGTCTCAGCCGAGCGTGAGCAACGCGCCATCGCCGGTTTGAGCATGGGCGGGTGGCAGTCGCTGAGCACCGGCATGACAAACCTCGACCGCTTCGCCTGGATCGGCTCCTTCAGCGGTGCGGTGGATGAAAACGAGATCAAACCGGCGCTCGATGACACTGCGGGCACCAACGCGAAACTGAAGCTGCTCTGGATCGCCTGCGGTGAGAAAGATTTCCTTCTCGAACGCAACAATCTGCTCATCACCACCCTCAAAGCACGCGGCGTGAGCCACGAATGGCGGCTCACGCCTGGCGATCATTCCTGGCCGGTGTGGCGCGACTATCTGGCCGAGTTCGTGCCAAAGCTGTTCCGCTGAGAGCGCAGACTCACTGCGGGATCGGATCGCCGCGTTTCACCGTCTTGCCTTCCCACACGGCCTCGTCGGTGGCCTTGTCGTAAGTGAGGACGCGGCTGGCGCTGTTTGGTGCGGGAGGCACGTCGATTTTGGGCAGCCATTTTTTGTGCTCCGCGATGATGGCGGCGTTTTCGGGCTTGGCGGCCACGTTGTGCCATTCGTTGGGGTCGTTGACCATGTCGTAGAGCTCTTCGGAGCCGTCGGCGTAGTGAATGTAGCGCCAGTTTTCACTGCGGATGCCGTGGTTGCCCTGGTTGTGGCTGGTGATGGCGGGACGCTCGCGCTTGGTGGCGGCATTGGTGAGCTGGGGAAGGAGGCTGAGGCCTTCGAGGTCCTCGCGCTGCGGCAAATCGGCGAGGTCGATGAGCGTGGGATAGATGTCGAGTAACTCAGCGGGCTGCAGGCAGCGCTGGCCGCCTTTGACGCCGGGACCGGCAAAGATGAGCGGGACCTTCGTGCCGCGATCCCAGAGGGTGTTTTTGCCGGTGATTTCTTTTTCACCGAGATGCCAGCCGTGGTCGCCCCAGAGCACGACGATGGTGTTGTCGGCGACTCCTGCCTCATCCAGCGCGGTCATGAGGCGGCCGATCTGCGCATCGACGAAGCTGGTGCAGGCGAGGTAGCTGCGGACGAGATTGCGCCACTGGTTGTTCTCTTTGATCCACTTCAGGCGCGGCTCGGGCAGCTCCCAGTGGATGTACCAAGAGAAGCGCGGCGTGTCCTGGCGGTCGTTTTCGAGGATCTTCGGCAGCACGCTGTCGTCATCGGGATACAGGTCGAACCACTTCTGCGTGGCGTAGCACGGCACATGCGGGAGGAAGAATCCGGCGGCGATGAAGAAGGGCTGGTCTTTGGGTGCGGTCTTGATCTGCTCGACGGTCCAGCTCGCCACTTGGTAATCGCCCTTGCCCGTGTCGTCGTTGTCCTTCGGCCACACGCCCCAGTCCATGGCGGGGTGATTGCCCATCGGTGCGGGCGGAGTGAGCTTCTGCGGCGGTTTGGTGCCGACACCTCCAAGCGGTGCGGTGCGCATGAACTCCGGTTGGGCCGCAGGGGCCTTCTTGGCGGCATTTTTACCTTTGCCGCCACCTCCACCACCGCCGGTGCCGCCGTGGTAGATTTTGCCGGTGGCTGCGGTGAGGTAACCGTTGTTTTCAAAGTGCTGCGGCAGCGCCACGCGGTCCTGCCATTGCGGCAGCGTGCGGAACCATGGCGAGAGGCCGTAGATGCCGGTGGTGGTCGGGCGCAGGCCGAGCAGGAGGCTGGTGCGGGAGGGATTGCACAGCGGCATGTTGCAGTGCGCATTGAGAAAGGTGGTGCCGCGTGCGGCGAGCTTGTCGATGTTCGGCGTCTTCGCCATCGGATGACCGCCGAGGTGGCCGATCCAGTCGTTTTGATCGTCGATGGCGATGAAGAGGATGTTCGGTTTGTCTGCGGCGTTGAGCGCAGGGCAAAGGACAAAGAAAAACAGAGCGAGGCAGGCAAGAGGCTTCATGGCGTGAAATCGGTGCGTGAAAACGGGCACGCTACCCCATTCATTCGTCTTTTCGTGTTCTTTGCCTGCTACAGCTCCTTGATGGAGGCATTCCTGAACTGAATCAGGCTGGAGGCCGAGTTTGCCTTTTTCAGGAACGCCTTGAGTACGACGGTGAGGCGATCGCCTTTAACTTGAGATCTGAGAACGAAACGGGTGAGGTTTGCATTGCAGGCAGAAGCCTGAATGTGGCATGAGTGCCGCATGCCTCACGATCTCCACGCCGCACTCAAACAGCACTTCGGCCACAAGGCCTTTCGTGCCGGGCAGGAGCAGGTGATGGAGGCATTGCTGGCCGGGCGCAGCTCTCTGGCCTTGTTTCCGACGAGCGCAGGAAAATCGCTCTGCTATCAATTGCCTGCGCTGCTCATGGACGGCGTCACGCTCGTCATCTCGCCGCTGATCGCACTGATGAAGGATCAAGTTCAAGCGCTGCGGGCGCGGGGCATCGCGGCGGCACGGCTGGATTCATCGCTTTCAGCCGATGAAGCGGCCCAAGTCTTCGACGACATGCGCAACGGCACGCTGAAGCTGCTCTACATCGCCCCAGAGCGGCTCATGAATGAAAATTTCGTCGAGCGGCTCAAGCGCCTCAAAATCGCGATGATGGCGGTCGATGAAGCGCACTGCATCTCCGAGTGGGGGCACAATTTCCGCCCGGAATACCTGCGTCTGGCGCTTGTAGCCAAAGAACTCGGCATCAAACCGGTGCTGGCACTCACTGCCACGGCCACGCCTTCCGTTGCGGCGGATATTCGCCGCGCGTTCGACATTGAGCAGGCGGATCATGTGCAGACCTCGTTTCTGCGGCCGAATCTGCATTTTCGCATCACGCCTTGCACCGCGCAGCAGCGCCTGCCGGTGCTCACCAAACTGCTGCTCAAGCGCAAAGTGCCCAGCATCGTCTATGTGACGCTGCAAAACACAGCGGAGCATGTGGCGACGCATTTGCAGAAGAGTGGCGTCAACGCGTTGGCCTACCACGCCGGTTTGCCAGATGAGCATCGTCACGCGGCACAGGATGCGTTCATGAGCGGCCAAACGGACGTCATCGTCGCCACCATCGCCTTCGGCATGGGCATCGACAAAGCAGACATCCGTGCCGTGTATCACTACAACCTGCCGAAGACGCTCGAAAATTACTCGCAGGAAACCGGCCGCGCCGGTCGCGATGGCAAAACGTCCGTCTGTGAGATGCTCGCCTGTGCCGACGACTGCATCGTGCTCGAAAACTTCACCTTTGGTGACACCCCGACGCCGCAAGCCATCCACCAGCTTCTCGATCACCTGCTGCTGCAAGGAGGCGAGTTCGACCTCTCGATGTACGACCTCTCGCATGCCACGGACATCCGTCCGCTCGTCATCGAAACAGTCATCACCAACCTCGAACTCGACGGCATCCTGCGTCCGCTCGGCTCCTTTTACGCCAGTTATCAGTTCCGCTTCATTCAGCCCGAGCAGCGAATCCTTGCGGGCCACAAACCCGAGCGGCAGGCCTTTTTGCGCTGTCTGTTTCAATGCGGCAAGCGTGGCACCAAATGGATCACGCTCAATCCGGACGAAGCCGCCACCGAACTCAACGAACCGCGTGATCGTGTGCTCAAAGCGCTGACCTGGCTTCAGGAATCTGGCGACATCGAACTCAAGCCCAGCGGCAGCCGCCAGAAGTATCGCCTCGCCGAAGACGCGCATCGTCGTGATCCGAAGGAGATCACGAAAAAGATGCAGCAGCTCTTCGCCGAGCGTGAAAAGCGTGATGTCGAACGCTTGCGTGAAGTCCTGAGCTTCGCCCAGCATCGCGGTTGCCTCACGCGCTGGCTCTTGAACTACTTCGGTGAGGCCATGGAGACTGATTGCGGTAACTGCACGAGCTGCAAAGAGCGCGAAAAAGGCAACGCTGATGACGCTCCGCGCGAAATCCCGCAATCCCCTGCCCCGCCGATTACCATTGAGCATGTGGCCGCGATTCGTGAGGTCATCGCCGAACGCAAAGCCGCGCTGCGGTCGTCACGCCAACTTGCCCGTTTCCTCTGCGGCCTCACCAGCCCCGCGACGAGCCGCGAGCGCCTCGGCAGGCATCCCAGTTTCGGTTTGCTGGACCGCATCCCATTTGGCGATGTGCTGGCACAGACGGAGTCGATGCTTACCTGAAAGGCTGGCTGCTTCTGGCTTGCGCCGAGTTGCCTTTCGATCGAGGCGCAATGCTTTGAGAATGCGGATTTTTGAACGTCCGCGGCGGGTTGTCATCCAATCTCGCTGATTGCTTGACGCATTCTCCCCAACCATGAAAAAACCAACCATCCTTTTCTGCTGTTTTGCCTCCGTGCTGATGACTCAATGCTCTTCCCCCGAGGTGCGCTTGATCGCATCCGACATGGCCTCACAATCCTATGCGCAGACGAGTCCCACACCCCGGGGCCATGTCACCACCCAGACGCTTGGGAATTCCACCGTGATGACTCGCAGGCTAATCAACCGTCCGCTCACCAACAAAGATGTCGGCAAGGTGCTGGAGGAAGTGACCGTGGTCTCTCCCAGTGGCACCTCAATGCAGGAGCGTGTGATCGTGCGTGCGCTGCCACGGCTTGAGACGAAAAACCTGACCAAGTCGTAATCTTCAAGGAGGTGAGCGCCTAAAGGACAAAGGCGCCCAGAAGCCTGTGAGCTTGACGGGCATGGTGATTTGCGGCGAGACTTCGCCCCACAAACGCCATGCCCTACCTCCTCGACGCGCTCGTCATCCTCGGTTACTTCGCCCTGATCATCGGCATTGGCCTGTCACAGCGCAGCAAAAGCGGCAGTGTGGAGGGATTCACACTCGGCGACCGCCAAATCGCTTGGTGGGCGGTGCTTGCGTCGATCTTGGCAGCGGAGATCAGCGCAGCGACGTTTCTCGGTGCTCCCGAGTCCGGCTACAGCCGGCAGAACTGGAGCTACGCGCAGTTTGCCATCGGCACGGTGCTGGCGCGCATCATTGTGAGCTTCCTGTTCATCCCGATCTTTTACCGGCACGGCGTCATCTCGCTCTATGAGTTCCTGGAGACGCGGTTCGGACCGGTGACGCGGAAATTCGCCTCCATCACCTTCATGTTTACCCGTGTGCTGGCGATGGGCACTCGACTCTATGTTTCCGCCATCATCCTCGTGCTCGCTGTGGCGATGTGGCAGGGCGGCGCGGTGGATGCGAACACGAAATTTTGGCTCTACGCAGGCGCGGTGGTGGTCGTCACTCTGCTGACCGCACTCTACACCTCGGTGGGCGGCATCCGGGCGGTGATCTGGACGGATTTCATCCAGGTAGGCGTGCTGGTGGCCTCGCTCGGCTTCACGATTCCTTATCTGCTGATGAAAATCCCCGGCGGCTGGGGCGCGGTGGTGGATGTGATCAAGAATCCGGTCTTCTTCGATTTCGCCAAGCCGTCTGAAACAGGCGCATGGGCCTGGGTCAAGAATGTCTTCACCAGCGAGTACACCATCTGGGCTGCGATCATCGGCAGCACCTTCGTGACGATGAGCACGCACGGCATCGATCAGGACACCGTGCAGCGCATGCTCACAGCGAAAAACCGCCGCCAAAGCGCCTTCGCGACGATTCTCTCCGGCATTGTCGATCTGCCGATCGTCTCGGCCTTCATCCTCATCGGCGTTCTGCTCAAAGCCTACTACTTGGCGCATCCAAACGCGGCGCTGCCGGTGGAAAGCCGCGAAGTCTTCCCTTTCTTCATCATGAACGAGATGCCCGCAGGCATGCGCGGCCTCGTCACGGCAGGCATCCTCGCCACGGCGATGGGATCGCTCAGCACGGCGCTCAATGCCCTCGCCACCAGCCTGTCGCGCGATTTCATTCTGCCGCGCCTGCCTGCCGACGCGCCAGACTCGAAGCGCATCGCCGTTTTGCGCTGGAGCACGGTATTTTTCGCCTTCCTGATCATCGTGGTCGGCATCTGGACGGCCTGGTTCATGGCGCACAATCCGAAGGTCGAAATCCTGCCGCTCGTGCTCGGCATCCTCGGCTTCACCTTCGGTTCACTGCTCGGTGTGTTCCTGCTCGCCGTGCTCACGAAAACACGCGGCTGCGACACGGGCAACATCATTGCCATGGCCTCCGGCATCGTGGCCGTGCTATTCCTCAGCAACGTGCTCGGCATCCAGAACGCCGTGGGCATCAAGGAGCCCTTCGTGCTGTCCTTCCCCTGGCGCATCACCTTGGGCACCTTCGTGACCATCGGAGTGGCGGTCCTGTTTAAGACACCTGACTCACGCCAGGCCTCGGCACGAGCTATTGACGAGATTCACGCCAAGACGTGAGGACACAAAAAAGCGCGGACCGGTAACGATCCGCGCTTGGGGTTGATTGATTTGTGCGGATGAGGGCATCCGCACTCTCAAGATTACGAGTAGCTGGCCTGCTGGCCTTTGATGTCGCGCTTCTTGATCCACGGCATCAGGCTGCGGAGGCGGGCACCGGTCTTCTCGATCGGGTGTTTCTCGCCGTCTTTAAGCAGCTTGTTGAACTTCTTGTAGCCTGTTTCGGTCTCTTTGATCCATTCCTTGGCAAACTTACCGGTCTGGATGTCTTTGAGAGCTTTCTTCATGCGAACCTTCACCGATTTGTCGATGATCTGCGGTCCGACTTTGACGTCGCCCCACTTAGCGGTTTCGGAGATGGAGAAACGCATGCCAGCAATGCCGGACTCATTCATGAGATCGACGATCAGCTTCAATTCGTGCAAGCACTCGAAGTAGGCCATCTCAGGGCTGTAGCCAGCCTCGGTAAGCACTTCAAAGCCGGCCTGGACGAGGGCGCTGGCACCACCGCAAAGCACGGTCTGCTCGCCGAAGAGATCGGTTTCGGTTTCTTCCTTGAAGGTGGTTTCGAGCACGCCACCGCGGGTGCCGCCAATGCCGTGCGCCCAAGCGAGGGCGATCTTCTTGGCCTGCTTGTCAGCGTTCTGATAGATGGCGATGAGGGCGGGAACGCCTTTGCCTTCGGTGTACTGGCGGCGGACGATGTGGCCAGGGCCTTTGGGGGCCACCATGATCACGTTCACGTCCTTCGGCGGGACGACGGTCTTGTAGAGAATGGCGAAGCCGTGGGAGAACAGCAACGTTTTGCCTTTGGTGAGGTGGGGGGCGATGTCCTTCTTGTACACGCCGCCGATCTTCGTGTCCGGCACGGCGCAGAAGATGACGTCGGCGGCTTTCACCGCTTCAGCGGTGTCCATGACCTTCAGACCCTTCTCTTCTGCCACAGCGCGGCTCTTGGAGCCCGGATAGAGGCCGATGATGACTTTGACGCCGCTCTCTTTGAGGTTCAGGGCGTGGGCGTGGCCTTGGGAGCCGAAGCCGATCACAGCGCAGGTCTTGCCTTTGAGCGGTGCAAGGCTGGCGTCTTTTTCAGTGTAGATTTTAGCGGGCATATGATTTCTGGATTGAAGGGCGGCGATACTGGTTCAAGCGGTGGACGGGGTCAAACGGCTTTTTCCTATGCTCCTAAGGCTTTGATTGACCGTCCAACCGGGATGCGTAGTCTCCGCGCCTCCAATATGAAACCCACCATCGCCCTGCTTTGCGCCGCGCTTGCGGCAGTCACCGCCACTCAAGCCCAGGAAACCAAACCCGCGCAGCCAGCCGCAGCCCCTGCCGCCCCCACCACTGTACCCATGGACAAAGTCAGCTACTTCATCGGCCGTAATTTCGGTGAGCAATTCAAAGGCCAGGGCATCGCCATCGACGTCACCGCCTTGGTCGAGGGCATCAAGTCCGGCCTCGGCGGCGAGAAGCCGAAATTCACCCAGGAAGAGCTGATGGCCGCCATGCAGGCTTTTGAAAACAGCATGCGTCAAAAAGAAGCGATGCGCGGTCAGGCCTCCAAGGCCGTGGGCGACAAATTCCTGGCCGACAACGGCGCAAAGAAAGGCATCACCACCACCGCCAGCGGTCTTCAGTATGAAGTCATCAAGGCTGGTGACGGACCCAAGCCCGTCGCCACCGACAAAGTAAACGTCCACTACCACGGCACGCTCATCAGCGGCAAGGTCTTTGACAGCTCCGTCGAGCGCGGCATGCCCATCACCTTCGGCGTGCAGGAAGTCATCAAAGGCTGGACCGAGGCCCTGCAGCTCATGCCCGTCGGCTCCAAGTGGCGCATCTACATTCCTTCCCAGCTTGCCTACGGCGAGCAGGGCGCCGGTGGCGACATCGGCCCGAACGAGGCGCTGATCTTTGACGTCGAGCTGCTCGGCATCGTGAAGTAATTCATCACCCACCTCTTGAATGCCGAAGGGCGGGAGTCATCTCCCGCCCTTCTTTTTTACCGCGGGACGCTGACTCCGCCCATCCAAGCCCGCACCTGCGCCAGCCTCATGCGCAGGCTGTTGCCTGGGTAATTGTCCTGCAAAAGCGATTCGTCCAAAATCAGCTTGCTCAGCCAGTGGCGCGATGCTTCCTGCTCGGTCGCGCCCAGCGCGTCCCACCAGGCACGCATGGCGATGTTTTCATGCAGCACATGCCCGACGAATCGCTTGATGCCTAGGCCCAGCGCATGCTCCCAGATCACAGCCAGCAGCAGCGTGGCGACACCGCGCCCTTGAAACTCGTCTGCGACGGTGAAGGACACCTCCGCCGCCTCCGGTTCATCCTGCAAACGCCAGAATGACGCGCCGCCCACGCCAGGGATGTCGTCTCGCGTTTGATGCATCGCCACCCAGGCCACATGATCTTTTTGATCCGGCGTGCAAAGGCTTTCAATCAGGCGCGGATTCAGCTCCCGCACCCGCATCCAAAAGCGGAAGTAACGCGCCTCTGGCGACAGCCGACGAAACGCCTCCACAATGAGATCCCGGTCCTCTGGACGGATGCTGCGCACTTCCAAAGGCGTACCGTCCTCCAGGTTCATCTGCCACTTGCGGGTCGGGTCAAACGTCATACCCCACCGCTGTCTGCGATCCTGCCTTGCAGCAAGTCGGGAATCCGGAGCGAACACACGGAGCGCCACGGGACTACTTCAGGGCGTCCAAATAGCGGTCGAGCATGTCATCGACGCGTTGACAGATGAATTGGCGGAACGCATCCGGCTGCTTGCTGGTTTCAGCGGACGCAGCGCGTTGAGTTGTGAGAGTTTGGCGTCGAGGGCGGAGAGCTCCATGGGCGTGCGATGATAGCACCCGTTGCAGCGCAACGGGACTACTTTCCGCTCGTCCACTTCGCGGCGTTGACGAGGAGCTGCTGGTAGGGCTTCAAATCATGCACGCGGGCATCGTGCCCGAGGGCGAGGCCGACGATGCGGGCTTTGGGGTGTTTGGTGATCCAGACGCTGGGGTGCGGCTTTTGGTATTTGTCGCTGTTACTCGTTTCGGCGAGGACTTCGATGGCGGCGGTGCCAGCTGGGATTTTATCCGGCTCGGCATTCACATAATACAGCTCGTCTTCGACGGTGAAGCTCGGTGGGACACCCTGCATCACGGGATGGTCGGCTTTCACGGCCTTCACATCGAAGGGATGGATCTTGTCGTGGCCGCGGGCACCGCCGCCGACGATTTGGGCATTAATCTCCGGCCAGCCAGCGAAGCCATACCAGGTGCCGGGGTGCAGCATGACGATGCCTTTGCCCGCGGCGGCGAATTCGAAGAGCGCTTTGCGATAAGCTCCCGTGTCGAAGAATTTGCGGTTCACGCTGATGATGGCGGCGTCAGCGTTTTTCAGCTCGGCGGCGGCTTGATCGCGGTCTTCGGTGTAGTGGACGGTGAAGCCGGCGGCTTTGAGCGTGGCGACATCGGTAGTGCCGAAGAAGTCTTTGAAGTTGTGCGACGAACCGCCGCCGATGACAAGGACGCGCGTTTTACCGGCTTCCCAGTTCACGGGGGCCGCAGGAACGAGCGGGCCATCGCCTTTTCCTCCTTCTTTGGGGCCGGACGTAGAACGAACGTCCACGTTCGTTTTTCCGGCTGGCGTCGCGTTGGGGGAACGAACTGGAAAGTTCGTTCTACGTTCTGGCCCTTTGCCTTCGATGTCGGCAGTGATGGCGATGATCACCGGCGGTGTCTTATTCCCCGCAGGGCTTTCGAGGATCAAAGTCTTCGCGACAGCTTTCTTCGTGAGTTCGAGCGTGAGGAGGCGCGGCTCCTGACCGTCGGCGAGGCCTTCGATGCCTTTGGAGCCTGGGACTTCGACGGGGCGGATGTAATCGCTGAAGTGGATGCCGTTGAAGAAGGTGAATTCCTCCTTCTCGCCGCCTTCATAGACGACGGTGGCCGTCAGCGCGGGCGCTTCGTCACGCACAGCGGGGAAACCCCAGCCGGAGACGCCGCTGAGGAGTTGCAGACGCTTCGCGGCGACGTTGATGGCCACCTCGGCCTTCGCGGAGAAGGTCTGCGAGTGGTTGTCTTTGCCAGGGCCGCCTTTGAGGACGATCAAATTGCCGCCAGTGGAGCTTTTCGTGGGGTCCTGGATGAAGAAGGGCACACCTTCGACTTTCACGTTGCCGAACTTATTGAGCTTCACGCGGCCGCCTTCGGGTTTTGCGCTGGCGAAGACGCCGTCGCGGCTGTCGGCAGTGAAAGCGTCGGCGAGGTGGAGGATGCGGAACTGCTTCATCGCATCGCCGCAGATGAAGGCGAGGATGTCGCGCAGAGCGTCGGGGCCAAGCGCATCCAGACCTTCCGGCATGAGGCTGCGGCGGGTGTTTTCGCGCTTGTCGATGTCGCTCTTCGCGATCTCGCGCACGCCAACCTGCGTGGCGAGCGTGACGGTGGCGTTGTTTTCACTGGTGACGACGCCCTGGAGCACTTCACCCTTCTTCGTGGTCACATTGAAGGCCCAGAAGCTGGGATCGACTTCGCGGTTCGGATCGACGATGTGCACGAGCAATTCGGCCGGTCCATGCGCGCCCATGCCATCCAGCGGCGGGCCGACGGCGACGCCGATGTCGCCCAGCTTGTGGCAAACGGCGCAGGCAGCGGTGAAGAGCATTTTGCCATTCGCGGCATTTCCAGGCTTCTCGACCTCCGGCACCAGTTTGGCGATGATGGCGTCTTTCGCGGCGTTGTTGACCTTGAAGAGATCATTCGCCCGTTTGGCGATTTGTTTGTTCGGATGCGAGCGCAGGCGGGCGACATCGCCAGGAGCAAAAATTGCGCGGTCGATGCTGCCGGCCTTCACGGCATCGAGCAGGGCTCCGGTGGCTTCGGGGCGTTTGAGCATGGCTTCGAAGGCTTGGGTTTGTTGTTCACGCTTCAGCGTGCCCAGCGCGGGCACGATGGCCTCCACGCCTCCGCTTTCGTCCAAAGCGGCCACAATGGCGCTTTGCAGCGCCGCAGGCACTTCCGGACGAGCTAAAGCTCGAACAACGCACTCCTGCGAAGCGCCACCGACGGCCACAAGGCCCTTCGCGGCGCTCACACGAGCCTCCACCGGCGCGGCGTTGTCGGAAAGCGTGGCGTTGAGCTTATCGAGCTGCGCTTTGACCTCGGCAGCAAGCACACCGCCTTTGTCCCACTTTGTCACCAGCGGCAAGGTGGCTGCCGCGAGCGCAGGTTGGGCGAGGAGCTTATTCAAAGCCTCCGTGAGCGCTGGAGACATGGCGGAAGCTTCGTTCATGCTCGTGGCGATGCCGCGAAGGATGGCGTTCTTGACCGCATCGGCCTTCGCATCGGCGTTAGCGCAGGCGGTGATGAGTTTTTCGGCATTCGCAGGCAGCGCGGCGGGAAGAAGAGCGCTGACGAAATTGGAAAGCGACTCTGGAGACGAGGAAGACAGCGCAGCGGCGATGACTTCGGCGGGTTTGTCAGCTGCAGCAGCGATCAGAGCGCTGCGAGTCCAGTCATCTTTGGCTGCGGTGAAATCTTGGAGGAGCTTGTCGGCATTCGCG
Source organism: Verrucomicrobiaceae bacterium (assembly GCA_021298725.1). Classification (GTDB taxonomy): domain Bacteria; phylum Verrucomicrobiota; class Verrucomicrobiia; order Verrucomicrobiales; family Verrucomicrobiaceae; genus Prosthecobacter. The sequence goes on along the minus strand of JAJTDU010000001.1, from coordinate 5,031 downwards.
GCTTGTTTGGCGGCTTCGTAGGCCCGCAGGGCTTGACTGCCTTGTGTGCCTTTGGACTCCGGCTTGTTGCGATAAGCGGTTGAAGCAGGCGACTTCGCCTCCTTGTGCTGCACCTTCCAGATGCGGCCGTAGTAGTGGTCGCGGTCGGGGCGGACGGCGGCGTTGGCGGGGCCGTGGGTGGGGCCTCGGGTGTCGTTGTGGATGACGGCCTGGTTGCAGAAATCGACGACGTAAAGCGCACCATCGGGGCCGACGCGATTTTCGATGGGGCGGAACCACAGGTTCTTGCTGCGGATGAATTCGGTTTGCTCGCGGCCAGGCTCGCGCTTGGCTTTGAAGGTGACGCCATCGGGCTCGACCATGAAGTGGCTAACGATGTTGAGCGTGGGCTCGGTGGTGAAGTAGCCGTAGTTCCACTTCGCGGGCCAGGAACCGCCTTCATAGATGGCGCAACCGGCGGCGGCGGTGTAGCTGCCGACTTGGTCGATCTGCACATAGGCCTGCTGCTCCCAATGCATGGCGGGATACGTCGGCTCTTTCGGCAGCATGCCGTTCGTGCCCATGACACCGGGCAGCTTGCCTTTGGCCAGCACATACTCCGGCAGCACGACATGAATAAAATGATTGCCGCTCGTCGGCTGCGTGTAGAAAACCTGGCCGTCGCTGGTGATGTCGAGGCCCCAGGTATTGCCGCCGCGGGAGGCATACTGTTCGATCTTCGACCCGTCAGGTTTGAAGCGAACCACTCCGCTGCCGATGGCTCCGAAGCCCTTGCTGCCATCGCCGGACTTCACGTTGTCAGAGCTCGAATAGCCATGCGTGGCATAAACCCAGCCATCGAGGCCCCAGCGCATGTTGTTGATGACGGCGTGCGTGTCGCGGTTGCCGAGGTTGGTGTAGAGCTTGGTACGCTTGTCGGCTTTGTCGTCGCCGTTCGTGTCTTCGAAGAACCATACATCGGGCGCGGCGCAGACGATGACGCCGTTTTTGTAAAACACGCTGCTGGTGGCCAGCTCGATCTCGTCGGCAAAGACGGTTTTTTTGTCCATGACACCGTCGCCGTTCGTGTCGGAGAGGATGGAGACGCAATCGAGCGGTTTGCGGTCGTAGTGGCCGGGCTGGTTGGCACCGCTGTCCTTCCACGCGTCCACATTCGATTGGCGGAGGCCATTCGGATACTCCGGCGTCTCGACGACCCACAGGCGGCCTTTTTCATCCCAGTCGATGTTCATGGGCTTGTTGATCAGCGGCTCGGCGGCGACGAGGCTCAAATTGAACTCGGGATGCACTTCGAGCGCCTTAGGCAGCTCCTGCGGGCTAGGGCAGCCGCCCTCGACATAACGCAGCGCATCGCCTAACTCGGCCGGTTTGCACAGCTCTTCGATGTTTTGACGCTTCCCTGCCCAGGCGATGCCGCGGAGGATCAGGGTGCGGATGCCGTTGTGGCTGAAGTTGCGATGATAATGGCCAGGGATGCAGGTGAAGGCGCGATACGTAGAACGAGTTTTCTTACTCGTTTCTGAGTCTGGGGCGGCCTCGCCATCACGAGTTGGAAAACTCGTGCTACGTTCATAGGTCCACACCTGCGGCTGGATGTCGTAGATGTTCACGGCCTTCTTCTTCGCCACGGCCTCGGCGGCGCGGGCCTGGGCTTCTTTGTTGCCGCCTTTGAGCTGCGGGGTGTTCGGCGTGTAGGCGGCGGCGAGGATCTTGGCCTCGGGCAGCAGATCCATGTCGTAGTAGATTTCGTCGTCGATGTCGAAGTTGCTGATGTCCTTCGTGATCGCGTTGTCGTGATCGGTGAAGTAGAGGCTCATGGGCGCTTCCAGCCACTTCGTCTGCCCGAAATGCCACGAGCCGCCGATGATCGTCTTGAACCAATCGTGATCCTTCGACACCGCCGCCGCGTGGATCGTCACGATGCCGCCGCCGCGGGCGATGAACTCCATCAAATTCTTCCGCTCATCGCCGATCTTGATGTTTCCGGCTTCTTGAGCGTGCAGGATGAGCACATCGGTCTTATCGAGCTGCTCTTTGGTGGGGAATTCCATGCCGCCCTCGCACTTTGCGCCGCGCTCATTGAGCATGGGCACCCATTCCTTCAAAAACTGCGGGAAATCATGCGCACCGGGGCCGTGGGATTTTTTTCCGGCACGGATGAAGACACGGAGCGGCTCGGCGGCCGTTAGCAGTGAGACGTGAGAGGTGAGAAGTGCCGTGAGGAACAGAAGGAGGCGTTTCATGGTTGGCGCGATGGTAGGCATAACCAACGCCCGCTGTGAAGCCCGTTTTCGCACGGCGCACTATCGGAAATGCACATATGGCAGCCTCAGGCGCAGGAAAATTGGCCTGGAAACATTCGTTTTTGCCACAGAGGGGCCAAGAGGCGGTGTGTTCCATGGGCACAATCACTCGGCCTCTATGTTCCTCTGCGGCCAAAGCGCCCAACGGCAGGGTTCTTTCCGATCTCAAAAAAAAGCCGGAGTCTTTCGACTCCGGCTTCGTGATTGATTTGAGACTCTTAATCCTCAGCCACTTCAGCGGCGGCTTTCTTTTTCTTCTTTTTGCCCCCAGCATTGCGCAGAGCCTTCGGAATCGGGTCTTCCTTCTTCTGGAGGGCACGACGCAGCTTGCGCAGCGCGATGTTTTGAAGCTGGCGGATACGTTCGCGGGTGACGCCAAACTCCTGGCCGACTTCTTCCAGCGTGCGCGGCTTCTGGCCGGCAAGGCCGAAACGGGCGTCGATGATCTTGCGCTCACGTTCGTCGAGAACGGTCAGCAGGCCATCGAGCTGGCTGTGCATGTTCTTGTGCGAGAGCAGGTCGAAGGGAGTCTGGGCGTTTTCATCGCCGACGATTTCGCCGAACTCGGTGCTGTCATCGTCGCTGATCGGCGCGTCGAGCGAGGCAGGGCGCATGGAGGCGACCTTGAGCTGGCTGAGTTTGGCGCGATCAATGCCGATTTCTTCGGACAGTTCGTCGTCTGTTGGTTCGCGGCCCAGTTCCTCGGACATCGCCATGGCGACGCGGCGCATCTTGCTGATCTTGTCCACCATGTGGACAGGGAGGCGGATGGTTTTGGACTGGTTGGCGAGGGCACGCTTGATGGACTGCTTGATCCACCAGGCGGCGTAGGTTGAGAGTTTGCCGCCCTTGTTCGGGTCAAAGCGTTCCACGGCCTTCATCAGGCCGATGTTGCCTTCTGAAATGAGGTCGAGAAGCGGCAGGCCGTAGTTGGCGTAGTCCTGGGCGATCTTCACCACGAGACGCAAATTCGCACGAATCATGTGCGAACGGGCTTCGGGGTCGCCGCGCTTGATGCGTTCGGCAAGCTCGACCTCCTGGTCGGGAGTCAGCAAGTCAGTCTTGCCGATCTCACGCAGGTAAATCTTAATGCCTCCGTCGAGTTCCATATTGAGCGTTCTATGTGGGTAATACGTTGCAAAGAGCGAAGTCTTTGCGTCCTGCCATGACGCAGGGGGTCGTCAGTATAAATGCAAATTTGCACTTCGCTCGTCTTTTTTGAGCAAGTTTGCGTCCAGACAGGGGGAATGATCCGGGTGTAAGTAGCACAGGCGTTGAATTTGCAGCCTCCCTTCAACTAAAGTTTGCCGGGGACGTCAATATCATTTCTTGAAAATATCAGGAATTACCAGGGCTTACGCGCCAAAACCATGGAAGATATGGTGGGTGGCCTCGGTCCTGAAGGTGGGATCGAGGGCACAGCGTTTGCGCTTGCTGCGGATGGAACCTTTCACCGCGCTGGTCTTGAGCACTTTGGTGGAGATCTCTCGTAGCAGCGTTAGGCTGTGCGCGGCGGCTTTGTCGCGCACTTGGCAGTGGTCTTCGTGATAGGTGACATCCAGCAGGTGATGGCATTGGTTCTCGACTGACCAGTGGTTGCGGATGAGGCGGCCTAGCTCGGCGGCGCTCGCCGTGCTGCTGCTGAGGTAGTAGTGCATTTCCACAGCGGGTTTCTCGGCGGCGTGGCGCTGGCGCATCGTCTCGCGCCTCACGCAGATGACGCTTTGCAGCCCCGCCCATCTCCACGATTTGGACCACCAGCTCAGATCACGCAGGACGACGACTTCGCGCTGCTCGTAGCGCCCGCGATTTTGCTCGCGTGTGGTGCTCACTTCACAGCCCTGCGCCCAGTTGCCTTGCGTGTGGAGTTCCTCGGCGGCAGGTCGCAGTTGGTCGAACTGGGCGATGACGGCTTGGTGGGCTTCTTTTTCGTTGGCTTTGAGCGCGAGGATGTAGTCGGCCCCGGCGTCCTGGATGAGGCGGGCGACTTCGGGATGACCGCCCATGGCGTCGATGCTGACGGTGGCTCCGTGGAGCTGGAGTTTGGCAAGGAGTCGCGGCAGGGCGGCGAGTTCGTTACTTTTCTCTTCGCAGACTTCTTGGCCGACGCTCAGGCTCGCCTCGCTGACCCACGCGCGCAGGATGTGCAGGGAGCTTTTACCCGTGGTGGTGTCCTTGGCTCCACGGCTGACTTTGCCATCAATGGCGACGTGTTTGCCCTCCAGATCGCCGACCCACAGCTCCATGATTTCCAGCAGGGTGTCGGGGCGCAGGGCGAGGAAGACATTGCGGAAGACATCGTGCGAGGGTGCGCCGTGGCGCAGCGGGATGAACTGGCGCAACCAAGCGAGCTGAGAGCGAGCGAAGTGGCCCATGTCGGTGAAGTCTTCGCAGTCACAGATCATGGCGCAGAGGGCGACGAGCAGCACTTCGGGCAGTGGGTAAAGCACGCGCCCGATAACGCGCGGGTCGGGTAGGGTGGCAAAGAGTTGTTTGAGCCGCAGAATGTTTTGCAGATCGGAGTCGTCTTGGGCAGTCGGAGATGTCGTAGCGTTGATGGGATTAGATTCCATCCACACCCTCATCAGTGGTTATAGTAATTTGTACAGCGGTTTATTTACCACTGAAGGGCATGTCCGAAAGTTTGTGTTTCGGGGATTTGGTTATGTTTTGGTCTGGGGTTGTTTTTTTGATTGAGCGCATGCGCTCAATCAAAAAAATCGCGATC
>JAJTDU010000272.1 GCA_021298725.1 Verrucomicrobiaceae bacterium | reverse complement strand
GGGCGCATGAGGAAGGTAAGCAACAGGAAGGCGGCCGTTTGCTGCGTGCCTTCACCGCACCGTCGATGAAATCGAACGAGGCGGAGATCACCGAGTGGCTGGAAGCCCATGAGAGCATCGTGTTTGATCCAGTGTCGGTGCCTTGGAATGGCCTGCGCATCGGCCAAGTCGCCGGACGGGCGAAAAAGCATGTGGGACCCGGCTTGGCGATTGACTGGTTCGAGATTGAAGGCCCGCTGAATGCGACGTGGCCGCCGGAAAGTCATCAGCGTTTGTTTGGCGATCTGCCGATCACCAAGATGACCGCCAGCGATGTCATCCCGCCCCAGCGCGAGGAGGTTCGCAGCATCGGCGGCTATGTGCCGAGCATGCATTTCGATCTCACACCACAGGAACGCAAGCCGCCACTGGAGTCCGTGCAATCTGCGCAACCAGAAGAAGATGCGCGCAAGCTGCTCACGATGTTTTTGCCGAAGGCGTTTCGTCGGAAGATCACGCCCGAGGAGGTCGAAGTGTATGTGGCGCTGCTGACGGCTCGCATCGCCGCGAAGGACTGCTTTGAGGATGCCATGCGGCGCGTGTATGTCGCCGTGCTGACCTCGCCGGAGTTTTTGTTTCACGCGCCGGATTCGCTGGCCTCACGCCTCTCCTACTGGCTCTGGAACGGCCCGCCGGACGCTCCCTTGCTCGCTGCCGATCTCAGCAAGCCTGAAGTGCTGCATCGTGAAGTGGATCGCCTGCTCGCCGACAAACGCAGCGAGCGCTTCATCGAAGATTTCGCCAATCAATGGCTCGAACTGAGCCGACTCGATGAGACCACGCCCGATCCGCAGCTTTACCCCGAGTATCGCTTCCTCCTGCACGAAGGCATGGCAGCCGAGACGCGTGCCTTTTTGCGCGAACTCATCCAAAACGATCTTCCCATCACCCACCTGCTCAAACCCGACTTTGCCATGCTCACGCAGCGTCTCGCCGAGCACTATGGCATCGCGGGCGTTACCGGCGTGGAGGTCCGCCGGGTGCCGCTGCCTGCTGACAGCTTGCGCGGCGGCCTCCTGGGCCAATCCGCCATCCACAAGCTCACCGCGAACGGCACCACCACCTCCCCCGTGAAGCGCGGCGTGTGGGTGATGGACCGACTCCTCAACGATCCCGCCCCGCCACCGCCGCCCGGCATCAGCGCCGTCGATCCCGACACCCGCGGCACCACCACCGTGCGCGAACAGCTCGATAAACATCGCGCCGACACCAACTGCGCCACCTGCCACGCGAAGATCGACCCCGCAGGCTTCGCCCTCGAAGCCTTCGATCCCATCGGCGGCCTGCGAGATCGCTACCGCTCCAACGGCAAGGGCGACGAACCATCAGAGAAGGGTAAAACCCCATGGCGTGTGAGTTACAAACTCGGCCCGAAAGTCGATCCCAGCGGCGAACTCCCCGATGGCCGCAAGTTCACCGGCACAGGGGATTTGAATGCCCTTCTCAACGCCCATCCCGCCAAACTCGCCGAAGCTTTTGTGTCCCATCTCTCCCGCTACGCCACCGGAACCGAGGTTAGCTTTGCCGAATGGGGGCAGAAGAATGAAATACATAAAGCCCTGAACTCAATTCTCCTGCCCACATTCTTCTGCCTAACCTCTGTATGCCGATCCACCGCACCCTCCAACCACCAAGCATCACCGACCGTGAATTCGCCGAAATTGATGAGGTGGTGATGAGCTGTGCTTACGCCACACAAAACCACTTCGGACGTTTGTTCGACGAGCGCATCTACGAAAACGATTTAGCCCAACGCTTACGTGCCCACGGTTTGGAGGTTTACACCCAAGTTCCCATCAAAGTCAGTCACGGCAGCTTCGAAAAGACCTACTACCTCGATCTCATCGTGAACCAGATGCTTTACGAACTCAAAGTCGTCACCGCCCTGCTGCGCGAGCACGACGCCCAGGCCATCCACTACGCCCTCCTCCAAAACATCCGCCTCGTGAAGCTGCTGAACTTTGGCGAGTCCGAGGTGCGCGGAAAACTACTCCGCAACGCCCTCACCGAACCCGAACGCCACCAGCCCACCATGCGCAAAACCGGCTGGAAGCCATTGGGACCTCGTTGCACCGAGTTGATCGAGCATCTGAAGGAACTCATCCGAGACTGGGGCACTCACCTGAGTAGCAACCTCTACACGGAGGCTCTTGTGCATCATTTGGGTGGCGAGGCTCATTGTGTTCACCGGGTGGATTTAACATCTGGCGAGCTCAGTCTCGGCACTCACCCCGTGCAAATGCATGATACTGATTACGGATTTGTGCTCACGGGCTTCACACGGCCTCAACCCGGCTACCGACAGCACCTTGAAGTTATGCTTCAGCATGCACCCTCTTTGAAAGGCATTCAGTGGATTAATCTGAATCATTCCCGCCTTGAGGTCACCACCGTTGAGCCTGAATTTAGGCAGGAGAATGGGGGTAGAAGAATACCACAAAGCTGAAACTCAAAATCCATTCTCCTGCCCCCATTCTTCTGCCTACCTCATCTATGAACCGCCGACACTTTCTCCGCGCTGCTGGCGCTATGCTCGCTTTGCCTTCCATCGGTCGTGCAGCCGAAAAACGACCGCCGAAGCGGCTTTTCGCCATTCACGTGCCGTTGGGTATGATGCCAGAGTTCTTCTTTCCAAAGGCGGGCGCGACCTCCAGCGCCTACCTCGACCTCCTCGCCGAGCAGCGACCGCATTTCACCACCTTCCACGGACTCTCGCACCCCGACGTCAACGGCAACCACCACGCGGGTCAGTGCTTCCTCAGCGGTGCGCCGCATCCGGGGCAGCCCACCTTCCGCAACAGCCTCTCGCTCGATCAACTCGCTGCCGAGAAGCTCGGACTCGGCACACGCTTCCCCTCGCTCACCGTTTCCGTCAGCAAAGGCGAGCACTACGGTGACTCGATCGCCATCTCCCGCTCTGGAGTCATGCTTCCCTCTGAAAAGAGCGCGGAGAAGCTCTATCGCCGACTTTTTGTCGCCGGCACGGCTGAGGAAAAAGCCGCCACCATGCGACGCATCGAGGCCGGTGGCAGCGTGCTCGACTTGATCCTCGACAAAGCCAAACGACTCGAAAAAAGCAGCGCACCCGAAGACCGCGCACGACTCGATCAATACTTCCAAAGCGTGCGCGAACTCGAAACCCGCCTCCAACGCAACATCGAGTGGGAAAACCGTCCGAAGCCCAAAGTGGACTACCCGCAGCCCAAAGACATCGCCGATGCCAACGAGGTCATCGCACGCTCCAAGCTCATGTTCGACCTCATCCGCCTCGCCTTGCAGACGGATAGCACGCGCATCGTCACACTCTCCCTCAGCACTTTCAGCGTCGTGCCGCATGTGCCAGGCGTGAAGAGCGAAACCCACGGCCTCACCCATCATGGCAACGAGCCTGACAAGATCGCCGAACTGAAGAAGATCGAAGAAGCCCAAATCAAGGCCTTCGCTGACCTGCTACAAACCTTCCGCAATGTCACCGAGACCAGCGGCACGCTACTCGACCACACGCAGGTGCTTTATGGAAGCTGCCTCGGCAACGCCAACTCCCACAGCAACCAAAACCTCCCCCTCATCCTCGCCGGCGGAGGTTTCAAACACGGCCAGAACCTCGCCTTCAACACCACCACCAACACGCCGATGGCGAATCTCTTCGTGACGATGCTGCAAGGCCTCGGCATCGAAGCAGACAAGTTCTCAAGCAGCACCGGGACGTTGAGCGGTCTGAAAACATGATCTTCCCGGTAAAGCCTGGACTTCGGGATGCTCGCTGACTCAATCCTGACAACCTTGTCTGCGATCCTTGAAGCTCCGCTGACAGTTTTTGTGTCATCCTCCGAGAGTTGGCGCTCATCCATTGACCATGAAACCTCTCCGCTACCTCTGCTGTCTCCTATTGGCTCAGGCATCGCTCGTTGCCGCGCCACCGAACATTCTTTTCATGCTCTCGGACGATCAGGCCTGGAGTGGACTTTCGTGCCAGATGCACCCGGACCTGCCGGATTCAAAAAGCAGCTTCGTGCAGACGCCGAACATCGCGCGACTCGCGGAGCAGGGCATGCGGTTCAGCGCAGCTTATGCGCCCGCGCCAGTGTGCTCACCAACTCGCATCAGCTTGCAAACGGGGCGGAATCCGGCGGCGCTGGGATGGACGAAGGCGGCTCCGCCTGAGATGGGGCAGCGTTTGATCGAAGGCGACAACCGCAAGAGCATTCGCGATGACGAGATCACGGTCGGGCAGATGCTGAAGTCGGCTGGCTACGCGACCGCGCACTACGGCAAATGGCATCTCGCAGGCGGTGGCCCAACAGCCCACGGCTACGACGAAAGCGATGGCGACACGGGCAATCAAGACGCCGCACCGCATCTGCCACCGAACCCGGTGGACATCTTCGGCATGGGCTCGCGTGCGGTGGATTTTATGAAGCGGAGTCAGGCCGCTAAAAAACCCTTCTTCATCCAGATGAGCTACAACGCGCTGCATTATCCTGAGAACGCGACACCCGCGCTGCTGGAGAAATATCGAAAGCTTGCCGTCGGCGCAAACGACAAGGAAATCGGCCGCGCCGCCATCGCCGAAGACCTCGACCGCGGTGTCGGTGAGTTGTT
>JAJTDU010000074.1 GCA_021298725.1 Verrucomicrobiaceae bacterium | reverse complement strand
CGGCGGAGACGATGACGTTCAATGAAAAGCCGGTGCGGGGTGGTCTTGGCCTCACCGATGCGCGTGTCAGCTTTCCCGGCAAACCACATCAAAGCGTGCTCATGGCCCGCATCGCCAGAAGCGGTAACGGCCATATGCCCATGATCGGTGCGCGAGAGGTCGATCCACATGGCTTCCGGCTGTTGTGGGATTGGATCGCGGGAGAAGCAATGAATACTCCTCCCGCCAAGATCGAGTCGCCCTCCGACGCTCTTTTGCATGCGCACGCCATCAATAACGGCATGACGAAGTTCGACCCCGCGCTCGCCAAACACCCAAATCCCGAGATCGCCTGTTACTTCGAGCGCTTCCTGCCGCACGACCAGCGTCTCAAAACTATCCGCACGAATTTCGACGCCAAAAAACTCCTCGCCGTGAAGGGCGATGCCAAACACGGCGCCGAACTCGTCAGCATGACCGGCAAAATGGCCGCCTGCCTCGCCTGCCACATCGTGAACGGCACCGGTCGCGATTTTGGGCCGGATCTCAGCAAGGTCGGCGCACGGCTATCTCGTGAGCAGATCCTCGAAAGCCTACATCAGCCGTCCAAGGCCATCGCGAAGGGGTATGAGACGTGGGTGCTGACCTTGAAGGACGGCAGCGTGCAAACCGGCTTCGTCGTGAATCCCGGCGATACCGCTGTCACGCTGAAGCTCCTCACCGGCCAGCCGCAGACCTTTGAGCGCACTCAAATCCGCAGCCAGAAAGTCGAAGCTTTGTCCTTGATGCCTGAAGGTCTGCTCCAAGCCATGACTGAGCAGGAAGCGGCAGATGTGATCGCGTTTCTGGCGGGATTAAAGTAGTCCTGTTGCGCCGCAACTGGATCACTTTCTGCCCCGCTCTTCCTGAGTCTGAATTTGGCTGGAAAATGGGATAGGCAGGAACCTGGGGGCAGGCTGCTCCCCTGCACCGAGGTGGTCTGGCTACTTTATCTTCCACATCCCTTGGAGCGTTTCCACAGTGCGCTCGACGAGCACTTGGCCGCCATTGGGGCCGATCTGGCTGCTTTGGATGACCGCACCCTAGCCGCCGCGCTTCGCGGCGCGTTCGGTGAGCGGGTAGGTGCCGGGACTGCGGGCTTTCATCTGCAGGTGTAGTCGATGTAAAGTTCGAACTCGTTGGTGGCGATGCCGCTAAGGCGCAGCGCGTGCAGCTCCATCAAGAACGAGGGTGAACGGGGTCAAGAAATCAAGGCGTTGGAGCTGGAGCGCTGGAAAGAGGCTGGGTCATGGCCTGGAGGGCCGTTTCTTTGCCATAGGCGGTGAGGACGTCGCCGGCTTTGATCATGTCATCGCGGCTAGGGATGCCGTGCTGCGTTTCGCCATCGCGTTTGATCGACAGAACAACGACCCCGCGGTCCCAAGGGCGGGATTCTCGCAGCGTGCGGCCTGCGAGGAGCGTGTCTGGCAGGATTTCGATCTCGGAAACGACGTAGCCGTGTTGGATTCGCAGCAGCAGCTCGTAGTCGAGCGCACGCACCATGCCGGTGCGTTCCAGGGTGTATTGAATGATGCGGTCGAGCACCTTTTGAAACAAGGAGAGGCGGGAGATGAACAGCAGCAGCAGCAGACCGCCGACGAGCCACGCAAGCATGAGCGCCGTGTCGCCGCCGGAGCTGCTTTGCAGCAGCGTGACGATGAGCGTGGCCAGAGCGGAGGTGAGGCCGACGTTGCCAGCGAGAATGAGATCGCGAATGATGCGGCGACGCACGGGATGGTTCACGACGAGTTCAGCTTCCTTCGTGGTGAAGCCGACGCCGAAGAACGCGGAGTAGGCCTGAAAGCTGGCGGTGTCCCAGCTCAGACCGGTCATCATCAGCGCCGTGGCCGCCACACGCACCGCCAGCAGCGAGACGAGGGCGATGACGAGCAGGGCGATGACGGGGGCAACCATGAACTTGGGTTTAGAGTTTCAGGTTTGAAGTTCCAAGTTCAGAGGTGCTTCTCGCTGATGGATTTGTCGTGGTCGTAGGTTTGTTCTTTGGTCTGCTTGCCCTTCATGTCCCAGTAGCGGTTGAGGCCGTGGCGCTGGCCGTGGTCGAAGTTGGTTTCGGCGGATTGCTGGCCGTTCTCCCACCATTCCTTCATCACGCCATGCATCTTGCCGTCAATGTAAGGGTATTCGCCAGCGGTCTTGCCGTTGGAGTGCTTGTTGCGGACGAGGCCAGTGTAAGGCTTGCCCTGGTAGTTCGCCTCCTTGCCTTCGTTGAGTAGTTCAACGCCCTTGTCGGCGAAATCGACCTCGGCGGGCTGTTTTTCGCAGGCGGAGAGGCAAAACGCGCAGAGCAGGAGGGTGAGGAGCCGGTTCATGGTGTAGCTTGGAGGTGGAGCGTGGGTTTTCAACTCGCACTGCGCATCACTTCGCCGCCAGCGTCTTCTTCCACTCAGCAGGAGCGCCGGGCAGAGTCTCGGCGAGGATGCGGCGGATGTGGGCGCGTTCGGTTTCGGTGAGGTAGGTGAAGCTGCCGGTGGTGTCCTTGCCTTCGAGGACGGTCCACAAGCGATTGAGCACCGTTTGCTTCAGCGGAGCGGTGAGGTGCTGGAAGGTGAGGGAGTAAACCATGTAGCTGCAGCGGAGCTTGAAGAGGCGGTTGAGGAGCTGGAAGTCCTTCAGGCTGCGGCCATCGCTGCTTTTCGGAGCACGCTTGGTGAAGGCGGTCTGGAAGGCGGGATCGCCCTCAATGCCGCCGTCGGGCAGCTCGGCCTCGTCTTTGAAGAGCAGGGCTTCGACGACGTCCTCGGCGCAATGGTCGATGATGCGGCGGGCGGTGCCGGTGGGTGCGCTTTCGATTTCCTCACCAAGCTCACGCTGAAGGCTGGTCTGCATGTGCATGGCCCGCAGGGAGGTGTGATTCGCCTTGGTGAGGATGTTTTGCACGCTGGTCTGATGCTCCAGGACCATGAGGGCAATGATGTCGCTGGTTTTGCGCTGGTAAGGCGTGGTGTCGAACAATGGGGCGAGGTGGGTGATGTTGGCGCCCTTCTCGAAATCAATGTCGATGGATTGGTCGTTTTTTTCCGTGGCGGTGACGTTGCCACGATGCAGGACGCTGCCGTGCCTGCCGGTGACGTACCAGCCGCCCCAGCGGTTGCTGAACGGAGTGGTGGTATCGACGACGGTGCTGCCCTGGCTCATGATGGGATGGCCCTCAGGGCCGGGATACACAGAACGAACCATGACGCCGGGCACCTCGGGCGTGAAGGGGCCGCCGTGACAGCTCAGGCAACTGTTGTCCCGCTGAAAATGCAGCGGCTTCTGTGGCTCTTCATGAGGATCGAGCAGGTAGAAGATGGGACCGAGCTTCGGGTCGATCGTGGAGACTTCAATGCTGCCGCCGAGGCAGTAGCCGACGTAGGCGTTGTCGCCGAAATAAACGACGCGTGGCGTTTGCGGGCTGATGCGGTCGTTTTGCTTGCTCGTTTTCGAGAAGACCATGGTTTGTGATTCCGGCGGGATGTCGAAGTGCTTCATCACATCGCGCAGCACGGTCCAGGCGTCCGTGCGGTCGAGTTTGACCTTGCCGGCGGCCATGAGGCGTTCGAGGCGCTGAGCAGCGTCGTTCGGCTCGGTGTCGGAATAGCGAATGGGGGCATTTTCGTACTCGTCTTCGGCCAGCAAGGCGGTGCCGGAGAAGGAGATGATGACCCAGCTCATTTGCAGGAGATGTTTCATGGCTTGCGGAGCAGAATGCGGTTCAAGCGCGCACCATCGACACCCGCGACGAGGTCGCGCAGCGTGTGGCGGTCGAGCGTTTCGTAAAAGGTGTTCACGGCCTGAGCCAAGGCACCTTTGAGGCGGCAGGAGCCGTTGATGGGGCAGGTGTTGTGCTGCTTGTCGAAGCACTCGACGATGAAGGGTGAGTCCTCCGTGCGTCGCACGACCATGCCGATGCGGATGTCTTCCGGCTGCATGCCCAGCGCGATGCCGCCACCACGGCCGCGGCGGGTTTCGAGGTAGCCGAGTTTGGCGAGGTAGTTCACCACCTTCACCAGATGGTGGCGCGAGATGTCGTAGGACTCCGCAACTTCGCTCAGGGAAAAGGATTCGCCCTTTAGCGCAGCAAACATGAGCACGCGCAGGGAGTAATCGGTGAAGAGGCTGAGTTTCATTCCCCGGTTTTACGAGGGCATGAGGTTATACTTGCACGCCGCGTGCATGTTTAACCGTGACATGCCAAAAGTGGTACACTCGCGGACAAGAACGGTGCAACGCGGGCACAAAAAAGCCCGGAGGAGAGTCCTCCGGGCCTCGTGGGTGAAAATCAATTCACCGCAGGAAGGATCAGCCCTTCTTGAGGGATTCCACCTTCTTGTGGGAGCTGACGGCCACCACGTCCTTGCCGACGAGCTTGTCAGCGTTCTTGACGGCAGCGGTGAGGGTCAGTTTGACTTCTTTGCCTTCGGCTTCGATGACGATGGACTTGGAGTCAGCGTCAACGGACTTAAGCTTGCCTTTGGTTTCTTCGGTTTTGCCGCAGCCTGCGAAGGCAGACACGGAAAGGCCGAGCACGGCGAGGGTGGTGAGGATGGATTTCATGTTTGGTTTGGGTGTGGTTAGCTTTCCGGCAGGGAAGTGCCCGAGCGGACTTGCATTCATTCAAAACGATTGGGGAGGGGTCTGACAATCAAAATTTTTGTGGGGGACGGCAAAAAAGCTCGTCAAACCGCCCCGGCCTGTGCCACGCTGGCAGGATGAAGAACCGTGCCTCCCGCCTCCTGCAGTGCCTGTTTTGGGTGTTTGCCGCCCCTTGTCTCGCTCATCCGCTGCCCGATGTGCCGGTGCGGGCGGATTTCGCCCAGGACGGGGTTTGGACGCTCCAGGTAGAGGTGGATCCGCGCTGTTTTGAGGAAGACCCGAACGTGGCACTCTCAGTGACGAACGCCGATCTCGCCCTTTTTGCGCCGGAGCGCAAAGAGCAGCTCAAGACCACCGCCCGCGACTATGTGAAGCGCGTGGTCGAGATCGTGCTCGATCCTGCCTCCCCCGTGAACCCTGAATTCGTCTTTGAATTCACCACGCACGAAAACGCGCCGCTGAAAACGCCGGAGGATGTCGTGGTGCTGACAGGAACGTGGAAAACCAAGGTGCCCGCCGGCACGACCGGTTATTCCATCAAGGCGCTGCCCGCCGGCACCCTGAGCGTGCTGTATCACAACACCGCCTTGGGCAAAAAGCTGGACCGCTTCCAGATCCTGTTTCCAGGGGAGTCCAGCTACGTTTTGGACCTGAAAACCTTCAAGCCGCGCACCGATGCCCCGCCGCCAGTGACCGTGGGCACGCAGCAGGAAAACGCCGAGGTGCTGCCTGCCATGGACTGCCCGATGTGCGAGGCAGTTTCCGGCGGCGGCTATGCGATGCCAACCGCGGCTTCCGTGGCCGGGATCGTGTTTCTCGTCGCTTGGCTGCGGAAAAAGCGGGCGGACTGAGTTCGCGGGCGAACTTCTGTTTGCGCCGCCAGCACGTCCGCGTAAAGGCCGCCGCGTGAAACAGGCATTTGTATTGGGCGCAGGCATGGGTGAACGGCTCCGGCCGCTGACGGAACAACTTCCGAAACCGCTCGTGCCCGTGTTTCACAGGCCTCTTATCACTTATGCCTTCGATCATCTTCACGCGGTGGGTGTTGACTGCTTTGTGGTGAACACGCATCACCTGCCAGATGCCTACGCGCAGGCGTTTCCAGACCAGCGTTATCGCGGCACACCGATCCAGTTTCGCCATGAAAGCCCGGTGCGGCTCGAAACGGCAGGTGGTATCGCCAACGTGCGCGACCTGCTCGGGAACGAGCCATTTCTGGTCTATAACGGGGACATCTTGACCGACCTGCCGCTGAAGCCGCTGCTCACCGAGCACCGCGAGAGGGGAAACATCGTCACCCTCGTGCTGCGCAGCCACGGTCCGTCCCTGCACATCGCGTTTGACCCCCAACGAGGCCGCGTGACCGACATCCGCAACAAGCTCGGCACCGGCGATGAAGGGAAATACCTTTTCACTGGCATCTATGCCTGCGATCCGGCCATCCATGACTGGATCACGCCCGGTAAGGTCGAGTCCGTCATCCCCATCTTTCTCAACATGATCCGCGAAGGGGCCAAAATCGGCGCCGTGGTGATCGACGAGGGTAGTTGGTGGGATCTCGGCAGCCGCACGGCCTATCTGGCCGCGCACTCGGCTTTGAACGGCCTGTATGGCCCGGCGATTGACCCTGCGGCCCAGATTGAAGACGGGGCTGTTTTGCGTGGCATCAATGTCGTCGGAGCCGGAGCCGTGATCGAATCCGGTGCCCCACTGGAAGACACCCTCGTCTGGCCCGGCGGGCGCGTCGTGCGTGGTGCCCAACTGAAGCGCTGCATCGTCCGTGGCAGCATCACGGCAGCGGGCATCGTGGAGGACGCCGATTTTTAAGCCTGCGAGGCTTTGCATTGGACATTCGTCATTCTGCATTCGTCATTCTGCATTTCCACCATGCTCCCCGAACACGAGGCCTTGCTCATTCTTACCCGCGAACAGTTTCCGGAACTGAACGGCACTCCGTGTGAGGTCGAGGTGATCCTCAAAGGCGCTTCGGACCGTCATTTCTACCGCCTGAAGTGGGAAAATGGCTGCCAGCCGATGGTGCTGATGATTTACACCCTGGCCCGGCGTGACAATCCGAAATTCGTTCCCGCCACTTACCGCCTGAAAAAAATCGGCGCGCATGTGCCGCAGGTCTTCGCCTTTGATGCGCAGCGCCTCTGTGTGTGGCTAGAAGACTTGGGCCGCGTCGATCTGCAATCCCTCAACGACGAGTCCTGGAGCCAACGCTGCCCACTTTACGAGGCCACCTTGCGCGAGGCAGCCAAGTTTCATGGCGTGGATGAAAAGTCCCTCTCCCAAGCCGATCTCGATGAGCTGGAACCCGCCTTTGACGAGGCGCTCTACGAGTGGGAGCAGAACTATTTCCTCGACCACTTCGTCGGCGGTCATCTGGGGCGTGAATTCAGCCATGCCGAGTACAGCGCGGCGCATGAAACGCTCAAACAGCTCCGCCGTCGCCTCGCCAAACTGCCGCGCTGCCTGGTTCACCGTGATTTCCAAAGTCAGAACGTGCTCATTCGCGGCGAGGACGCCTGGCTGGTCGATTACCAAGGGCTGCGCCTCGGCCGCGCCGAGTACGACCTCGCCTCGCTGCTGTACGATCCGTATGTGAATCTGTCCCGCACGGAGCGTTCCGAACTGCTGCGCTACTATGCGCAGCATCGCCGTCTCGATTTGAACGAACTGCGAGAGGTCTTCTACCTCTGCGCCGCCCAGCGCCTCATGCAGGCTCTCGGCGCATACGCCAATCTCAGCCGCAACCTCGGCAAGCCGCACTACCTTCAACACATCCCCGCCGCCGTGGCGAACCTGAACGAAGTGTGCCAGGAAGGACGGAATTTGAGCGAACTGCGAGCCTTTTTTGAAGGCGGATTTTGAAGATGGCGGTCAGTCGGCACCTTTGAACGCTTCTTCTATTACCTTCGCTACCTGCTGGCCCATGAGTTCGTAGCCTTTGGCGTTGAAGTGAACGTCCTTCGGATTGGCGATGCCTTCGAGCTTTGGCGCGAGGAAGGCGTGCAGGTCGTTGATAAGGACGCCGTGTTTTTGCATCACTCTCGTGGCGATTTCGTTCTTCTCGGCGATCTGAGTGACAATTTCAGGGCCGTCCTTGGTGTCAGCGGGCACAGGTGTGGTGGTGGCGAAGATGAGCTTCGCGCCGGTTTGTTTCATGCGTGCGATGAGCGTTTCAAGACGCTGCTCGTAGTCCGCTGCCGGTGTTTTGCGGTCGTGGATGCCGAAGTTGAAGTGGATCACGTCCCATTTGCCATCGCCGAGCCAGATCTCGATCTTCTTCACGCCATTGGCCGTCGGGCCGCAGTTTTCCGGTGCGCGATGCACGTTCGCTTTTCCGGTCAGTGCCTTGCGGGTGTCGAGCGTGTAGCCGCGTGAGATGGAGTCGCCGATCAGCAGCACTCGGGGCAGCTTCGGATCATCTTGGACGAAGTCCCAGGCATTGGATCTGCCCGCGACTTTTTCAGACTTGTGTATGGGCAGGTAGAACGAGCCGAGGTTTTGCTCGAGCACCGTTTCCCAGGCTTGCTGGTCAGCAGGCAGGTTGGCCTTCAAGGCCTGATAGCGTTCATCAATGATCTTGTCCGCCGCTGCTTTCTTGGCGGCGGCTTCGGCGGCGTTGGTGGGTTCGTTCTGGGGTTTGATTTGAGCCTGTGTGAGGCCAGCAAGCGCGAGTAGGAGGAGGAAGGGCTTCATGTTCACTTCTTGGGGAGGTATTCGGAAATTACGGCAGAAACTTTTTCCGCGAGGTAGCGGCTACCTTCTGGAGAGTAATGGACATTGCCATCTGGAAGCTGCGCGTCGGGTTTGGCGAGCGCGTGAGCGCGCAAGTCGTCCGTGGGGACGCCAGCAGCGGTCATCACGCGTTCAGCAGCATCGTTGTACTTCACCTCATCGCCTTCGATACGGCCATCAGAACGCGCAGGAACGGACGTGGTGTTGCACCAGATGAGCTTCGCACCAGTGGCCTGCATGGTTTTGACGAGTTCGGCGAGGTTCTTCTCATAATCGGCCAGCGGCACCTGCAAATGCGAGCCGGGTGCCTTCGGGTCGGCACGCTTCGAGGGGTCTTCCTGGATGTATTTCAAATCATGCAGGCCCCAGTTGAAGTGAATCACGTCCCATTTCGAGTCGCCGAGCCAGGCTTGGATGTTTTTGAGGCCGTTCGTTGTCGGACCGCCGTTGGTGGGGATGCGGTGGACGTTTGCCTTGCCCTTGAGCAGCTCTCGCACGTCGAGCGTGTAACCCATCGAGATCGAGTCGCCGATGAGCAGCACGCGTGGTAGTCCGGCCACGTCCTCGATCTTCACCAGCGAAGGGTTGGGCTTGCGCACGCGTTTGACGGGCTTTGGGGGCGTTTCGGCAAGCGCGACGGCGGTGGTGAGCAGTGCGAGGAGCAGAATGAATTTCATGAGGCGGGATTAAACGCGGCACTGCTGCTGGAATATCGCGAGGTTGAAAAAGATGCTGGCATGCGGGTTTCAGACGCGTTTGATGAGCCTCCACCCATCCCCCAACCATGCGCACGCTTCTTTGCACCCTCGCTCTCGCCTCGTTTGTTTCCGCCGCTGAACCGGTTCATCTGACGCTTGCTGATTTCACCAACCTGACGGGAGAAGTACCCTCCGGCGGCTGGACGACCGAGGGTGACAACACGATTCATCTCGTTGGCAAAGGCGGCGGCAATTTGATCTCCAAAAACGAGTACACGAACTTCGAGCTCGAATGGGAGTGGAAGCTCAATGCCAAGGGCAACAACGGCATCAAATACTGGGTGACGAAGATCGGCGGCAAGGAGTGGCTCGGCATCGAATATCAGATGATCGACGACAGCGGCCATCCCGACGGCCTCAAAGGCGGCTCCCACACCACCGCGTCGATTTACGACATCAAAGAACCCGCCAAGGACAAAGCCGTGAAAGCCGCTGGTGAGTGGAACACGAGCAAGATCATCGTGCAGGGCGGCAAGATCCAGCATTGGCTCAACGGCGCACTTGCCTGCGAGGCGGACACCACGACGCCTGCGTGGAAGGAAATGGTCGGGAAGAGCAAATTCAAGAGCAAGGAAGGCTTCGCCCCTGGCCAAGGAAAAATCATGCTGACCGAGCACGGCGACGAAACGTGGTTCCGCAACATTCGACTCACGGCGAAGTAAAAGTCGGCCTTGCTCACGCCGGTCCGCATGAGGGTTTGCACCAGTTCAGGAACCAGCACTTCGCCACGCACGCAGAAGGGCGTGGTGAGTGGCAGATCCTTCAAGCCATCG
>JAJTDU010000073.1 GCA_021298725.1 Verrucomicrobiaceae bacterium | reverse complement strand
GCAGCCACGGAATCGCCAAGATCAGCGGTGTCGGCGTGCTTGCGGAGTTCTTCAATGAGTTTTTCGGACGCCCAGGCTGCTTTGCCGCTGCCGAGCTCGTCGGCCAGCTTTTCGGCATCCCGAGCACGACGCTCCAGTTCAGCCAAGACACTGCGCGCATCCTTGCCAGCGGCATTGGCGAGGTCTTCGGCGGTCTTTTGCACTTTTTGCTTCAAGTCTTCCACCTGCTTGCGCTCTTCATCCTTGAGCCCAGCGAGCTTCTTCTTCTCCCAGTCGGTCTGCGTGAGTTTTTTGGCTTCCTCAGCGGCTTTGCGGGTCATTTCCGCGTCCATCGGAATGGCTTCCGAGGGTGGCGCAGTGACAATGCTCAACAAGCTGCCAAGAATCGCGATACCCAGCGGCAACGTCAGCCAGCGGTCCGGCCGAAGAGGCAGATCTTTCGCTAAGGCAGACAACGCCTGCGGCAAAATCTCACGCTGCATGGCGATGTGAGCCCGCGCGGCGTCGCCGTCTTCGCGGCGTTGCTCAAACCACCATGCGGAAGCGAAAGCCTCACGCCTGCCTGCGGCCTGATCCCACAGCGCAAGGGCACTAAACTCCCCCGGACGCCGCCACCAGGCATAGGCTAGGCTTCCCCCCAGCCACAGCAGTAGGCCGAGCCAGGGCATGAGAGCCGCCGCACCTTTCAGCAGAGCCAAAACCAAGAGCAATAGCACGAGAGAGGCCGGAATCAGCGTCATACGCAACACTGCGAGCCAACGCCGCAGCACCACCCACACCTGCACCTTCCGCGCCACGGGGGCGAAGATGGCATCAACGGTGTTGGACGTGCTCATGGCAGTCATTACACCTCAGAACGCAGAGCGGGCCAAGTACTTTGGGAAACGCGGCACCATTCAAATCACGCAAACTTCGTGACACCGGGCTGCGGCAGCGGACCTGGGTCGAACTTGTCGCCGAATTGGAGATTGTCAGGCGCGAGATCTTGCTGGGAGGACAACATGGCCAGGGCGACACGCTGCGTCGCCTGCTCCCCTTTGCCGCCAGCGGCAGGTGCGGAGTCGTCTTTCCAAGCCAGTTTCTGGCCGGTGTAGGCTGCCTCACGGCCCATGATCGCGATGAGTGTGCTGCTCATCATACGGTCGCCATCATTGACGACCTCGCCACTGCGGATGGCATTGAAGAGCGCCTGATGCTCAAGGTCGTACATGTTTTTCTCCTCACCGCGCCAGCGCCAGCGTTTTTCACCTTCAATGTAGGGCGCAGAGCCTTTGCCGATGACCAGTCGGCCTTTGGTGCCCAGAATGTTGTCGATGACCTCGTTGTGGCAGCCGGTGATCTGGCGGTTCGTGAGGTGGCAGATGGTGCCGCCCTGCCATTCGTAGGCGCAGTGGAAGTGATCGTAGATATTGCCGTCTTCCGCAGGTCGTTGGCGACCGCCAGTGGCGATCACGCTGACTGGAGGCTGATCCTTCATGGCCCAGCAGATCTTGTCGAGGCTGTGCACGGCCTGCTCGACGATGCTGTCGCCGCTGAGCCAGGAAAAATTGTACCAGTTGCGCACCTGCCACTCGACATCGCCCATCCCCGCAGGACGGCCTGCGGCTGGCGGCATGGGTTTGACCGGACCGGCGTAGTAGGTGGCCACGATACTGGTGATGTCACCGATCTGGCCTTCATGCAGGCGTTTGTAGCACTCAATGCGGCTGGTGGAGTAGCGCCAGCAGAAGCCGGCCACGAGATTGAGCTTCTTCTGCTTCGCTTTTTCGACAGCGGCCTGCGCCACGCGATAACCGGCAGCATCCACGGCCATCGGCTTCTCGCAAAAGATGTGTTTTCCGGCCTCGACGGCAGCGGTGAGGTGCTGCGGACGGTATCCTGGCGGGCTAGCGAGGAGTACGACGTCCACACCGCTGTCGATGAGCTTCTGGAAGGCGTCGAGGCCGGTGAATTTCTTGTCCGGCTTCACATCAACGCGGTCAGGGAACTGGGTGGAGAGGTTTTTGATGCTGTTCTCGATCTGCGTGTCAAAGGCGTCCGCCATCGCGACGATTTTCGCGTTGTAATCCGCGCCGAGAGCCTGCGCTGCCGCGCCGGTGCCACGTCCTCCGCAGCCGATGAGGCCAATTTTTAAAGTCTCGTTTGAATCCGCTTTCTGCTGGGCGCTCAAAGAACTGGCGGCGGTGATGACGGCAGGAGCGAGCAACGTTCCTCCGCTGGCATTGAGAAAGCGACGGCGGGAAAAGAGAGTGACGGCAGGATCAGACATGAGCGTGGGTAGAGAAAAAACGAGAGCCAAGATTTCGCCACGGTGGCAGCAATCCTTTCACTCAAAGACGGGATTCACAGCAAAGCACAACTCGGAGGCAAGTGCCTCACAAACGACGCGGGATGACTTTGGTGGAGCCGCTAGCCTCGGGCGGATGGCCCCCAACGTCGAGCTCTCCCAGCGGCTGGGTCGCATCACGGCTGTTTTCATCGTCAGCTGCCGGATGCAGCAGCGCATCCACCAGCAACTGGGTGTCATCCAAGAAAGTCAGTCCGGCACGGCGCAGGAAATCCACCTCCGAAGCGTGCGTGTGCAGCATGATGAGCATGCACTCGCCTTGAAGCAGGGCCAGCACGAACACGCCCTCATAGCCGAACCAGAAGCTCTTCACATCACGATCACCACCACTGGCAAAGTGAGCGTGCGCGTCATGCGCAGCCTGGAGGAGGCGCTCGGCGCGGAATTCTTCAAAAGGTAGCAGATTGATGAGCAACTGCCGCCGCCAGCCAAGCAGCAGGCCGTTGACGCAGCCGCCATGTTTCAGGCGTTCGAGAGCGGAGCGGAGAGAGGGGGTGATTGTAACGGCCATAATGATTTATGCCTCCATCGAGTTCACACGGCTGAGCAGTTCGAACAGCGGGATGCGCTCGCCGACGAGCGCCCCAGCACCGGGGTCTTGAGCGTCCGTGCCCGCATCGAAATAGGCGAAGTTCAGCGTGAAATCCTCCTCCTGCAGCGTCCCAGTCCAGGGTGCACCCAGATCGAGGCAATCGCCGATTTTTTGACCGAAGTGGCGCAGCCCTTGGAAATCAGCCGCGTAGTTGTTCACGGCCTCCTGGCCACTGTCACTGGCCACGTGGCCGTCTTTCAGGGTGAACAACTGCAATGGCAGCGGCGGAGTAAGGGTGTCGGACATGGGAAAATGGAGTTTGTATTCTGTTCGTCTCAAAAAACCGCCTGAGAGGCAAGCACAAAGCACAGCGGCCTCAAAAAAGAGTGGGGCGGCGAGGCGGCAAAGTTCAATGTTCCGTGTTCAAATGCTGGTCTTCGTGCTATCGCTGCGCATGACCGCCACTGCCCCCAGTTTCAAAGTTGGCAACGAAAAACTCATCAAAGTGCTGCCCAATGCCGCGAACCGTCTCCTCGGCCTGCTCAAGAAGCAGGGCCGGGCCGACCACGGTGCTCTGCGCGTGGCCGTCGTCGGTGGCGGCTGCTCCGGGCTGCAATACAAGATGGACCTCGTCGATGGACCGGCCAACCGAGACATCATGGTCACCTCCAGTGAGGTGCGCGTCGTCATTGATCCCAAGAGCGCCCTGTTCGTCTCCGGTTCGGAACTCGACTACAGCGACGATCTCCAAAGCGGCGGCTTCAAAGTAAAAAACCCCAACGCCGTCGTCACCTGCTCCTGTGGAGAAAGTTTTTCCGCCTGACGCCCGATGACCAACGCCTTCGCCCTCCTCGGCCTGCCCCGCGCCGCTGCGCTTGATCCTGACGCCTTGCAGCAGGCCTGGCTGGCCGCCAGCCGTGCCGCACATCCCGACCAGCCCGGCGGGAATGCCGCCGAGGCAGCCGAAATCAATGCCGCGCACGAAACGCTGCTATCCCCGGAAAAACGACTCAAGCACCTGCTCGAACTGCACGAAACACCTTGGCGGGCCATTCCGATCGACGATACGATGATGGCGCTCTTCAGCCAGCTCGGCCCGCTGCTGCAAAGCGTCGCCGGTTTACACAAGCGACGCCAAACCGCCACCTCCGCGCTCGCCAAAGCCCTCCTCGCTCCTGAAGAAATGCGCCTGCAAGAGCAGCTTGAGGAGCTTGGCATGCAGTTGGAGGCCCAACGATCCCCCATGCTCGAAACCCTACCTGCCCTCGACGCAGGGCTGGCAGCAGGTGATGGCACCACATTGACGGAACTGCAGGCCATGCAGGCGAAGCTCTCCTACCTCGCCAAATGGCAGGCGCAGGTCCGGGAATCGCTGCTGGGACTCCTGGGATAAATGGCGTGACAGCAACCCCATGCGTGAAACAGGGCTCTTCACTCAGAAGGAAGAGGGGTCATTTAGATCTTGCGAGTGAAGGCTGACCTCCGGTGGCGCGTATTCCTCATCACCATTACCCCACGACCCCTCGCATGCTCTCCCGCCGTCATTTCGCCCTTGCCTCGCTTGCCGCGCCCACTTTTCTCAAAGCCGCCAGAGCCACTGACAAGATCAACCTCGCCTTCATCGGCCCCGGCGGCATGGGCACGCATCACATCAAGACCATGTGCAAACGGGATGATGTGATCTTCTCGTGGGTCTGCGATGCAGATTCGAAGCGAGCTCAGGCTGCGGCGAAGCTGATTCAAGAATTAACGGGGCAGACGCCCAAGGTCGTGGCAGACATGCGTCGTGTTCTTGAGGACAAAAGCGTGCAGGCAGTGCTGATGGCCACGCCAGATCACTGGCATGCACCAGGAGCCATTTTGGCCGCGAACGCGGGCAAGCACGTCTATGTAGAAAAGCCCTGCTCGCACAATTTACGCGAAGGTCGGCTCATGATCGAGGCGGCGGCACGAAACAAAGTCTGCATGCAGGTCGGCACGCAAAGCCGCAGCACTGCCGGAGTCGCGCAGATCATCGAAAAACTGCGCAGCGGCATGATCGGCGAGGTTTTGGTCGCCAAGGCCTGGAACAGCCAGCTTCGCAAGAATCATGGCCACCAGCCGGATGCTGAGCCACCACCGGAACTTGATTACGACCTGTGGCTCGGCCCCGTGCCAAAGGTGCCGTTCAAGAGCACCTATCATCCGGCGCACTGGCGCTGGTTTCATCGCTTCGGCGCAGGCGATTTCGGCAACGACGGCGTGCATGACATCGACATCGCCCGCTGGGGCCTCGGCGTGGAGCAGCATCCCAACCGCATCATCGGCCAAGGCAGCAAACTGTTCTTCGATGACGACCAGGAGTGGCCCGACACGCTCTACTGCGGCTTTGAATACGACATCGCAGGCAAAACCAAACAACTCATCTACGAGCAGCGAGACTGGAGTCCCTACGTCCAAGACGGTCACGAAAACGGCTGCGCCTGGTATGGCACCAAGGGCATGGTCATCGGCGGCAAGGCCAAGGGAAGCTGGCAGATCTACGGCGAAAAAAACAAGCTCATTGAAGACCTCAAGCCTACTTCCGGCCCCGATCTCGCCGCGCATCACGCCAATTTCTTCGACGCCATCCGCACCGGCGCGAAACTGAACGCCGACATCACCATCAACCATCTCAGCACCGCGCTCTGCCACCTGGGCAACATCGCCGCTCGCACACGCCGAGCCCTGGTGTTTGATCCGGCCCAAGAGCAGTTCATTGGCGATGCCGATACCTCGAAGCTGCTCAAGCGCGAATATCGTGAGCATTGGGCCAAGCCTGCGGCATGAAATCGTGCATCGCATGGCTTCTCGCTTTGACCATGGGACTGGCGGAGGAACCACTCCCCAACACCAAGATCGAAGCCCTGCCCCGCTCCGCCGCGTTACCCACGGACACGCCTGCGAAGGTCGCACTTGGCCGCCTGCTGTTCTTTGATCCCATTCTCTCCGCCACGCGTGATATCGCCTGCGCCACCTGCCATCACCCGCAGCATGGCTGGGCAGATGCACGCCCCACACCGCTCGGCGTTCACGCCACTGGCATCGGTCCAACACGCCAACTCGTCAAGAACGCGGAGTTCATGTCGTTGCGACGCAATACGCCCACGATCCTCAACGTGGCTTTCAACGGCATCGAGTCAGGCAAGCCTTTGGATCCGGCGAAAGCCCCCATGTTCTGGGACAATCGCCTGCAAAGCCTCGAAGCGCAGGCCTTGGCCCCCATTCGTCAGCGCGAGGAAATGCGCGGCGATGCGTGCAGCGAAGTCGAGGCGGTGCCCCTGATGATCGAGCGACTGAAGGCCATCCCGGAATACGTGAAGCTCTTTGCAGCCGAAATCACCTCCGAAAGCGTCGCACTGGCCATTGCCGCGTATGAACGCACCCTCATCACGCCGGACACCCCGTTCGACCGCTTTATGCGTGGCGACGAATCCGCGATGTCACGCGAGCAGCAGCACGGCATGGAAGTGTTTCAAAAAGCCGGCTGCGCTCTTTGCCACAACGGCCCCATGCTCTCCGATTTCAAGCTCCACGCCATCGGCCTCGGCGATCGCACCACCCAGCGCCACGAGTTCCGCACGCCCACACTGCGCAACTTGAAGCACACCGCGCCGTATTTTCACCATGGCGGCAATCTCTCGCTCGAAGAGGTGCTTTTCTTTTATGACCGCCTCATGGATCAAGCCGCCGAAACCCTGGAAGGGGGTGACACCTCAACCCTCCCTCCGCTTGATCCCCTGCTACGCAAGATGAACATGTTACCCGAGGACCACGCACCCATCGCCGCGTTCCTCGAAGCGCTAAACAGCAACGACTACGACCAAACCACGCCGCCACGAGTGCCCAGCGGCCTGCCCGTGCCGGGAGGACAAGCAAAACACGAGAGTCATTAGTTCTTAACGAGTTTTGCAATACCTCAGCTTGCGAGCACCTCCCCTCCCCTGCATTTCTCTGCATGTCAGAACACAACTTTGATTTCGTGGTCATCGGCGGGGGCAGCGGCGGCTACGCGGCGGCCAGAACGGCTTACAGCGCCGGTTTGCGTGTCGCCGCGATCGACGGGGCCCAAGAACTGGGCGGCCTTTGCATCCTGCGCGGCTGCATGCCGAGCAAGACGCTCATCGAATCCGCCAACCGCCAGCTTCACATCCGCCACGCCGCCGAATTCGGCCTCAAAGCCACCTCGCACGGCGTCGATGTGCGCACCATCCGAGAGCGCAAACGCACCCTGATCGCCGACTTCGCCGGTTATCGTCAGGGACAGCTCGAAGACGGTCGTTTCGTCCTCTATCGCGGTCACGCCCGCTTTCTGAGCCCACACACCGTCGAAGTCGTCCCGCGTGACGGCTCCGCCAGCTTCCAAGTCACCTCACGCAGCTTCTGCGTCGCCACCGGCTCCGAAGTTTTTGTGCCCGACGTGCCAGGACTTGTCGAAACCGGCTTCTGGACCAGTGACGATGTGCTGGATGCCGATTCGCTACCCCAAACCATCGCCGTGCTCGGCGGCGGCGCTATTGCACTCGAAATGGCACACTACCTGGAGGCGATGGGTTGCGCTGTGACCTTGATTCAGCGCAATTCCCAGCTCCTCACCGGCCTCGACCGCGAATGCAGCGATGTCATCGCCAAAGCCTACGCCGAGCGCGGCATGAGCGTGCATCTCGGCACTCACCTCAATCGAATTTCCACCCACGAAGATCGAAAGCGCATTGAATTCACCACTGACGGACACACGCACGCCATTCTCGTCGATCAAATCCTCCTCGCCATGGGACGCCAGCCTGCGACTCGCGGACTCGATCTCGAAAAAGCCCAGGTGGCGCTGCACAAAACCAAAATCGTCGTCAACGACCGCATGCAGACCTCCCAGCCGCACATCTTCGCTGCTGGCGATGTGTGCAGCCCGCTGGATGTCGTCCACCTTGCCATCCAGCAGGGCGAAATCGCCGCCCGCAACGCGCATTCTCTGCTGAATAACAAGACTGCTGACGAATCCATCGACTACCGTCTCCAGCTTTTCGGCGTCTTCTCCCATCCCCAAGTCGCCTGCGTCGGCGCGACGACGGAAAAGCTCAACAAAGACGGCATTCCCTTCCTCAGTGCCAGCTATCCCTTCAACGACCACGGCAAATCCATGGTCATGGGCGAAACCACGGGGTTCGTGCAGATGCACGCTCACGCCGAAACCGGCGAGATCCTCGGTGCCTGCGTCGTCGGCCCCGAAGGCACTGAACTCATCCACGAAGTCGTCGTCGCCATGAACTTCCGCGCCACCGTGAAGCAGTTCATGGCGATCCCGCACTACCACCCGACGCTCAGCGAGATCTGGACTTACCCAGCGGAGGAAATCGCAGACCAACTGCCCTGATCAGCGCCCTTTCCTGTCTCGCTGCCGCTGCCGAAACTCCGACGGGCCGCAGCCGACCTGCCGGGCAAACATGCGGCTGAAGTAGTGCCGGTTGGGGAATCCGAACTCGGCGGCGATTTGATCAATCGTCTTGTCCGTGAGCGCCAAGGCCTCGCCGGAAAGGCGAATGCGTGTGCTCAAGACATACGCTGCCGGCGTTTGACCGGTGTGCTCACGAAAGCTGCGGATGAAACGCTCCACGCTCATGCCCGCACGTTCGGCAAGAAAGGGATTGGTCAACTTGCTGTGGGGTGCACGGGCAATGAGAGCCAGCACTTCCACGAGGCGCTCCGGCAGCGCAGGCGGTGAGTCGGTTTCGAGCGTGGCAAAGACGGTGTGTAGCAGCGCGGCGCTCAAGTGATGCAGGCGGAGATCGCGCAATTCTGACGTGGGTTCGCGATGGGTGGCGATGAGCTTGGTCAGCATCGCGCGCAGTGAATCATCGACTGAAATGACGATGGGTGCAGCGGGAATGGACACACCGGGACGTGCGGTCGTGAAGTGCAGCCAGAAGTGGCAGGCTTTCACCGGCCCGCAGCAGTCGAACACCGTGTCCGCCGGGATCAAAACCGCCCTTTTCGGCTCCAGCATGATTTTCTCCCTCTGAAACTGCAGATGACAGCCAGGCTTGGGATTGTAGTAAAAGCGCCAGAAGGGCGAATCGACGCCCTGATGATTCCAGTCCTCCAACTGCGGCTGGTAGCCGCTTTCGTGGATCAAAAACGGCGTCCAGCCCGATTTCGCCACGCGAGCGAGATCCACGCCCCAGGGGGTGGTGTAGTTGAGATATTTGCGGCGGTTGGACATATGATCGTTGGAATCAGATACGGAGCAAAGTCATCTCTTCCCTGCGCAAAAGAGCATCCAGGAGAGCCAAGCGCACAAAAAGACACAATTCAGCCATGAAACGGCATAGGCGACCGACGTTGATGATGACTGATGCGAACCCTCCTTTTCATCCTCACCACGAGTTCAGCCCTAGCCGCGAACCTGCCGCCCGATCATGCGAAGCGCATGGAGCGTGGCCTAAAGCTCTTCGACAGCGAGGTGGCGGCACTTTTGAAGCAAAACTGCCTCAAATGTCACGGGGGCGAAAAAGTGAAGAGTGACTTCGACATGGCGACGCGCGAGGATTTGCTGCGTGGTGGCTCCCATGGCTCGGTGGTGGTGCCTTTTGAGGCGAAGAGTAGTTTATTGGTGTCTCTGATCAACCACGCCAAAGAACCGAACATGCCAGACAGCAGCCCGAAGCTGCCCGCGGAGGTCATTTCGAAGATCGCGGCCTGGATTGATGATGGCGCGCCTTACTCCGCACCATTGATCGCGGGCAAAAAGCCGAAGAAGGACAGCAGCGTGGTCACGGATGAGGATCGGCAGTGGTGGGCGTTTCAGCCGTTGAAGAAGGTGCAGGCGAAGAGCATCGACGAGCTGCTGTTGAAGAACGCGAAGGGCATGACCTTTGCACCATCGGCGGAGAAGGCGGTCCTGGTGCGGCGGCTGCATCTGGATCTCACTGGGCTACCGCCATCGGAAACTTCGGACGCGTCTGACTTGTCTGACCTCATTGCAGAGCTGCTCAAATCACCGGCCTATGGCGAACGCTGGGCACGCCACTGGCTGGATGTGGCGCGGTATGCGGAGAGTACGGGCTTTGAACAGGACTATGACCGGCCGTTTGCGTTTCATTACCGCGACTTCGTCATCAAGGCGCTGAACTCGAACATGCCGTATGACCAGTT
>JAJTDU010000072.1 GCA_021298725.1 Verrucomicrobiaceae bacterium | reverse complement strand
CATCTGCCTCCGACGAGCGCACACGAGGCGCCGTGGCTCACCCTGGCGGTTTTGAGCCTGGGGCTGCTCGTGTTTGTGTTCATCACCTGGGTGTATCTGGATGATCCTGAATTCGGTGCGGATGAGGATTTGAAACTGCGGCGTCCGGTGGATCAGTCAGCCACGATTCAGACGCCCGAAAAGCTGCGGCGCTTCCTCGAATCGCTCGTGCCTTTCGAAGACACCACGCTTTATGGCAAGCCGCCCTGGCTCTGGGACACGCCCACGCTGTCACGCGTGGTTCAGTCGAATGGCGCCGCACTGGACAATCTGCGGGATCTTCTCGAAGACGCGGACTGGCATCCTGCGCACTCCGCCTGGCATGCGGTGGACCCGTGCGGTGACCCACGCTGGCATACGGCGCTGCGTTTGAAGCAGGCGGAGGCAGCCTACCTTTCCCGGCGCATGCAGGAAGAAGAGGCCTTCACGGCAGCGATTGATCTGGCGGAGATCGGCTGGCGGCTGGAGCCGCTGTGGGCCTGGCCCTCATGCTACCAGCGCTCTCTGGAGGCGCAGCACTGTGCCGCGCAGACGCTCGCCGATCTACTGCGGCAGACCAAGCTCTCCGAAGCGACGCTGCGCCAGTTCCAGCGCCAGTTCAGTGTTTGCCAGCCCAGCATCGAGCTGCTGGAGGGAGCGATGAACGCCTTCTATGTGCATGAGAAAAAGCTCATCCTCGGGCCGAAGAGTGGCGAACTGGCCGACACCATGCCAGGCGGTGCGCAGTTGCAGCGTCCTGGGCGCTTGTTCTTCAAGTCGAACGAGACCATTCAGCTTTTTGCCAACGCGTTCCGCCAATTGCGCGAGGATGCCAAAGCGCCGCTGGCTCATACCTCCGAGATTCGGCTCAAAAATGCGCCCACTGCCCGTGGCACCTTCCATCCGAACACGGAAGGGCAGTTGTATTTCACGCGTCGCATGAAGATCTACACACCGCTGCCCGCCTTCCTCGGGCTCGCTCGTGCCCGTGGCAATCTGATCGTTACCCTCTTCGCCATCCGCCGCTGCATTGCGGAGCAAAGGACGCTGCCCGCTACGCTGGAGCAACTGCGCACCTTTAATTATCTCCTCGATGTGCCCGTCGATCCCTACACTGGCGCTCCGCTGCAATACGACCACGCCCGCGGCCTGCTGTGGTCCGTGGGCAATGATTTGAAGTCCATGGGCGGCCTGCCCACCGAACCGCCATTGAACGATGCGACAGAGCCGAGCGTGCAGATCGGCATCGCCGTGGCGGGGGTGGCACAGTAACCCAGTTGCTTCGCAACTGGCTCAGAGCTTTTTGCCGCAGAACAAGCCTACTTTTTCCACCGCATGCAGCGGAAGGGATGATCGTCGATCATGTTTGGCTGCACGCCGGTGAGGCGGTCGGCGTGGTAGAACTGGACGCCGACGTAGTGGTAGATGGGGAGAATGACGGCTTCGTCGGTGACGAGGAGTTGTTCGGCCTGTTGGAAGAGCGTGCTGCGCTGGTTCAAATCGGGTTCGCGGGCGGCGGCGGCGATGAATTCGTCGTATTTCGAGTTGGCCCAGCCGGTACGGTTGTTTCCGCTGGTGGAGAGGAACATCTCCAAGAACGTGCCTGGGTCGTTGTAGTCGCCCACCCAACTGCTGCGGCAGAGGTGGTAGTTTTTCTCCTTCATCGACGAGAGGTAGATCTTCCACTCCTGCTTCACGAGATCGACGCTGACGCCGAGATGCTCCTGCCACATGGCCTGGAGTTCGACGGCGATGTTGCGCTCGACCGGTTTCGGAAAGTAGAGGTATTCGACGCGTGGGAAGCCTTTGCCGTCGGGGTAACCCGCTTCAGCAAGGAGTTCGCGAGCGCGCTGGGGATCGAATACAGGGCCGGGCGGCGGCTGGTAGTTTTGTCCGGCACCCGGTGGCGTGAGGCTGAAGGCGTTGCGCTCGCCAAGTTGGGTGATTTTTTCGGTGACGCGTTTGCGATCAATCGCCAGCGAGAAGGCGCGGCGGATCTTCGGATCGGTGAATGGGGCGCGGTTGACGTTGAAGCGCGTGAAGTAGCTGCCGAGGAAGGGGCCGGTGTGGAAATACGGCTGCTGTTTGAGCTTCGCAGTCAGCGAGGTGGGCACCATGCCCTTGTCCATGATGAGATCCGCCTGTCCGGTGAGGAAATAATTGATCGCGGTGTTCGGCTCGGAGATCGGCAGGATTTCGATGCTCTTCATGGGCACGTTCGCGGCGTCCCAGTAGCGTTCGTTGCGGCGTAGCACGATGCGGTCGTCCAGCAGCCAGTCTCCCAGCGTGTAGGAGCCGTTGCCGATCAAAACCCCCGGCTTGATCCACGCGGTGCCATGTTGTTCGACGATGCGCTGCGGTACGGGCGAGAAGGTGGTGAAGGCGCAGAGGTCGATGAAGTAGGGCGTGGGATTTTCGAGCTCGACCCGCAGTGTGCGGTCATCCAGCGCGGTGACGCCGACCTGCGCGAAGTCCTTGAGCGTGCCCTCATGAAAAGCACGGGCGTTTTTGATGACGTATAGCTGGCTGGCGTAATCCGCGCCGAACTCGGCACTGAGCACGCGTTTCCACGAGTAGAGGAAGTCCTGCGTGGTGAATGCCACGCCATCGCTCCAAGTGGCGTTCGGGCGCAGATGAAACGTGTAGGTTTTGCGGTCAGGCGATACATCCCAGCGCTCCGCCATGCCCGGATGAGGTTTCCCCGCCTCATCAATGCGGCACAAGCCTTCAAAAAGCGCGGAAGCGATGCGCATGCCGACCTGGTCGGTCACAATCGCCGGATCAATGCTCTCCGGCTCGGCCCCATTGATGAACACGAGATCTGCACGCGGACGCGACTTCCCGCAGGAAGCGAGAACGAGAAGAAGTGCGGCGGCGAGGACGAAACGAGTCACGCGAAAAGCTAGCACACGCTTCGGACGGTCCGCAGCACAATCCTTGCATCGTGCTGCAATGATTTGCGCTCGTGCGGCGTTCCAAGCGCCCAACTTTTCTCCCACCATGCGTTCCCTCTGCCTCCTCCTCGCTAGCCTCGTGCTGACCGCTCACGCGGAATTGAAACTCCCGGCCATCATTGGCGACAACATGGTGCTGCAGCAGAAGCAGGCAAATCCGCTCTGGGGTTGGGATGCGCCTGGCACGGAGGTGACGGTGACGTTTGCGGACCAGACGAAGACCGCCAAAGCCGATGCGGCAGGCAAATGGACCGTGAAACTCGACGCGCTGCCTGCGAATGCGAAACCAGCGACGATCACGATCAAGGGCAGCAGCACGCGTGAGCTGAAAAACGTGCTCGTGGGCGAGGTGTGGGTCTGCTCGGGGCAGTCGAACATGGGTTTCAACCTCGGCGGCACCTGGGATGCTGATTTGGACATCGCGGAGGCGAAGCATCCGCTGATTCGCCTCATCTCGGTGCCACAAGTCGGCACACAGGAGATTCAGGACGATTTCAAAGGCCAGTGGGAAGAGTGCAGCCCGGCGAACGCAGGCCAGTTCACGGCGGTGGGTTATCATTTTGGCCGGGTGCTGCATGAAATCCTCGGCGTGCCGGTGGGCCTGATCGACAACGCCTGGGGCGGCAGCGCCTGTGAGGCCTGGGTGAAGCGCGACGTGTTGGAGAATGATCCGCGCTTTGCCTCGATCATCGCGAAGTGGAAGCAGACCGAGGCGACCTTCACGCAGGCGGCCTTCGACAAGCAGTTGGCCGATCACAAAGCCAAGGTCGATGCCTGGGCGCTGGCGCGCAAGGAAGCGCTCAAGGCGGGCAAGTCGATTCCGGCGAATCCGCCGCGTGCGC
This sequence comes from Verrucomicrobiaceae bacterium, assembly GCA_021298725.1. Taxonomy (GTDB): domain Bacteria; phylum Verrucomicrobiota; class Verrucomicrobiia; order Verrucomicrobiales; family Verrucomicrobiaceae; genus Prosthecobacter. The sequence goes on along the minus strand of JAJTDU010000072.1, from coordinate 6,247 downwards.
CGCAGAATCCGCTGACCGGTCAGCATCGCCCGGGCAATCTGTATGCGGGCGTGCTGCATCCGACGATTGGCTACGGCATCAAGGGGGCGATTTGGTATCAGGGGGAGTCGAACGCCAGCCGCGCGAAGGAGTATCGCGAGCTGTTCCCCTTCATGATCGAGCATTGGCGCAAAGAATGGCAGCAGGGCGATTTCCCCTTCTACTGGGTGCAACTGGCCGACTTCAAACCCTACCAGACCGAGCCCGGAGACAGCGACTGGGCCGAACTGCGTGAGGCGCAGACGCTCTCGATGAGCAAACTGCCCCAAACCGGCCAGTGCGTCATCACCGACCTCGGCGAGGCCAATGACATCCATCCGAAGAACAAACGTGATGTGGCCGAACGCCTCGCCCGCTGGGCCTTGGTGAATGATTACGGCCAGAAGCTGCCCTGGCGCAGCCCAGAGCTGAAGGCCGCGAAGTTTGACGGCGGCAAAGCACGGCTGACCTTTGACCATGCCCCATCCGGCCTGCGCACCGTCGATATGGATGAGCCACAGGGCTTCGCCATCTGCGGTGAGGACAAAAAATGGGTCTGGGCCAAAGCCAGCATCATCGGTGGCTCGAAGAAAGGCACGAACCAGATCGAAGTCAGCAGCCCCGCCGTGCCGCAGCCTGTCGCCGTGCGCTATGCCTGGTCCGACAATCCGGTGTGCAACGTCTTTTCCGCCGAAGGCCTGCCCGTCACGCCGTTCCGCACGGATGACTTCCCGATGATCACCGATCCGGCGAACCCGAACAGCGCTGAAGCGCAGAATGCCAAACGTGCCGAAGAATTGAAGAAGCTCATGGAGGCCAGGAAGAGGGCCGGGAAGAAGTGATTGGCCGCTTGAACTCGTATTCTGAGCCAGCATAGTTAAGTCATGTCTCAGACCGCTTTTGCTCTTCTGGAAAAGTCGCTCGCGCCCGTTTCCGAGCACATGACGCGCGAGGCGGCACGGGAGGTGCTGCAAATGCGGGCCACGCCCGACGTGCAGTCGCGGATCGACCAACTGGCAGACAAGTGCAACGAGGGGCATTTAACACCTGACGAGCGGTCCGAGTACGAAATGTTTGTCTGGGCTGGTCAATACATCTCGAGCCTGCAATTGAAGGCCAGAAAGCTGCTCGCCAACGCCTGACCCAGACCATGAATGCTGCGCTGAGACAAAGAGTCCGTCAGCGAGCCCATCAGTGTTGCGAGTATTGTGGGGCGCGTCAGGAGGACGAGGCTTGGTCGCTGTTTCACATTGAGCATGTTCTACCGCTCAAGCATGGTGGTGCTGATAGTCTGGAAAACCTCGCCCTGGCCTGCCAGCACTGCAATCTGCACAAAGGACCGAACCTTTCAGGCATTGACCCTGTGTCAGGAGGCATGGTTCGTCTGTTTGATCCTCGTAAAGATGCCTGGGCAGCGCATTTCACCCAAGTGGGGCCGGAAATCATCGGGCTGACCGAAGTAGGCCGGACCTCGGTGGTTGTTTTGAAAATGAATGCCCGCCCGCGTCTGGAACTGCGGAGTGCTGCGGCAGATTGAGTCACTGGACCGCTGTCCTGGATTATTTCATCAGCAAACTTGTGTTTGGAGGAGCGGGACGCGTATGTTTATGACTTACAGCTATTTGCATGAACATCCGACCGCTCCTGACTCTTTTCGCCCTCGCTTTGCTGCCGCCTGTCATGGCGCAACCGGCGCCGGAAACTCCTACGGCAAGCCAAGCCATTGATCTTGGCTCGGGAGCCTGGGACGGTGTGGTGAACATCGACGTTTCCGTGCTGGTTCCCGACTACCGGGAGCCGTGGAACGCAGGACAGCCCAGCGGTGGCAGCGGAACGGGCTTTCTCATCGGCAAGAACCGTTTTTTGACGAACGCGCACGTCGTCAGCAATGCCACGCGCATTCTGATCCGCACCAGCAACGACCCGGAGCCGCATCCGGCCAAAATCGTCCACATCGCGCATGATTGCGATCTGGCGCTGATCGAGGCGGAGGACCCGGCCCACTTTGAAAAACTCAAGCCACTCGACTTCGGCGGCATTCCTCAACTCAACACCGAGGTGATCGCCGTCGGCTATCCCATCGGTGGGGATCGCATCTCGGTGACACGCGGTGTTGTCTCGCGCATCGACTTCCGGCCCTACAGCCACACGAGTGTGGATTCGCATCTAGCCATCCAGGTGGACGCGGCGATCAATCCGGGCAACTCCGGCGGACCGGTGCTGCAAGGCGGCAAGGTAGTCGGCGTGGCCTTCCAGGGCTTCAGCGGCCGGGTGGCGCAAAACGTGGGCTACATGATCCCGGTGCCGGTCATCAAGCGCTTCCTCAAGGACATCGAAGACGGGCGCTACGACCACTATGTCGATCTCGCGGCGAGTGATTTCCCCATCGAAAACCCGGCACAGGCCAAGGCGCTGGGCACCCATGGCGGAGGCGTCGGCGTGATGGTGGCCGATGTCGAGCCCGCCGGCAGCGTGGGCGAGATTTTGAAGATTGGCGATGTCATCCTGAGCATTGACGACAACCCGGTGCTCAACAACGGGCTCGTCCGCTTCGAGGGCGAGCTGATGGACATGAACGAGATCGTTGAGCGCAAGTTCGCAGGAGACAAAATCAAGCTGGAGTTCCTGCGTGGCGGCAAGAAGCAGGAGGCCACGGTGACGCTGAAGCGCTTTGACCCGTACGTCCGCTTGGGAGCCACCTACAACCAGCGTCCGCGTTACGTCGTCTTCGCCGGCCTGGTGTTCCAGCCGATGGATCGCAACCTGATGGACGCGCATCAGATCCGCGATCGCACGGTGAGCTATGTCTTCGATAATTTCCTCACCGACAAGCTCTACGTCGAGCGCCCGGAGCCGGTGGTGCTGACGAACGTGCTGCCGGATGAAGTGAACACCTGGCTCACGCCTTACGCCCACAGCATCGTGGACGAGATCAATGGCGTGAAGATCAAGTCTCTGAAGGATGTGCAGTCTGCGCTGGCGAAAAAAGATCAGGCGTTCATCGAGATCCGCTTGCTGGAAAAAAGCCGTCCGCTGGTGCTGAAGCGTGAGCTCGCCGAGGCCGCGCATCCGCGCATCATGCAGACCTACAACATCCAGGGAGACTCCTTTGTCGGTGAGGAGTGAAGCCGACGACCTGTCCTGAAACCTTTCGCCAAGACGACCTCATGAAGCTATTCACGTCCTTCCTCCTCCTCGCCACCAGCGCCTCCTGTCTGCACGCTCAGTCTCCCGGGCCTGCCGCTCCGAAAAAGAAACGCGTTCTCACCAATGCTGCCGCTGCGGCGCAGCCTACGGTGCAAAACAGCTCGTTGGTGAAGGTGAACGCCACCTCGCAGTCGTACAATCTGCATCTGCCCTGGCAGAAGGAATCCCCCAGCGGTCGCCGTGGCCTTGGCGTGGTTTTGGCAGGCAATCGTGTGCTCGTCACCGCCCAGATGGCGGCGGACGCGACTTACCTGGAGCTGGAACTGCCGGAGAGCGGCCAGAAAACCCCCGCGAAGGTCGTGGCGGTCGATTACGAGGCCAATCTCGCGCTGCTGGAGTCTCCGCCTTCGGACAAACAGAAAGCGTTCTTTGCTGGCTTGAAGCCCATGAGCATCGACGCCAGCGCCCGCATCGGCGACGCGGTCACCATTCTTCAAACCGGCCGTGTGGGCGAGCTGATCGAAAGCCCGCTGAACATCAGCAAGGTGATGTCACGCCGCTACATCGTCGAAGGCTCCGGTTTCCTCGTCTATGAAGCCACCGGCATCATCCGCAGCGAGGCAAACAGCTTCACGCTCCCGGTGGTGAAGGGAAACAAGCTCGCCGGATTGTTGCTGAGCTACGATTCGAAAAACCAGGTCACCACCATCCTGCCCGCGCCTATCATTGAGCACTTCCTCAAAGACGTGGCCGATGGCAGCTACGAAGGCTTTCCAGGCCTCGGCATGGAGTTGCAGGCCACGCAGGACGAGCAATTCCGCGAATTTTTGGGCCTCAAACCCAACGAACCCGGCGTGCTGATCAGCGCGGTGGTCAAAGGCGCCTCCGCAGAGCAGGCCGGCATGAAAAAGGGAGACATCTTGGTCTCCATCAACGGTTTCACCATCGACTCTCGCGGCGACTACAAAGACCCGCAGTACGGTGCCCTCAGCGCTGGCCATCTTGTGCGCGGACGCGCTTATGTGGGCGACAAAGTAGAGATGAAAGTCATCCGCGAAGGCAAGGAAGTGACCTTGAACGGCACGCTCGCCCGCAAAAAGCCTGAGGCCCACCTCGTGCTGCCTTATCAGTTCGACCGCGGTCCGCGCTACGTTCTCATGGGCGGATTGCTCTTCCAGGAGCTGTCACAGCCTTATTTGGATGCCTTTGGCGAGGAGCAGCGCAGCGGGGCCATCCTGCGCCTTGCCCGCATCGCCACCAATCCTGAGAAATACGAGGAAGCAGGCCGCAAGAAGCTCGTCTTCCTCAGTCTCGTGCTTCCCACGCCCGGTGCCCAGGGCTACGACAAGCTCGGCGGCCAGGTGGTGAACAAGGTCAATGGCAAGGTCATCAACGACCTCAACGACCTCGCCGAGGCCTTCAAAAGCGCCAAGGAGACTTGGCACGTCATCGAACTCGATGACTTCCCGCACATCCTCCACCTCGACACCTTCAATGCTGAGCGCGACAACATGCGCCTGCTCGGCGGTGCCTACCGCATCGGCAGCCTGAAGCGGCTGGAATAGCGAAAGCTGCGGATTACTTCACCGCCCCGATCAAATGTTGCAGTCGGCTCACCCGTGCCTTCGGCAGCGTGATTTCCTTCTCCACCAAGCATCCTAGCACCCGCGTCTCCTCAGGGCTGAGGGTGAACAAGAGGGCGGGTGTGACGGATTCAGCGGACATGCGTGGGGCGATGATGCCGTGCTTCAACCACCGCGCAACTTTCTCCGAATAGACGATCATCTAGACGAATGTCTTCAACGTGACGCTTGATCCACCGGAAGCATCCGCCACTCGCCTTCCGGCAGATCACCGAGCACATGCGAGCCAAAGCGCTCGCGGTGCAGCTTCTCCACAGGCCAGCCCTGGCTGGCAAACATGCGGCGCACTTGATGATAGCGCCCCTCGGTGATCGTGAGACGGGCAGTCTTGGGTGAAACAATCTCCAACTTGGCTGGAAGGCACGCCTTTTCCTCGCCACGCAGCATGAGGTCGCCCTTGGCGAAGATTTCCACGAGCTGCGGATCGAGTTCGCGGTCGAGTTCAGCCACATAAACCTTCTCCACCTCCGCTTTCGGAGAGGTAAAGCGATGCACGAGACCGCCGATGTCCGTCATGAGCAGCAGGCCGCTGGTCTCCTTGTCTAGGCGGCCCACGCTCGTCACCACCGGATTGCGGTCAGGCCAGTGGGAGGGCAGCAGCTCATAGATATTTGGCCCCTCATCCGTGCTGTGGGTGCAGGCATAACCCACCGGTTTGTGCAGCATCGCCAGCAAGCCTTCGGGGGCTTCAAGCGGCAGGTCATCGACGGTGATGAGCGCTGAATCGACGCGTTGATCCGACCGCTTTAAAACCACGCCCGCCAGCTTCACACGGCCTTCTTTGACGAAGGCCATGGCCTCGCGCCGTGAGCAGTAGCCGAGGGAGGAGAGCAGTTGGTCGAGGCGGCGCATGGCATGCAGTGCCATCAGGGCGGCAAAGCGCAAGCCCGTCCGCGTGTTTGAAAGCCTCTTGCGTCAACGACCCGCCGCTATGGCAGATTGGCATCCGTCACACCCGTCGCTTGGAGCACTGCTGCGGCTACTTCAGCCGGCGTGACTTTCGTCATGCAGTCGTAATGCCCCCAAGGGCACTCGCGCTCGAAACATGGGCTGCATGGAACTTTGTGTTGAATCACAGTGTGGCGATCTCCAAGCGGACCAGTTTCGATGGGGCATGTCGAGCCAAAGATGCTCACGGTCGGAATCCCGAGCGCGGCGGCGAGATGCATGGTGCCGGTGTCATTGGTGAGCAGGAGCTGGCACTGGCGCAGCTTGGCGATGAGTTCGGTGAGGCGTGTTTTGCCGACGAGGTTCTCATGCGGCGCTTGAAGCATGGCAGAGAGCGTTTCGCCCATGTCTTTCTCTCCCGGAGCGCCGAACAACTGCCAGCGGAATTGCGCATGCTTGGCTGAGATTTGATTCACCACCTCCGCAAAGCGCTCCAGCGGCCAGCGTTTCGCCGGTCCATACTCCGCTCCAGCACAGACGCCGACACGGAT